>JBDTTA010000037.1:0-17269 GCA_039930845.1 Gemmatimonadales bacterium
CCGCAAGCGAGGGCGCCACCTCGAGCGACACCAGCCCGTCGCCGCCACCGCTCGACTCGAACACCGGCGAAAAGAGATCGCACGCCGAGCGCACGTCGGCCACGGCGAGCGCCTCGAAGATTTCCGCCGCGTTCCTGCCGGCATCGGTGAGCGCGCGGATATCGTCGTCGTACAGCCGGCTTCCGGCGATCGCCTTCTCGAAGATGGTGGGGTTGGAGGTCATGCCCCGCAATCCATCTTCACGAATGAGCCGGGCCAGCTCCCCCGTCTCGAGGAGATCGCGCGTGATGTAGTCGTACCATGGGCTCTGGCCCAGCTCGCCAAGTCGGAGCAGGGGATTCATGCGGTCCTCGCGGCCAGGAGCCCGCGTACCAGCGTGGCCGCCCGGTCGGCGGTGAAGTTGAATTCCTCGAAGAGGCGATCGCCGGGCGCCGAGGCGCCGAACCCGCTCATGCTCACCATTGCCCCCCCGTCCGTGATCCACCGTTCCCACCCGAACGATGAGCCCGCCTCGATGCCGACCCGTACCCGGACGGACAGGGGCAGTACGCTCTCCCGATAGGCCTCGGACTGGGCCGCAAACATCTCCCATGAGGGCATGGATACCACCCGCACCCGCACGCGATCGGCCTGGAGCAACCTGGCGGCGCCGAGCGCCACCTGTACCTCGGAGCCGGTGGCGATCAGTATTGCCTGCGGAGTGCCACCCGGAGGATCCGACAGCACGTAGGCTCCGTGAGCCACGCCGCCGGCCTGGGCGAGCGTCGCGCGGTCGAGCACCGGCACCTTCTGGCGGGTGAGCACGAGGACCGTGGGTCCATCGATGCGATTCATTGCTGCGCGCCACGCCTCGATGGTCTCCGTCGCGTCGGCCGGCCGGAGCACGACCACATTGGGAATCGCGCGGAGCATGGCCAGATGCTCGACCGGCTGATGTGTGGGACCATCTTCGCCGACTCCGATCGAGTCGTGCGTGCCGATGTAGATCACGGGCAGTCTCATGATGGCCGCGAGGCGGATGGCCGGCTTCATGTAGTCTGAGAAGACGAGGAAGGTGCTGCCGAACACACGGAGGCCGCCATGGGCGGTGATGCCGTTGAGGCACGCGGCCATGCCGTGCTCGCGCACACCCCAGTGAAAGGTTCGGCCGCTCGTCGTCGGGCCGAAGGTGCCGCCCTGCGTGAGCGTCGTGCCGGTGCTTCCGCCGAGATCGGCGGAGCCGCCCACGAGGTTCGGCACCGCGGTGGCAAGCGCCTGCAGCGCCAGCCCCGAGGCCTGCCTCGTGGCCAGCGCCCCATTGGTGGGGCCGAGTCCCGCCAGGGCGCGCTCCCACCCCTCCGGCAAGCGGCCGCTCAGCCACCGCTCGAGCTCCGCGGCCGTCTCGGGGTGGGCCGCCGAGTAGTCCGCGAACCGTTGCCGCCACGCGGCCTCGAGGCTCGCGCCGCGTTCGACCGATGCCCGCCAGTGTTCCCGGGCGTCGTCGGGCACGAAGAATCGAGGCTCGACAGGCCAGCCCATGATCTCCTTTGTCTTCCGGATTTCCTCGGCGCCCAGCGGTGCGCCGTGCGCCTCAGCGGTGCCGCGCTTCGTCGGCGCGGGGTCGGCGATGTGAGTCCGGAGCACGATGAGCGTGGGCCGCGCCGTCTCCCGGATCGAGGCGTCGAGTGCCGCGGAAATGGCGGCCAGATCGTTGCCATCGGCGACGCGCACCACGTGCCAGCCGTAGGCCTCGAAGCGCCCCTGGACGTTTTCGGAGAAGCTGAGCGCGGTGTCGCCATCGATGGTGATGTGATTATCGTCGTAGATCAGCGTCAGCTTGCCGAGGCGAAGGTGTCCGGCAATCGAGGCCGCCTCGCTCGCGACGCCTTCCATGAGATCGCCATCACTCGCGAAGACCCAGGTGCGGTGGTCCACGATCTGGTGCCCGGGCCGGTTGAACCGGTCGGCCAGCAATCGTTCGGCGATGGCCATCCCCACGGCGTTCCCCACGCCCTGGCCCAATGGACCGGTGGTGGTCTCGACACCCGCTGTGTGGCCGCGCTCGGGGTGACCCGGCGTTTTCGAGCCCCACTGTCTGAACGCCTTGAGGTCATCGAGAGAGAGGTCGTAGCCGGAGAGGTGGAGCAAGGCATAGAGCAGCATCGACGCGTGCCCGCAAGAGAGTACGAAGCGGTCGCGATCGGGCCAGTCGGGGTTGCGCGGGTTATGGCGAAGAAAGCGGTGCCAGAGCAGGTACCCCGCAGGCGCCAGCGCCATGGGGGTGCCGGGGTGCCCCGACTGTGCCTGCTCGACGGCGTCCATCGCCAGCGCGCGAATCGAATTGATGCAGCGCCAGTCGAGCTGCTCGGGTATCGCTTCTGGTCCGTGTGTCGAGATGGGTTCTTCCGGGCGCCGGTGTCGGGTGCGAGTGCTCTCTGCCGTCAGACGGAACTCCTTTCGAGCGCCGAATCCGCACCGAGGTAGAACGGGAGAAATTTCGCCGGGAAGATAACCGCGCGGCCTCCCGCCGGGCAGACGTGCGAGGCTACTTTCGCCCGCCCACCGAATAGGCGCCCGGGCCCGTCAGCGTCAGGGCCACGGCGATACTCAGCATGGCCGCGGGAAACTCCCAGCCGCCCTGGCCGGTGAAGCCGTTCTTGAAGTGTACGAATACGATCGCCCCGAGCATGTCGATCGCGATCAGGAGTCCGGCGATGTCGACCGCAACGCCCAGCAGGATGAGCACACCCCCACCGACCTCGGCCACGGTTGCGTACGTCGCCGCGAGCGCCGGCGCCGGGACACCCATCCCGCCGAAGCCACCGACGATGCCGCTGAAGTTGCTGATCTTCGACAGTCCGTGCGCCAGCATCACCGCGGCGAGCAGGACGCGAAGCACGAGCAGAGCCAGATCCGGATTGACGGGAACTATGCGGCGCATGACGGCTCCTGTTTCCGAAGGCGGACGATCGTACCGATGGAAACATGTTGCTGCCGCCGGCCCCCGCGCGCCAGACTCCTGTCGCCGCTGCCGCGTAACATATAATTTGGGCCTCAACGAATGAGGCTTTACGAGATCCACGAGGTCGCCCAGCTCACCGGCCTTGCCGCTGCCCGGCTTCGCGCGTGGGAGCGGCGATACGAAGTGGTGCGCCCGCTTCGAATGCCTAACGGCTATCGCGGCTATTCACGCGAGCAGGTGGCGCTGCTGCGGGCCTTTGCCCGCCTGATCGGAGAGGGCGAGCGGATCGGCGATCTCGCTGTGCGGCCTCGGGAGGAAGTCCTCGCGCGGGCGGAGTCTCGACGGCCTGGGGACACGACGGGCGGAGCGCTACTGGAGGCGGTCCGCGAGCTCGATCGGGACCGGCTGGAGACGTTGGTGGCGGAGCAGCTGACGCTGCGCGGGCTCCGCCGGTTCGGGGAGGAAGTGGCGCTTCCCCTCGCCCAGGCCATTGGCGACCGGTGGGCACTCGGCAAGCTCCCGATTGCCGCCGAGCACCTGGCGAGTGAGGTGGTGGTGCACGCGCTCAAGG
This sequence comes from Gemmatimonadales bacterium, assembly GCA_039930845.1. Taxonomy (GTDB): domain Bacteria; phylum Gemmatimonadota; class Gemmatimonadetes; order Gemmatimonadales; family GWC2-71-9; genus CAVVWJ01. The sequence continues at coordinate 3,513 of JBDTTA010000037.1, forward strand.
GGGGGCTGCGCCTCAACCGTGGCGGTGAGCCCCTCCTCCTCGGGGGCTGTATTCCGGGGGAGCACCATGAGTGGGGCTTCCTCTGCACGCTGGCCGGCCTTCAGGAGCGAGGCTGGAACATCCATTACCTCGGCGCCAGTCTGCCGGTGGAACAGGTGGCCGAGGCGGCCTGGAAGCTCGCGCCCCGAGCAGTCGCATTGAGCGCGAGCGACCAGGCGCTGGTCCGCGCCAGTCTTCCCTCGCTTGCGGCGCTTCCGGTCACCCTTCCTCCCGGCACCCTCGCCGTGATCGGTGGCGCGGGCGTGGAGCGGCACGCCGTAGCGTTGCGCAACTACGGGTTCAGGATGGGCCTCACGGCGCTCGCCGGCTGATCGCGACGGCCGGCCCGGCTTGACGTCCGGCCATGAGGGGTCGAACGTGAAGAGGACATTCCGAGGAGGCTGCCGTGACATTCGATCCGCCGGAAGACGAAGGATCCGAGGGGCGCTGGAAGCGGCATCGCGAGGAGGAATCGTCATCGAACGGCCTCAGGATCTTCGCGATCGTGGTCGTGGCGCTGCTGCTGATCCTCGCCGGCGTGGCGTTCTTCGCGGGGCGTCCCATCGCCTTCTCGGTCATCCAGCGGAAGACCGCAGGCAAGTTCCCGGAAATCCGCTGGGTCAAATCCGCAGAGCTTGCGAGCTGGCGGGCCGACAGCCTGCGCCAGCAGCCGGTGGTGCTCGATGCGCGGACCGAGACCGAGTTCGACGTCAGCCACCTCCCCGATGCCACGCGAATCGATCCCTACCGCCCGCTCCTCCGCCCCCTCAAGGGGCTGCCCGAGAGCGTCCCGATCGCCGTCTATTCGTCGGTGGGATATCGGGGCGCCCGGGTGGCGCATTGGCTGGCGGCCCAGGGCTATACCAACGTGCAGAATCTCCAGGGGGGCATTTTCAGCTGGGCCAACGACGATCATCCGCTCGTCAGGCAGGGCGGTCCAACCACCGAGGTGCACCCGTACCAGCCTCGCTGGGGGTTTCTGCTGGAGTCGGGGCATCGTATCGACGCACCGGCGCTCGAGAAACGCTCCGCGGCTCCGTAATCGACGGTGAATCGTCCGTCTCATCATCGGTACTGCTGTTCCAGATGTCGGCGGTGAGTTTCCACGCCCCGTCGGCCTGACGCTTGAGACACATCACGTATTTCCCCGAATCGGCCGGCTCGTCATCGGTGGCTGGCAGGCGGTACCGGCCGACCAGATAGCCGATCTGGCCGTCCGTATCCAGCCGAATGGTGCTCACCTCGAGCCCCTGGTCGGTGCCCAGGCGCCAGAACTCCCCGATGGCCTGGCGCCCCTCGATCGGCTGATGATCGGGCGGCAGGAGCAGGGCGTCTTCCGTGTACATCTCCATCAGCGCGTCGGCGTCCCCGCGGTTGGAGGCATCCACGTACCGAGTGACGGTCGCCTCGATTGCCCGCCGGGCGCCCGCTTCCTGGGCGGCCGGGGGGCCCGAGCACGCTGAGACGGCCAGCGCGAGCAGAAGGCCGGTCAGGGGGGCCGAACCTGTCATCCTGGCGCTAAACTTGCTATATTCATGGGGTTCACGGAGTCGGTCTGCCCGGCAGACCATCATTTCACCCTCAACATGGATTTTTGTGGCACGCAGATCACGCAATCGATCCGCAGTTTCCGTCCCCAGCTTTCGCCGTTCACCAGGCCGCTCTATGCAGTCTCACCGCGATTGGCTTCTGGGTCTTCATGGCTCAGTTTGCGCTTATTGCGGCAATGAAACCTCGCCAGAGATCATTACACTCGACCATGTCCGGCCCCGCCGTGGACAAACGGCGTATGACCGTCCGGACAATCTGGTCCTGGCCTGCAGAGAGTGCAACGCGGCGAAGGCCGATACCCCGCTGGTCGCCTTTCTGATGCAGAAACGCGCCCGCGGCGTTTTCCTCCTGCACTACGGAGAGCATCTCTCCGAGCCTTTGAAGGAGCTTGCCAGACAAGCTTCCGAGCGGCCGATGCTCCCGCGGGAGGCCTGAGCGCTATTCGCGCCAGGTGGGACGAAGAAAAGGGGCGGCCAAGTCGGCCGCCCCTTTTGATTTCCACCATTCCGGTCAGCTCTCCGCCAGGCCGATGGCAGTTCGCAGGATTCTCCGCTGTTCCGCCGTGTGGGCGGCCGGATAGCCCTCGGCCGGGCTCGCGCGCTCGGGCCGTCCCACATAGGTCACCTGGGTGCCTTCGGCCAGCTCCGACAGCTTGTCCTCGACGTACGACCAGGCGCCCATGTTGCGTGGCTCCTCCTGTACCCAGACCAGCTCCTTCATGTTCTTGTATCGGGCCAGCATCTCCCTCGCCTCGGGCCACGGGAACGAATAGAGCTGCTCGAGCCTGATGATGGCCGGGCGTCGAGCGCCCGCCTTTTCGGCCTCGGCCATGAGCTCGTAGTAGATCTTCCCGCTGCAGAGCACCACTCTCGAGACATCCTCGGCGTGCCCGGCTACCGACGCATCATCGATCAGGGGCTGCCACCGGGCACCGGTGAGATCCTCGAGCCGGGAGCCGGCCTGCGGCAGACGCAGGAGACTCTTGGGCGTCATGATCACGAGCGGCCGCTGACGGGTGCGGCGGGCCTGGCGCCTGAGGAGATGGAAGTACTGGGCCGACGTGGTCGGATTGGCGACCCGGAGGTTGCCTTCGGCAGCGAGCTGTAGAAATCGCTCCAGACGAGCGCTGGAGTGCTCCGGCCCCTGGCCTTCGTAGCCGTGGGGCAGCAGCAGGGTGAGCCGTGTGGTCAATCCCCACTTGGAGAGCCCCGAGGCGAGGAACTGGTCGACGATCACCTGGGCACCGTTGATGAAGTCGCCAAACTGTGCCTCCCAGAGCACCAGCGCTTCGGGTGCCGCGGCGCTGTACCCATACTCGAATCCGAGGGTCGCGAGCTCCGAGAGCGGGCTGTTGTGCAGCTCCATGGGGGCCAATGCGCTCGGAAGCCGCTGAATGGGCGTGAAGATCTCGCCGGTGACGGCGTCGTGGAGCACGAGATGGCGCTGGCTGAAAGTGCCGCGTTCGGTGTCCTGGCCGGTGAGCCGGACCGGCACGCCCTCGGTGAGGAGAGAGGCGAGGGCGAGCGCCTCGGCGTGCGCCCAGTCGATGCCGCCATCGGGGCCGAGTGCTACCCGGCGCCGTTCGAGCTGCTTGCGAAGCTTCGGATGCACGGTGAAGCCCTCGGGCCAGCTCAGGAGCTGTTCGTTGAGCGCCACCAGGAATTCCGGCGTAAGTGCCGTGTCCACTTCCTGTCCTGCTCCGGCCAGCTTGTGCTGCGGCTCCAGCGGCCTTCCCTTGTTGGCGCTCGCCTTGAATCCCTGCTGGATGTCCACCAGCCGCTGGTAGGCCTCCGTCGCCTCGCGTTCGGCCTCTTCGGCCGTAAGCACGCCCTGGTCGATCAAGACGCGGGCGTACCGATCCCGCACCGGCGGAAGCTTCTTGATCCGCTCGTACATCACCGGCTGGGTGTACGACGGCTCGTCCCCCTCGTTGTGTCCGTGCCGTCGGTAGCCCACGAGGTCGATGAGCGCGTCCTGATGGAACTTGTCGCGGTACGCCATTGCCAGTCGCACCGCCGAGAGACAGGCCTCGGGGTCGTCGGCATTGACGTGGACGATCGGGATGTCGAACCCCTTGGCGAGGTCGGAGGCATACCGTGTCGACCGCGCGTCGTCCATGTCGGTGGTAAAGCCGACCTGGTTGTTGGTGATGATGTGCAGTGTGCCACCGGTGCGATATCCCTTGAGCGCGCCGAGGTTGAGCGTCTCGGCGACGACGCCCTGCCCCGCGAATGCTGCGTCGCCGTGGATCGTGACCGGAAGCGCGGCGCTCGGATCGTGGTGAGCGTCGCGGCCGCGGCGCTGCGTCTGCCGGGCACGGGCGCGGCCGTCGACCACTGGCGCCACGAACTCGAGGTGACTGGGGTTGGGGCAGAGCGTCACGCTGATCGCCTTGCCCTTGCCGGTGACGTAGGCGCCCTCCGCGCCGTGGTGGTACTTCACGTCTCCCGTACCGCCTTCGGGCGTAAGCTGGCCGGACTCGACATGCCGGCCGCCCTCGAACTCGGCGAAGATCGTCTCGTATGGCCGGCCAACGGTGTGCGCGAGGACGTTCAGCCGGCCGCGATGGGCCATGCCCACCACCACGTCGCGGGCGCCGGAATCGGCGGCGTGCTCGATGGTGAGATCGAGCATCGGCACGAGCATGTCCACGCCTTCGATCGAGAAGCGCTTGTGCCCGAGATATGCCTTGTGGAGGAACTGTTCAAGCGTCTGCACGTCGGTGAGCCGCTTGAGCAGCTTCCGCTGCTCGGCGGCGCTGATTGGCTGACGGTAGGTGCCGCTCTCGATCTTTTCCCTGAGCCAGACCCGCTCTTCGTGGGTCGAGATGTGCTCGATTTCGTAGGCCATCGTGCCGCAATAGGTAGTCTGGAGATAGGGGAGCGACTCCGAGAGCGTGCGCCCCGGTACGGCAATGCGAAGCGCCTTCGAGGGAATCGCGGCCATCACTTCGGGCGTGAGCCCGAGCGGACCCGGATTGAGGGCAGGATCGCCGATGGGGGGCGTGCCGAGCGGATCGAGATGCGCCGCGAGGTGGCCGTGCATGCGGAACGCCTTGACCAGCGCCATTGCCGCCGCCACATGGTACAGCATATCGGGCGCGACCGGACCGGGTGCCTCGTCGCGCTTGGCCGCCGGCGTCGCCTTGACGAGCTGGTAGCTCTCGGCGGAGAGCTGCAGGCTCTCCTCGACGAGCTCGTAGAATCCCTCGTCGCCCTGAAGCAGCCGGTCGACCGTGGCGAGGAAGGTTCCCGACTCCGCGCCCTGAATGACGCGGTGGTCGTACGTGCTCGTGATCGACATGACTTTCCCGATGCCGAATTCCCTGAGCCTCTCCTCCGCCACGCCGGAAAACTCCGCCGGATAGCCGATGGCGCCGACCGCGATGATGCTGCCCTGCCCGGCCATCAGCCGGGGCACCGACGCCACCGTGCCGAGCCCACCGGGATTGGTGAGCGACATCGTGGCGCCCGCGAAATCGTCGGGCAGCAGGCGATTGCTCCGCGCCTTCTCCACCAGCGTTTCGTAGGCGGTGTGGAAGGCGACAAAGTCCATCGTGTCCGCACGCTTGATGACGGGGACCACGAGCCCGCGGCTCCCGTCTTTCCGCTGAACGTCCACGGCCAGGCCGAGGGCGATCCCGTCGGGCACCACGCGATAGGATGTGCCGTCCCGCACCGCAAGGGTGTGTCCCATTACGGGATGCCGCCTGGTCGCCTCAACGAGCGCGAAAGCGATCAGATGAGTATAGGAGATCTTCGACGGGCGGCCGGCGGCCTCGAGGCCCTTGTTGACCCGCTTCCGCCGCTCCTCGAGCACGCCGACGGGAAGCACCCGGAGCGTCGTGGCGGTTGGCACCGTCAAGCTGAGGTTCATGTTGGCAACCAGCTTGGCGGCGGGCCCCTTGATCGGCACGACTCCGGCTGGGAGACCGTCCGCCGCCGCTGACTCGCTTCGCGCGGCGGTGACCGACATTTCCGCTCCCCTGCCGCCATTTCTCACCGCGGGCGGCCGCTCCCCGACGACGCCGCTCTCGAAGAGGCGGCGCCAGTCGGGGCCGACCGTCGCGGGGTCCTTCAGGAACTCTTCATACATGGCCTGCGCGAAGCCCGCGTTGGCCGTTTCGAACACATTTGGATCCACGACGAAGGCCCTGGAATGGGGTCTGCGAAAGATAACCGCCGTGCTATCGGTTGGCAGGACGAGTACCGCCAACGCGTCCAACTCGTCCGTGCACGGACGTCTCCTCCGGATATGCACCCAGGATCGATGCTTCTTCCGGCCGTGTGTCTCGGGGCGCTCGTCGTGCTGCAGGGCTGCGGCGCCGACGATCGCGGCGCCCCAGACGCGTCGGCGCTCACGATTGCCAAGCCGGACACCGAGAGTGGCGACACCCAGGTAGCTCCGGCGGGCACCACGCTCGCGCGGGCGCTGCGTGTGGTGGTCACTCGCGATGACCTGCCCGTGCCGGATGTGCCGATTGTCTGGGCCACCTACGAGGGGTCGATTACGGCGCTCTCGACGGTCACCGATGCCAACGGCATTTCCTCGGCGAGGTGGACGCTGCAGAAAATTCTCGCCCAGCAGGCGGCCACCGCATCCCTCGGCACAGGGAGCAGTCCGGCCGTCGTGTTCACGGCAATCTCCACGCCCGACCCGAAGGGACGGAACACGGTGCTGGTGCAGAGCGAGGGGGGCAACCGCTTCGAGCCCGCCGAGCTCACCATTTTCGTGGGCGAGAGAGTCAACTGGTTCTGGCCCGAGGGGAGCAGCGGCCACAACATCGTGCCCGACGACGGCGACTCGCCGCCGCAATCGGGGGCGCTGGCGGCGTATCCGAAGTTCCACAGCTTCCAGTTTCAGTCCCCGGGAGTGTATCACTACCACTGCATGGCGCACGGTGGTAACGGAGGGGTCGGCATGTCGGGCACGATCGTGGTCCTCCCGGAGCCTGGCCCGCTGTAGCGGGCGGTGCTGGCGTACGACTCACACGGGGTGAATCGTCCTAGAAGGATCGGGACCCATGAAATTCGCGCGAAACCAGCCTTGGAGTAGCCCATGTTGATGAAAACCGGACGTTATCTCGGCGTGGCCGCGCTGGTTGCTCTGGCGGGGGCTTGCAATGGGGACGACGGGCCCAGCCTGTCCCAGGTGAAGATCGAGAAGGCACCAACCAAGAGCGGGGACCAGCAGACCGGCATCATAGGAACCGAGCTGGGTAACGACCTGAGGGTGTACGCGAGCCGTGACGGCCAGCCGGTCAGCGGCGTGAGCGTCGCCTGGTTCACGAGTGAGGGATCCGTCAATCCGACGGCGTCGCTCAGCGATCCCGATGGGTTTGCGACGACGACCTGGACGCTCGGGAGCACGGTCGGCGCCAAGGCCGCGACGGCAACCGTCACCAATGCCTCCGGGTCGCCGCTCGCGTTCACCGCCGAGGCGGTCGATGCTGTCCCGCCACCTGGCGGGACCGTCGTGATCAACGTCCTGGGTCCGGATGGCGGCAGCAACAGGTTCGAGCCCAGCGAGGTGACCGTGACCGTCGGGAGCACGGTGGAGTGGGTATGGCCCGACGGGAGTCTTCAGCACAACGTCGTACCCGATATCGGAACGATTCCGGAGACGAGCGGCAACCTCGCCGACGGGCCGCACACTTATTCCTTCACCTTTGTGTCCGCCGGCGTGTACCACTTCCATTGCGCCAACCATGGTGTTGCCGGCGGCACGGGCATGTCGGGAACCGTGACCGTTGTGGACCAGCAGCTCTAGCGTCAGCGCTCCGCGGCGGCGAACTCGCGGTAGCGCGCGGCCTCGGCGTGGACGCGCGCCCCGTCCCATCCCAGCTCGTCGCCCATCAATTCCGCCACCCGGTTCGCGGCCTCCGTGCCGCGACCCGGGTGCTCGTAGTACAGATGCATCCGCCTGACCAGGACATCCTCCACCCGTTGCGCCAGCTCTCTTCGCACCGCATGGATGACCTCGGCCTCGATGGCGGGGTGGGGCGGTGCGAGCCGGCGCATCAGTCCGCGATCACGGGCGGCGAGATTGCAGATGCCCGCCGATTCGGTGCCATAGTGTCGAAGCAGGTGCTCGACAGTATCGGCGGAGAGGCCGAGCTCGAGGCCGCGCTCGCGGAACGTGGCCAGATCGGCGGCCTCGCCGCCGGGTAGGGGCTCCTCGTCGGTGCGCGCCTCCGCCTTGCGTGGCCGACCGTCGCGGAACCGCAGCTCCCGAATGGCTCGATCCACTGTCTCGACGGCCATCGAGCGGTACGTCGTGAGCTTTCCTCCCGCCACGGTGATCATCCCGCCGAGTCCCTGAACGATGATGTGCTCTCTCGATCGTCGGGACTCGCGCCCGCGCTCAGCCAGCAGCGGCCGCAGTCCTGCCCACGTCACGCGGATATCCTCGACGCTCAGACGGGCATTGGGGAATCGGGAGTTGGCGGACCGGAGGAGATAGACGATATCCTCCTCGGACGCCGTGGGGTGGCCGGGAGGCTCCTGGCTGTCGGTATCGGTGGTGCCGATGTAGGAGAGGTCGCCCCAGGGCAGGATGAACAGTACCCGGCCGTCGATCGGGCTGGTGAAGATGATCGCCTCGCGATGGCCGAGGCGGGATCGATCGACGACGATATGCACTCCCCTGGTGGGTTGGAGCAGCGGGTCCGAGGCGGGATCCTCGAGGCGCCGCACCTGGTCGGTCCAGGGGCCCGTCGCGTTGACGACGACGCCGGCCCGTACTACGGTCCGCTCGCCGGTGAGTACATCCTCCAGCTCGGCGCCGACCACGCGGCCCGCCGTGCGCTCGAGCGCGCGCACGGCCGTGTAGCTTGCGATCAGCGCCCCATGACTGATCGCCGATCGTGCCGTTGCGAGCACGAGTCTGGCATCGTCGCACTGCGCGTCGTAGAATCGTGCGCCGCCGAGGAGGCCGCGCTCGCGCAGCATCGGCTCGGCCTCGAGCAGGGCGCGCTTGCCCAGCATCCGGTGCAGTCGCACATTGCGAAACAGCGCGAGGGCGTCGTACACCCACATGCCGGCGGCCAGCCGCCAGAGGGCGATCCGGTCGCCGCGGTGCAGCGGAAAGATGAACGGCAGCGGCCAGACGAGGTGAGGTGCGATGCGGAGGAGAATGCGGCGCTCGCGGTTGGCCTCCAGCACGAGGCGGATGTCGCCGGTCTCGAGATAACGCAGGCCGCCGTGAATGAGCCGGCTCGAGTGTGAGCTGGTGCCGGTGCCGATGTCGCCCTGTTCGACGAGCACCGTGCGGAGTCCGCGCATCGCGGCGTCGCGTGCGATGCCGGCTCCGGTGATGCCGCCGCCGATGATGAGGAGATCAGCGGGCTCCGCGCCGATCTCCGTCAGTGTGGCCCTTTCCGAGGATTGTCCCCCGTGACCATGCCGCTCCCCCCGCAGCTCCCTCGGCCGAGCACCTGGTTCGCCTGGCACGCTCATCGATTCGGCCCGGGGACCCGATTGCTGGACCTGGCGTGCGGGGAAGGCCGGCACAGTCTCGCCGCCGCCGCGCTGGGCGCGACGGTGGTCGGCGTGGACAGGGACGAGTCCCGTCTGGCCAGGGCGCGAGAGCTCGCCGACTGGAAGGGTCTATCGATCGAATGGCGCATCGTGGATCTCGAGGTGCAGTGGCCCGACTTCGGCTCTTTTGATGCAGTTCTGGCGTTCAATTATCTTGACCGGGCGAGGCTGCCACAGGTCCGCGGGCTCGTCGCCGCCGGCGGTCTCCTCATGATGGAAACGTTTCTCGCCGCCCAGCGTGATCTCGGCTGGGGTCCCACTTCGGATGACCATCTGCTCCAGCCGGGCGAGCTCGCCCGGCTCATGCGTCCGCTCCGCGTACTGCATGGTCGCGAAGTGCTCGAGCCGGTGGACGCCGAGCGGTGGAGAGCGATCGGGAGTGTCCTCGCCAGGAACGGGTAAGATCGACTCATCCTCATCGCGGGGCAACATGCACGACGCTCGGCCGGATCGGCGGGTCGCGATCATCGCGGGCCTGCGCACTCCGTTCGCCAGGAGCGGCACCGTGTTCCGCGACGTTTCCGCGGTCGCACTTGCTCGTCACGCCGCGCGGGAGCTGCTCTACCACAGCGAGCTCGACGGCCGGGAAGTCGATGAGGTGATTTTCGGCCAGGTGGTGCCCTCGGTGCTCACGCCCAACGTGGCCCGCGAGGTCAGTCTCCTCCCACAGTTCCCCGCCACCATCCCGGCCTACACGCTCAACCGCGCCTGCGCCTCCTCTGGTCAGACCATTTCCAACGCCGCCGACCAGATCGCGCTCGGCCATGCCGATACGATCGTCGCGGGCGGTGTGGAGTCGCTCTCCAACATTCCCATACTGCACTCGAGGCGCTTCAGCCAGATCCTCGTCGAGGCGGGCAAGGCGCGCACGCTTGGCGCACGCCTCGGCGCGCTGGCGAGGACGCGCGCAAGAGATCTGCGGCCCGTCACTCCGGCGATCGCCGAGCCTTCCACCGGCGAGAGCATGGGGCAGTCGGCGGAGAAAATGGCAAAGGAGAACGGGATCAGCCGCGACGCGCAGGACCGACTGGCCCTGCAGAGTCACCAGCGGGCCGTCGCCGCGGCCGCGGATGGGCGGCTCTCCGGGGAGATCGCGCCGTGGCTGGGCGGACCGGGGATGGAGGACATCGTCGACGCGGACAACGGCCTCCGCGCCGACACGTCGCTCGAGGCGCTGGCCAAGCTCAAGCCGGTGTTCGACCGGCGCTACGGCTCGGTCACGGCGGGCAATTCCTCACCCCTCACCGACGGTGCCGCGGCGGTGCTCCTCATGTCCGCGAACAAGGCGTATGCGCTCGGGTACGAGCCCCTGGCCTATCTCCGGAGCTACGCGGTGAGCGCGGTAGATCCGGGATGGCAGCTGCTCATGGGACCGGCGTACGCCGTGCCGAAGGCGCTCGACCGCGCCGGCATTTCGTGGGCCGACCTGGGCCTCGTCGAGATTCACGAGGCCTTTGCCGCGCAGGTGCTTTCGAACGTGCAGGCGTGGGGCTCGCGCGACTGGGCGGACCGGCTCGGCCTTCCCGGGCCGGTGGGCGAAGTGGATTGGGAGCGCACCAACGTCATGGGAGGTTCGATCGCGATCGGACACCCGTTTGGCGCGACGGGCGCGCGACTCGTCACGACGCTGGCGAATGAAATGCGCCGCCGCGATGTGCAGTTCGGCCTGATCTCGATCTGCGCACAGGGCGGGATGGGCTTCGCGATGGTTCTGGAGCGGCGATAGTGTCCGCGCTCACCACCGCCATCGAGGACGGTATCGCGGTCGTCACCTTCGATTTGCCCGGTGAGTCCGTGAACAAGCTCACCGCGGCCACGAAGGTGGAGTTCGAGGCACTGCTCATCCAGCTCCGCGACGACGCATCGATCCGGGCGGCGGTCCTCATCTCGGGCAAGCCCGACACGTTCATCGCCGGCGCCGACATCGAGGAGTTCACCGCGCTGACGACGCGCGCGGCGGCGGAGCGGTTGAGCTTCGAGGGTCAGGAGCTCGTGAGCCGGGTCGAGACGCTGGCGAAGCCCGTCGTCGCCGCGATTCACGGCGCCTGTCTCGGCGGCGGGCTCGAGCTGGCGCTCGCCTGTCACTACAGAATCGCCACCGACCATCCCAGGACACAGCTCGGTCTTCCCGAAGTGCAGCTCGGGCTGATTCCCGGAGCGGGTGGATGCGAGCGGCTGCCGCGGCTGATCGGTGCCCGCGCGGCGCTCGACATGATTCTCTCGGGAAAGAGCGAGCGCGCGCGAAAGGCGATGAAGCTGGGCATGGTGGACGAGGTGGTGCCGCAGAGCATCCTGCGGAGGACCGCACTGATCGCCGCCGACCGCCTGGCGCGCGATGGCCTGCCGAAACGTTCACCAAAGAGCGGCGTGGCGGGGCTGCTGCTCGACCGCACCGCCGCGGGGCGGCGACTGGTGTACCGGACGGCTCGCGCGAAGGTGCTCGAGCGCACTTCCGGCCACTATCCGGCGCCATTGGCGGCGCTCGAGGTCGTACGGGTCGGCCTCGAGCACGGCGTGGCGGCCGGCCTGTCGGAGGAGCACCGCACCTTCGGCGAGCTCGCCGTGGGCGATGTGTCGCGAAAGCTGGTGCAGATCTTCTTCGCGACGACGGCGCTCAGGAAGGACGATGGCATCCTGCCGGGCAGCGCCGTTCCCCGCCAGGTGCGGCGGCTCGGCATCGTGGGCGCCGGATTCATGGGCGCGGGTATCGCCGGCACGGCGGTGCTCAATGTCGAGGTGGACACCCGCCTCAAGGATGCGGAAGTGGCCCGGGTCGGGAAGGGGCTGCGCGCGGCGTCGGCCATTCTGCAGGCTCGCCTCGAGCGCCATCGGCTCACCCGGCCGCAGTTCGAACGGCTCAGTGCGCTCCTGTCGGGCTCGGCCGGCTACAGCGGCTTCTCCCGCGCCGATCTCGTGATCGAGGCGGTGTACGAAGACCTCGATCTCAAGCGGACGATACTGGCGGAGGTCGAAGCGGTGGCGCGGCCCGACACGATCTTTGCCAGCAATACGTCCACGATTCCGATCGGGGACATCGCCGAGGGCGCGCGGCATCCGGAGCGGGTGCTCGGCATGCATTTCTTTTCGCCGGTGGAGAAGATGCCGCTGCTGGAGGTGATCCCGACCGACCAGACGGGCCCCGAGGCAATCGTTACCGCGGTGCGGTTCGGCCGGCGGATGGGAAAGACCGTCATCGTGGTGGCCGACCACCCCGGCTTCTGGGTCAATCGAATCCTCTCGCCCTATCTCAACGAAGCCGGCCTCCTTCTCTCGATGGGAGCGTCCATCGAGCTCATCGATCGGACGATGACGGCATGGGGATTTCCGATCGGCCCGGTCGCTCTGCTCGATGAAGTAGGCCTCGACGTGGCCCAGAAGGCGGCCAAGGTGATGCATGAAGCGTTCGGCGACCGGATGCAGCCGTCCGAGGCGCTGGGGCTGCTGGTGGGCGCGAACCGCCTGGGCCGGAAGAGCGGCAGCGGCTTCTACCGGTACACCCGCGGCCACAAGGCCGGTCCCGACGAGTCGGTGTATCGGCTCCTCGGTGCCAGGCCGGTCGAGTCGACCGATGCGACGTGGATCGAGCGGCGGCTCGTGTTCGCGATGCTCAACGAGGCCGCGAGGGCGTGGGCCGACGGCGTGGTCCGGAGCCCGCGGGATGGCGACGTTGGCGCCCTCTTCGGCATCGGGTTCCCCGCCTTCCGTGGTGGACCGCTGCGCATGATCGATGAGCTCGGCGCCGGCCGGGTGGTGGAAATCCTCGAGATGCTGGATGACCAGTTCGGCCACCGGTTCGCTCCCGCGCCGATTCTGCTGGAGATGGCCCGTACGGGCACGCGCTTCCATCTCTCCTGAGCTTGTGCGTTCCCAGCCGCGTAGGTTCCGTTAGGCCATGGCCGACATTGCCAATCTGCTCCGCGCCGCCATCGCCGATCGCTACCTGATCGGGGAGGAGATCGGTCGCGGCGGCGCGGCGACGGTGTATCTCGCCGATGACCTGAAGCACGCGCGCAAGGTGGCCATCAAGGTGCTGCGGCCGGGTCCGGGCGGATACGAGCCGCAGCGCTTTCTCCGCGAAATCAACATCGCGGCGCGGCTGGCGCATCCGCGCATCCTTCCCCTGCACGACTCCGGCGAGTGGGGCGGCCTCCTCTACTTCGTCATGCCCTACGCCGGCTGCGAAAACCTGCGTGACCGGCTCGTCCGCGATGGAACCCTGCCGGTGGACGTGGCACTCCGCATGACCCGGGCGGTTGCGTCGGCGCTGGGCTATGCGCACCGGCTCGGCGTCGTCCACCGCGACATCAAGCCCGAAAATATCCTGCTCCATGAGGGTGAGCCGGTGATCGCCGATTTCGGCGTCGCGACGGCGCTGTCCGCCGCCGGGGCGGACAACGTCTACGTGACCGATCGCGGCTTTGCGGTGGGCACGTCGGCCTACATGAGCCCCGAGCAAGCGAGCGCGGAGACGGGACTGGACGGACGCACAGACCAGTACAGCCTGGCCTGCGTGCTCTACGAGATGCTGGTGGGCGAGCCGCCGTTTGCGCCGGCTGCAAGACCGGCTACAGCGGGGGGGATGTAGACGACTTCCGCTGCTTTCGCAGCAGGCGAACGACTTCTCGCTCA
>JBDTTA010000038.1:0-16785 GCA_039930845.1 Gemmatimonadales bacterium
CGATTACATTGCCCGACGCGTGTCCGAGTCCGGATCTCTCCAACCGCGGAGCTCTCGCTCACCCGTGCGTCGAAAACATTCCCTCATCACGAACATCATTCACGGCCTCGAAAACGCCGTGCACTGGGGAGGATGGGCGGTACCGCTGGCCAGGGCGGTTGGCGGCCGGCCGCGGGTGACCGCGGCCAATTACGCGCTCGCCGCCAGCAGCAATGGCCCGAGCATCCCCCCACTCCGCCTGGGATACGCCTCCGATTTTCACGCCGGACCGACCACCGACCCGGAGGTCCTGAGGGCCGCCTGCGCCGCGCTTCGTACCGCCGAGCCCGACGTCGTGCTCTTCGGAGGTGATTTCGTAAACTTCAACCCCAATCAGATCGAGTGGCTCGCTCCCGAGCTGGCGAGCGTTCCGGCCCCGTTCGGACGCTTCGCCGTGCTCGGGAATCACGACTGGATGGCCGACGCGCCGCGCATCGCCGACCATCTGGAAAGGGTCGGAATCCAGGTCCTCACCAACCGGAACGCGCGACTCTCGCCCCCGTTCGATGATGTCTGGATCTGCGGGCTCGACGATCATTGGTGCGGCTATCCTGACGCCGGCGCTGCGTTTGCCGGGGCCGACGGATTTCGGGTCGTGCTGATGCATGCGCCATCCGGCCTACTCGATATCGGCGACAATCGTTTCGACCTCGCCCTCTGCGGCCACACACACGGCGGGCAGATTGCGCTTCCCGGCGGGAGAGCGCTGGCCGTGCCCAACGGGGCGCTCTCCCGGCGCTATTCCCGAGGCTGCTATACACTGCCCCACGGAGAAACCCTCCTCGTCAGCGTGGGGGTCGGGTGTGTCGTCTTTCCGCTTCGACTCCACGCCGATCCGGAAATCACCATCTGCACCGTGGCCTCGGCGCTCAGCCCCGAGGGCGCGCCCCGCGACGACGCGTCGGGGCGACGAGTATCGAGCGACGAGGTGCGGTAGGGCCGAAGCTCAGCGCGGCCGGTGGTCCGCGTCCAGCGTCAGATCAAGCCAGACCTGGATCGAGGGGCGCACCGCGGAGGGAAACGAATCGACTCGGCTGACGCGTCGCGTGAAGAAGCTGACCGCGGGCCTGTTCGAGACCAGGACCACACCCCGGACCTGGAGAAAACCTTGGGCGCGGAGATCGTCCAGCACGAAGTCGAGGAGAATGTCGGGGACGTGAAGACCGGTGAGCTGTACGAATTTGTGGCTCCGAAAACGTGGGAGTATCCCGAACGCGGTGACTTCCGCGAAGCTTCCGGCCGACTTGGGCAGCCGCTCGCGCCGACGCTCCCAGATCAACGTTGCCGCGGCCGGCAACCGGAGGAGCAGACTGGGCCGCTCGCGCAGCGCGCGCATGGTCTCGCGGACGACGAACGGGAGGTGGCGGCGAAGTGCAGCATGGTGCAGCGCACTCGAGTCGCCGGTAAAGGCGGCGAGCCCCACCGGCTGGCCTCCGACCTCGAACAGGACGGCCTTCATCATGCCGGTGCGAATCAGATGGCCATAGCAGTACCGGGCGAGGAGTCGCTCCCCCAGGTTGGCGATCGGTCCGATTTCCCTGAACAGCCTGGCGTGCAGGCTGGCGGCCGTCTCGGTGTCCTGCTCGTTGTCCGGGTCGACTGCTCGTACCCGGTAAGTCTTGGCATCCGGTAACTTGGCATCGGAGCCAACGGGGGAGAGGGCCATGAATTGTCCAGGTAGGCCGGCGTGACTGCCGGAGCGGCTGCATTTCTTGCGACAAGATGCTCGTCCAGGGAAGCGTGAGCAAGCGTCGCGCCGCGCGCGCTGCGGGGGGAATTCTCGCTCAAGCACGGCGGGCGTGGCACGATCACCGCAATTCCTGCTGCCACGGCGCTACTACGAGGGACCGGTGCTCTCTTTTGAGGGTTCGGCCTCCGCCCTGACATTCAGCACGAAGATGGTCGGCGGCACTCCGAAACGGACGGCGATGCCGCTGGTTCCTACTCCGGTGGTGACGTAGAGATCTCGGCCTCCTTCGCGCACGTGCCCCCTGACGTAGCGTTGGCCATACCTTGAGGGGACGATGGGCGATCCGATGATCGGAAGCCTGACCTGGCCGCCGTGCGTATGTCCGGCAAGTGTCAGGAGTACCCGAGCGGGAACCTCGGGAAAGATGTCGGGATTGTGGGTGATGACGAACACTGGCAACACGCTGTCCGTCACCGGTTCCAATGCACGACGAATGTCGTGTGGTGCGGTCCAGAAATCACTCACGCCCGCGATCCAGACCGGTCCACTGGGCGTCGTCACGCGAACGGCCGTGTCCTCCAACACGCGCATGCCGTTCGCGCGCAGCGCCTCACTCACTCGGGAAGCGTTCAGCGTGCGATCGTGGTTTCCGAGCACGCCGAAGACACCCGCGGGCGCGCGGAGACGACCTAATTCCGCGGCGATTTTTTCTGGCGCCACCCGTTTTCCACCGAGGACATCTACGGTGACGAAGTCTCCGAGGAGGCAGATGAGATCCGGATGGGTCGCGTTGATGCGATCGACCACCGTCCGAAGGTGCTCGAGGGTTTCGAAGGGCGACCCGACGTGGAGGTCGCTCGCGACCGCGATCCGCAGCGGCCGCTCATAGGGCCATGCGAGGGGCAGTTCGACCTCTTCCACGCGAAGGCTCGCGGGCTCGATCCAGAAGCCCCAAAGCGCGCATCCGAGGAGCACCACGAGTGCCCCGACAAACAGGCTCCGCCGGACCATGATCATTCTCTCGATTCCTCTGATTTCCCGAAAAACCTTGCGCCAGCCGCCGTACGACCCAAGAATCCATGGCTTCGAACCCGCATAGATCGGAGTTGCTCTGGTGCTGGCCCTTTGCTTTGGAACCCGTCCGCAGGTGGTCAAGGCTTCGATGCTCCTCGAGGTGCTGCGCCGCCGGTGGCAGGTGATCGCCATCGACACCGGCCAGCACTACGACTTCGAGCTCAACGGGCTCTTCTACCAGCAGCTCGAGATTCCGCGACCCGACCACTTTCTCGAGGTGGGATCCGATTCCCCGGCAAGCCAGACCGCGGCCGTGCTCGCACGGACCGCGGAGATTCTGCGTGACGAGCGGCCGGCCGCCGTCGTGGTCATCGGCGACACCAACAGCACACTTGGCGCGGCACTCGCCGCGAGCAAGGAAGGCTATCCGCTGGTGCACGTGGAGGCGGGCCTCCGCTCGAACGAGCCCAATCTGCCCGAGGAGACTAATCGGAGAGTGGTGGACGTGCTCGGGCAATTGCTCTGCGCGCCGTCGGCCGCGGCGGCGGCGCAGCTCCGCGCGGAGCTGTCGCCCGGTACCGTGGTCAACACCGGAGACGTCGCCAGGGACGTGTTGCTGAGGCATGTCGCGATCGCGCCGCCGCCGGAGTCGGGGCCTCCGTTCGCGCTCGCCACCTTCCACCGCGCCGCCCTCACCGGCGACCGGGACGCGCTCGCGGCGTTGATCGACGCGCTTGCCTCGCTCGATTTGCCGATCCTGCTCCCACTCCATCCGCGGACGCGCGGCGCCCTCGAGAGCTACGATCTGCTCCGGCGCTTGCCGGCGGCGGTGGAGGTGCGGGTGCCGCTGGGATACCTGGAAACGGTGGCCGCGGTAAGGGACGCAGCCGTCGTGATCACCGATTCCGGCGGGCTCCAGCGGGAGGCCTACTGGATGGGAACGCCGTGCATCACCATTCGGGGCGAAACGGAGTGGACCGAGACAGTCGCATGCGGCGCCAACGCACTGATCCCGCCGCTCGATGCGCCGCGACTCCTGGCCGACGCCGTGGCCACCCAACGACGGAACGGGAGAGTTGCACCGTGGGCTCGCGACGCCTATGGCGAGGGTCAGGCCGCGATGCGAATCGCCGATGCGATTGGCGAGCTGTTGGGACGCGACGGCGCCTGACCCATGGAAGTCCAGATTTTCGGCGTTCGAAAGAGCCCCGACACCCGCCGGGCGCTCCGTTTCTTCGCGGAGCGCCGGGTCAAGACGCACTTCGTCGATCTCCAGGAACGACCCGCTTCGCCGGGGGAGCTGCGGCGGTTCGCGCAGCGCTTTGGCGCGGAAACCCTCCTCGACCGGACCTCTCGCCGGTTCGCGGAACTGGGTCTCGGCGCGGCGCGGCTGTCCGACGAGCGTTGGGTGGAGAAGCTCTCCCTCGAGCCGATGATACTCCGCCTGCCACTCGTCCGATGCGAACACCGCCTCACGGTTGGCGATGGCGAGTCCGAGTGGCGTGAATGGACCGCCCGTTGACCCAACTCTCTCTGTCCGCCGTGGCCGTGGAGTTCGGCGCCACCCCACTCTTCAGCGGGCTGACGCTTACCGTCACCCGTGGTCAGCGCTGGGGCATCATCGGCCGCAACGGCTCCGGCAAAACCACGCTGCTCCGCCTCATTACCGGTGACGCCGAACCGACCTCCGGTACGATCGCGCGCGCCGCCAACCTGCGATGGTCCGTGATGGAACAGCATCGCGAGTTCGCCGGCGCCGCGACGGTGTGGGATGCCGCCGCCGGCGCCTTTGTCGAGCTGAGGGCGCTCGAGCGAGCGCTCGCGGAGCAGGCGACGGCAATGGCGGAGGCTGGCGACGACTGCACTCCGCAGATGCTGGCGCGCTACGATCGTGATCTCGAACGGTTCGACCGGGAGGGGGGCTACACCCTCGCCGCTCGCATCGACGCAGTGCTCGACGGCCTGGGCTTTGACCCCGACGCCGCCCGGTCGCGCCCGCTCGAGTCGCTGAGCGGCGGTGAGCGCGGGCGGCTCGGCCTGGCGCAACAGCTCGTCGAGCCCGCCGACATCCTTCTGCTCGACGAGCCGACAAACCATCTCGACATCGAAACCACGCGGTGGCTGGAGGACTACCTCCGGGGGCTCGACGAGACGGTACTCGTCATCAGCCACGACCGCGCCTTCCTGCAGGCGGTCGTGGACCACGTGTTCCATCTCGAGTCCGGCGCCGGCGTCTCGTACACCGGCGATTACGAGGACTTTCTCCGGCAGCGCGCGGAACGCCGGCTGTCGCAGCAGCGCGGCTTCGCGAAACAGGCGCGTGTGATCGCCTCCGAAGAGGACTTCATCCGCCGGAATATCGCCGGGCAGAAGAGCGCCCAGGCAAAGGGTCGCCGGCGACGGCTCGAGCGGGTAGACCGACTCAGCCCTCCACCGGGCGAAGATGGTGCGATGTCGCTCCGACTGACCGCCGACGATCGGGGCGGAGACCAGGTCGTGGTGGCGGAGAAGGTCGGCCTGAGCGTGGGCGGGCGCCCGCTCCTGCGCGGCTTCAGCGCGCGGGTAATGCGGGGCGACGTGCTCGGACTCGTCGGGCCGAACGGGGCGGGGAAGTCCACGCTTCTCCGCACGCTGGTGGGTGAGCGCGCACCGGACAGCGGCATCATCCGGGTGCCCGACTCGGTGCGCATCGCGCACTACCGGCAGGACCTCGCGCAGGTGCCCCCGGACGAATCGCTCTACCACATCATCAATGCGCTTCGGCCGGCATGGGGCCGGGGTCCGGTGCAGGGGCACCTCGGACGGTTCGGATTTTCCGGCGACTCGGTGCTCCGAATGGCGGGGACGCTGTCCGGGGGAGAGCGGGCGCGGGTGGCGCTGGCGATGATCATGCTCTCCGGCGCAAACCTCCTCGTCTTCGACGAGCCCACGAATCATCTCGACGTCGAGTCGATCGAGGCGCTCGAGGATGCCATCGAGGAGTACAATGGAACGGTCATTCTCGTGAGTCACGACCGCGCGCTGCTCCGGGCGCTCACCACCCGGACCTGGATCCTCCACGATGAGCGCATTACCGACTTTCCCGGTGGCTTCGCCGAATGGGAAACGGTGAGTGCCGAGCGTGCGCACGCCGCCGGCGTGGCGGCCGCCGAGGCCGAGGCGTTGCGGCGGGTCAAGGAACGGAAACAGACGCGCAGACCGGATGCCGGAGCGCGCCGCGGAGAGGAGTCGGTCCGCCGGTCGGCGGAGCGGGAGGTCGAGGCCGCGGAAGCGGAGGTTGCCGAGTGCGAGTCGGAAGTCGCTGCATTGCGGGCGCAGCTCGAAGACCCCGACCTCTATCTCACCGATGAAGGCGGCATCCGCGCCAGTGCGATCGGTCGCGACCTCGGACACGCCACCGCCCGGCTGGAACAGGCGTTCGCCCGGTGGGAGCTCGCCACTCAGCAGGTCGGGAACCCGGGGGTGTAGGTTCGGATCGTTCCTCGAGTAGCGCCAGCGCTCTCCCGGGGCGCGGCGATCCCGTTGCCGCTCCCCACGCCTCCCGTATAGCTTCCCGTCCGCACGACGACTCTCGCCTCCAACTTTCCATTCTCATGCTCCCGGGATCTATGCCGTTCGAGACCGCCGTCCTCGCCGCGTCACCGCTGGGTCACGAGACTCCCCTCCTGGCACTCGCGATGGCCCGGGGCCCGTTGCCCCGCTCCCTCGCCGAGCTCGATCGTGCCACCGGCGGCGCGCTGGAGCGTCTCGTCGCCTCGGGCGACTTCAGCGGGAAGCGGGACGAGCTTGCCGTGCTCTATCCATCAGGGCCGGCGGCTCGCGTGCTGCTTGTGGGCCTGGGCAAGGCAGAGGAGCTGACGCGAAGTGGAATCCGGCGCGCCGCCTCCGCCGCGGCCAAACGGGCGCGGGCGCTCGGCATGCCTGCCGCGGCGTTTCACCTTCCGCCCGAGTCGCGCGGGGCGGTGCCGGCGGACCACGCGGGCCAGGCGATCGCCGAGGGGCTGGCGCAGGGGGCGTGGCAGTTCACCGAGATGAAGCGGCCACCGGAAGAGAAGAAGCCGGTGCTCGAGCGAGTGGATATCCTCGCGCCTCTCGAGACCGAGGCTGTGACGCAAGGCCACCGGCTCGGGGCCGCGATCGGCGGGGGTCAGACGTTGGCGCGGGGCATCCAGGTTCTTCCCGGGAACCTCTGCACGCCCACCTACGTCGCGCAAACGGCGTCGGAGGTCGCGGCGCGCCATGGCTTCGGTATCACCGTGCTCGACAAGGCCGCGATCGTGAAGGAGGGCATGGGCGCCCTGCTCGCCGTAGCGCAAGGCAGCGTGGAGGAGCCGCGCTTCATCGCGCTGGAGTACAAGGGTGACGACAGCGCACCGGTGGTGCTGATTGGCAAAGGCGTGACGTTCGATACCGGTGGCATTTCGATCAAGCCGGCCCAGAATATGGAAGACATGAAGTACGACATGTCGGGCGCCGCGGCGGTCCTCGGCACATTCGAGGCGCTCGGACGGCTCAAGCCGTCAGCGCACGTGGTGGGACTGATTCCGAGCACCGAGAACATGCCCTCCGGCACCGCGGTCAAACCGGGGGATGTGATCACGAGCCTGTCCGGCAAGACGATCGAGGTGATCAATACCGACGCCGAGGGCCGGCTGATCCTGTGCGACGCGCTCGTGTACGCCAGGCGGTATCAGCCGGCGTGCGTGCTCGACATCGCGACGCTCACCGGCGCAATCGTCGTGGCGCTCGGCCACACCGCGTCGGGCGTGATGGGCACCGATGACTCGCTGATCGAGGAAGTGCGGGCGGCAGGAGAGCGCGCCGGCGAGCGGGTCTGGCCGTTGCCGCTGTGGGACGAGTACCGCGATCTCATGAAGTCGGACATCGCGGACGTCAAGAATGCCGGCGGGCGGCCCGCAGGCAGTATCTCGGCGGGATGGTTCCTCCGCGAATTCGTGGATGGGTTTCCCTGGGCACACCTCGACATCGCGGGGACGGCGTACACCGAGCGCGAGGATGCGACCCGGGTGAAGGGCCCCACGGGAATCGGTGTGCGTCTGTTCACCGAATTCGTGTTGGCCAGAAAGCGGTGAACTGGAAACGGGGAACGGGGAAGCGGGAAGGGGGAAGGGGGAGCGGGACCTTTCTCCTAGTCACCCTTCCCCTGTTCGCCGTTCTCCTTTCCGCCTTCCCCGCAGCTCTTCGCGCCCAGGTGCTCGACGACACCCTTCCAACGGACTCCCTCGCCCGCGATACGGTCGACTACACCGCCCGATTTCTCGAAGCCCAGCAGGAGGAGCGGGTTCGGGTGCCGGTGCTTCCGCACCTCGGGGCTCCTGGCCCCCGCCCGGCGCTCTCGAAGACGATTTTTACTCGCGACTCGATCGAGTGGGGTCACGCCGCCACAGTCGGCGATCTGCTCAGCCAGATCCCGGGCGTCTACCTCTGGCGGGGCGGCTTCATCGGCCGCCCGGAACCGCTCAACTTCGAAGGACAGGGCGCGGCATCGGCCGAGTACTATCTGGACGGTCTCCCGTACGTCGCCGCGGGGATCGACAGTGTCGCGGTAGACCCGGCGCTGTTCAGCATCAGCTTCCTGGAGCGCATCGAGGTGGAGAAGTGGCCCGGCCTGCTCCGGGTTTCGCTCTTCACGCGCAGTCATGATCGGATCGCGCCGCGATCACGCATCGGCATCGCGAGGGGAGACCGGAACTTCGCGCGCTACGAAGGTGACCTCGAGCACCGGTTTCCCTCCGGCCTCGGTTTTTCCCTCGCCGCCGATTACCTGAGTTCGCCAACCGCGAGCGTCACGAGCAGCAGCTACTCCAACACGCAGGTGTTTGCCCAGGGGAGCTACGTCCCGTCCGCACGATTCGGCGTACAGTATCAGCTCATCCGCTCGCGGCCCACCCGTCGCGCGTTCGTCATTTCCGACGCGATCCCCGACGACACGATCGGCCCGGGATTCAAGGGGACGCGCACCGACGCGCAGATGCGGCTCTCGCTGCATTCGCGCGTGGACGGCCAGGGCCCGTCGCTCGATCTGGTGTACGGCCGGTCGGCATGGGATGGCGAGGGACTCGATCAGCAGATCAACCAGATCGGCGGCTATGTCTCCTACCGCGCCCCGACGTTCTCGATCGGAGGCTCGGCATTTCACCGCACCCGATGGACCGCGCTCGACACGCGGGCAACGGCGGGATGGACGCCGACACCATACTTCAGCGCGAGCGGCGAGGCGGTTCATCAGCATCACTACGGCGGCCGGGCGAGCAACTTCGTGCTGGTCGCTGCCGGGCTCCGGCCAATCGAGGGGCTGGCGCTGACGGGCAGCGCCCGCGTGGGGGATATGGTGGCCGCGCCGTCGATCACCACCGACACCGCTCAACGGCTGCGAGACATCGGTGCCACACTCGCGTGGGACCGTTCGCGACTCGGTCTCCAGGTCGGCTGGTCGCGTACGTCGGCATTCAGCCCGTCCGGGTATGCCGAGTTCCCGCAGGTGGTGTCGCTCGCCGCATCGCCCGACGTCGACTGGCTCACGGTCGGTGTACGGGTCGCACCCGTGCAATGGGTCACGCTCGAGAGCTGGTACAGCGATCCGAGGAACGGAAGCGTGGATGGAGTCCCTCCCACGCACTCACTCTCCGCAGTTACCCTGCGATCGAAATTTCTGCGGAAGTTCAAAAGCGGAATTTTCGATCTCAAGCTTCGACTGAGCATGGAGAGCTGGGGGCGCGGGACGATCGGTCGTGACGACATTGGCGAGCCGATCAACCTCCGTGGGGCGACGTTCTTCCGAAGCCTGGTGCAAATCCAGTTGCAGAGCTTCTCGATCTACTGGGACCGGGGCAATCTCACGGCGACGAAGCTGACATACGTGCCCGGGTTCCGGATTCCGCCATACGGCAGCAATTTCGGTGTGCGGTGGGAGTTCGCAAACTAGGTGAGGTGGGGGCGGTAAGATATTGAGGACGTGGCTATTGGCTATTGGCTATTGGCTTTGGGCTGGGGGCTCATAGCCTCCTTCGAATAGCCTCCGTGCCTTCCTTCGACTAAATTCCCCGGTTTCCCCGCGAACTGGAGGCTGACTGCCGTACAGCATGACTGGGTTCGGTGCGGCAGAGGGCCCCGTAGCCGGTGGCCGGATCAGAGTCGAGATCCGCACGGTGAATCACCGGCACTTCAACCTCGCGGCCAAGCTGCCCGGCGACCTCTCGGCGCTCGAGGCCGATCTCCGCGAAAGGCTGCGTCGCGAATTCGACCGCGGTCATGTGGCCGTGCAGCTCAGATGGTCCGAGTATCCGCCGCGCCCGTCAGGCGGCGTCACCGTCGATGTCGAGCGCGCCAGGCTCGTCGCCACCCGGCTCCGGGAGCTCAAGTCCGCGCTCGGCCTGGCGGGAGATGTGTCGCTCGAGCTCGTCGCGCGGCAGCCCGAGGTATTCACGACAAGCGTGGAAGGGCCGACCGAGGTCGCCTGGTCCGAGGTCGAGCCGGTGGTGGGAGAGGCCGCGGCGGAGTGCCGGGCCATGCGCGCCCGCGAGGGAGAGGCGCTCGTGGCCGAGCTGAGCCACCGGATGGGGTCCCTGGAGGAATTGGGGGGATTGGTCGCCGCGCGGGCGCCGGGGCGATTGGTGCGAGAGCGCGACCGGCTCCGCGCCGCCGTCGGCGAGCTGCTCGACGGCCGACCCGTGGACGAAGGCCGGCTGGCGCAGGAGATCGCCTTCCAGGCGGACCGGCTCGACATCACCGAGGAGCTCGTCCGATTCCGGACACACGTCGCCGCGGTTCGCTCGGCGCTCGGCTCCGATCGCCCTGCGGGCAAGCAACTCGGCTTTCTCGCGCAGGAGCTTGGGCGCGAAGTGAATACGATGGGCTCCAAGGCGAGCGACGCCGACATCACGCAGCATGTCATCGCCATGAAGGGGGAGCTCGAAAAGTTCCGGGAACAGCTCGAGAACCTCGAGTGAAGCCGTTTCTCCTCGTGCTCTCGTCGCCGTCGGGAGGCGGGAAGACCTCGATCGCGCGTCGCCTGCTGGAGGATCGGAACGACCTGGGGTATTCGGTATCGGCGACCACGCGGCCCGTGCGCGAGCGCGAGCGGGACGGCATCGACTACCATTTCCTCACGCGTGAGGAATTCGTCCGCCGCCGGGACGCCGGTGAGTTCCTCGAGTGGAACATGCATTTCGGCCACCTCTACGGAACGCTCCGGGCGGAGGTCGAGCGCATCCTCGCGCGGGGTCAGAACGCCGTGCTCGACATCGAGATCGAGGGCGCGAGACAGATCCGCGCCACGTTTCCGAACGCGCTGCACGTATTCGTGATTCCCCCGTCAGCCGGGGTGCTCGTCGATCGCCTGGTAGGACGCAACACCGACGCGGCGGCCGCGGTGCGCGAAAGGATCGCCCGGGCCGGCGATGAGTTGGCCGCCGTCAACGAGTACGACTACGCGATCGTGAACGACAACCTGGCGCACGCGGTGGCCCAGGTGAAGGCCATCCTCGACGCCGAGACTCTTCGGGTCGGGCGACAGGAAATGCTGGCCGCGCTGGTCGAGAGCCTGCGGCGAGACCTCGTCGAAGCGGCGGAAAAGATCTAGTCTCACGCCACACAAGGAGCACCACAAATGCGAATCATCACCCCCGCCGAGGTCGCACGGCGGGCCGGCAACAAGTATCTGGGCGTCCTCGTGGCGGCCAAGTTCGCCCGTTATCTCAATGAGTTTCCCAAGGACCAGCTCGCGACCAGTGAGGAGAAGCTCACCACCAAGGCGATGCAGAGCCTGGTGGACGGCGATCTCAACTACAAGCTGGTCCGCCGCCGTCGTTCCGAGGCGTGACCACGTGGGCCGGCCGACGCGTCGTTCTCGGCGTGTCGGGCGGGATCGCTTCCTACAAGAGCTGCATCATCGCCCGCCGGCTGGTCGAGGCCGGCGCCACGGTTGATGCCGTACTGACTCAGGGCGCGGCCGAGTTCGTGCGGCCGCTCACCTTTGAAGCGCTCACAGGGCGCCCCGTCCTCTCCTCTATCTGGGAGCGCGGCGGGGCGCTCTCGCATGTCAGGCTTGGACAGGAGGCTGATCTCGTCCTCGTGGCGCCGGCGACGGCGAACCTGGTCGCCCGGATGGCGCAGGGCCTGGCCGACGATCTGCTGACGACGTTGCTGCTTGCCGCCACGGCCCCGATCCTCCTTGCCCCGGCGATGAACGACGAGATGTACGCCCACCCCCAGACGACGGCCAATCTCGAGTTGCTGCGCAGGCGAGGCGTCGCGCTGGTCGGGCCGGAGGTAGGTGCTCTGGCCGAGGGCCCGTCGGACCGCCCGGGCCGGATGAGCGAACCGGAGACGATCCTCGCCCACGCGCTTCGGGCGCTCGGAGGCCGCGGCCGGCTGGCGGGCCGGCGGGTCGTCGTTACCGCCGGGCCAACCAGAGAATCGATCGACCCGGTTCGCGTCATCACCAATCGGTCCAGCGGGAAGATGGGCTACAGCGTGGCGGAGGCGGCGTGGGCGCGCGGCGCGGATGTTGTGCTGATCACCGGCCCGGTCGCATTGGCCACGCCCGTTGGCGTTGATGTCCGCAGGGTAGAGACCACCCGGCAGCTCGAGGCGGCGGTGCGGGACGCTCTGCCGGGCGCCGACGTACTGGTGATGGCGGCGGCACCGGCCGATTTTCGCCCGAGCGATCCAAGCGACAGAAAGCGCTCGCGCGTCGACGGAGCGCTGGCCGTTCCGATGGAGCCGACCGAGGACATCCTGAGTGGGACTCGTGCAATGCGCCGCCCCGGCAGCGTGATCGTCGGATTCGCGCTCGAGACCGGGGACGCGCTTGTCAAAGGCCGGGCGAAGCTGGAGCGAAAAGCACTGGATCTGATCGTGGTCAACGACGCGCTCGAGCCTGGCGCCGGCTTCGAGGTGGATACGAACCGGGTAGCGCTGCTCGGCCGGGATGGGAGCGCGCGCATCTTGCCGCTGCAATCGAAGCGGGACGTCGCCGACGCGATTCTCGACGCGGTGGAGCTCTCCCTTGGGTGACGAGCGGCGGCGGTACCTGGAACAGCAGATCGCGCTGGGCGGAGCCGAAGTGTACCTGGAGCGGCAGCCGGCGGTCGCCGGCGACGAGCCCAAGTGGAAAAAGGGCGCGCCGGCCATTCCCGGTCCCGGCCTCACCGTCGAGACCGCCGTGGGCGAGCTGCTCGGCGATGGCCTCTCGAGTCTCGCGACGCTCGATGCGGTAGCCGAGCGCATTCGGACCACGCACTGCTGCGGGCTCTGCGCGCATCGCACGAACGCGGTGCCGGGCGAGGGCAATCCCAATGCCCGGCTCATGCTCATCGGTGAGGGCCCTGGCGCAACGGAAGACGCGACCGGGCGGCCATTCGTCGGTCAGGCGGGAAAGCTGCTCAACGACATTCTGGAGGCTATTGAAGTTCCCCGTGAAACGGTGTACATCACCAATGTCGTCAAGTGCCGCCCTCCTCAGAACCGGAAGCCGCTGCCAGATGAGATCGCGTCGTGCATTCCCTACCTCCATCGCCAGATCGAGCTGATTCGACCCAGGGTACTGCTCGCGCTTGGTGGGACGGCGGGGGAAGCGATGCTCGGAGTACGGAAAAGCCTCGGAGAATTGCGCAACAAGGTGCACTCGTTCAATGGATTCCCGCTGGTCGTGACCTACCATCCCGCGGCACTGCTCCGTAACCCGAACTGGAAGAAGCCCACCTGGGATGACGTCCGTATCGTCCGACAACTACTCGACCGCTGATCCGTACGTCGGCCGCTCGGCTCCCTGGAGCCAGGAGGCCGAGCAGGCGGTGCTCGCCGCCATGCTGCTCGACCAGGACGCCGCCCTCCGTGCCGCCGAGCTCGTGGACGACGCGATGTTCTATCAGGAGGGGCACCGGCGTCTGTACCGGGCCATGCTCGCGCTCACCGAGCGCCGTGTCGTCATCGACCACGTCACGCTTCGCGACGAGCTGCTGCGTCGTGGCGATCTGGAATCGGCGGGCGGCCTCGAGTATCTCGCCGACCTCGTGGACGCGGTGCCCACCGCGGCCAATCTCGATTTTCACGCCAAGATCGTCCGCGACAAGGCGATCCTCCGCCGCCTGATCGAGGCCTCCACTTCCATCATCACCGAGGCGTACGACGGGCACTCGACAGCGCACGACCTCCTCGACATCGCCGAATCCCGGATATTCAAGATCTCCCAGCAGCGCGGAGATGATGGCTTTACGCGCATCAAGGAGATGTTGTGGCCCACGATGGAGCGCATCGAAACGCTCCAGCGCAGCGGGAAAGCGATTACCGGTGTTCCGAGCGGATTCGTAGACTTGGACTCTCTCACGTCCGGCTTTCAGCCGTCGGAACTGGTGGTGGTGGCGGCGCGGCCGTCCATGGGCAAGACAGCGTTCTGCCTCAATATCGCGGCCAACGCCGCGGGCGAAGGTCAGGGCGTGGCCATCTTCTCGCTCGAAATGTCCAAGGAAGCGCTGGTGCAGCGCATGCTCACGTCCACCGCGAGGGTTGACAGCCATCGGGTTCGGCAGGGCTCGCTGCGCGACTCCGATTTCACCCAGCTCGCGCGCGCGGCCGGCATCCTCCAGACCTACCAGGTGTGGATTGACGATACGCCATCGCTCACGCTGCTGGAAATGCGCTCCAAGGCACGCCGATTGAAAATCGACAGTGATCTCAAGCTGGTGATCGTGGATTACCTCCAGCTCATGCGCAGCCCGGAATACGCCGAGAACCGGGTACAGGAAATTTCGGATATTTCACGGTCGCTCAAGGCGCTGGCCCGGGAGCTGGAAATTCCGGTCATCGCGCTCTCCCAGCTTTCGCGCGCCTCGGAGCAGCGCGGAGGCGAGCGGAAGCCGATCCTCTCCGACCTGCGCGACTCGGGCGCCATCGAGCAGGATGCCGACCTCGTCGTCTTCATCCACCGGCCTGAGTATTACGACCGGGAGGACGAGACCAAGCGCGGCATTGCGGAAATCATGCTCGCCAAGAACCGCAACGGTCCCACGGGCGATGTGCAGCTCAAGTTCACCAGGGAATACACCAGGTTCGACAACCTTTCCAGCCGCGAGGACCCGGAGTAACGATGGCCAGGAGCCGGTCCGTGTATCGCTGCACCGCATGCGGGCACGACCATCCGAAGTGGGTGGGCCGCTGCGAAGCATGCGGTGAATGGAATGCCGTGGCCGAGGAGCCGATCCAGGCTGCGAGGCGGGAAGGCGGGAAGGCGGCCGGGTCGGCCCGCGCTGCCGTCGTTCCGCCTTCCCGCCTGCGCGACGTTGCCACGCATCCACTCGAGCGGTGGCGCACCGGTCTTCCGGAATTCGATTTCGTGCTTGGGGGAGGAATCGTCCCGGGATCGATGATCCTCATCGGCGGCGAGCCTGGCATCGGAAAGTCGACACTGCTCCTCCAGGCGGCGGCCAGACTCGAAACGGCGGGGCGTACAGTTTTGTATGCCAGCGGCGAGGAATCGCCCGACCAGCTGAGGCTCCGTGCCGATCGGCTCGCTGAAGACGCGGGGGCGGTGCACGTCCTGGGCGAGACGCGACTCGAGGCGATCATCGGTGCCGCGGGCGCGCTCGCCGCCGATGTCGTGGTCATCGACTCCATCCAGACGGTCTACACCGACACGCTCGAGAGCGCGCCCGGCAACGTGGGGCAGGTGCGCGAATGTTCGGGGCAGCTCATGCGATTTGCCAAGGAAAGCGGCACCGCCGTCGTCGTCGTGGGGCACGTGACCAAGGGCGGCGGGATTGCGGGCCCCAAGACGCTCGAACACATCGTGGATACGGTGCTGTACTTCGAGGGAGAGGTCACCCTCGACTACCGCTTGCTTCGCACCACCAAGAACCGCTTCGGCTCGGTGGACGAGCTTGGCGTCTTCTCCATGACCGAGAGCGGCCTCGTGCCGGTGCCCAATCCGTCGGCGGTGTTCCTGGCGGCGCGTGCCCAGGGCATCAGCGGGAGCGCGGTCACCGCGCTCATGGAAGGCACGCGGCCGGTGCTGGTCGAGGTGCAGGCGCTGGCGTCAAAGTCGGGGTATGGCACGCCGCAGCGAGTGGCCACGGGTCTGGATCCCAAGCGCCTGGCGGTTCTCCTCGCCGTGCTCGAGCGTCGGGCGCAAACCTCGTTCGCCGATCTCGACGTCTTCGTCCAGGTCACCGCCGGCGTCCGCGTCACCGAGCCCGGCGCCGACCTCGCGGTCGCGGCGGCGCTGGTCTCGAGTCTCCTCAACCGGCCCGCGCCGGCGGACGTCATTTTTCTCGGCGAGATCGGTCTCGGCGGCGAGATCCGTCCGAGCGGCGCGGTGGAGCGCCGCGTGACGGAGGCGGCACGGCTGGGGTTCCGCCGGGTCTTCGGGCCGGCACGGGGGGCGCCCCAGGTGGCGGGCATCTCCATCGTCGGGCTGGAGCACGTGGAGCAGCTGGTGCGGGCGCTTGCCGCGTGACGTCGGTGTAGTCGTGGTGGCCGCGGGGCAGGGCACGCGAGCCGGCGGCCCGGTACCCAAGCAGTACCAGGCCATCGCCGGGGTGCCGATGATCCTTCTCGCGCTCCGGCCGTTCATTTCCCACCCCGACGTGGCGCAGGTGGTTCTGGTGATCCCTGCCCCCGATCTGGCCAGTCCGCCGCCCTTCCTCTTGGAAATCACGGGTGAGCGTCTCGTACTCGCGGCCGGAGGCGCCACCCGGAGCGAGTCGGTCTGCGCGGGACTCCGTGCATTGGGAGGTGCGTGCAGCGTTGTACTGGTGCACGACGGCGCCCGCCCGTTCGTCGAGCGGACTGTGATCGACGCGGTGATCGCGCACGCGAGGCGAGGGGAGGCGGCGATCGCCGCGGTGCCGCTCCGCGATACGGTCAAGGAAGCCGTCGAGCACGACCCCACCCGAATCGCGCGTACGGTGCCGAGAGAGCGGCTCTGGCGTGCGCAGACCCCTCAGGGATTTCCACGGGCCGTGCTGGAGCAGGCGCTCGCCCTGGCCGCACACGACGGCGTAACGGGCACGGATGACGCCGAG
>JBDTTA010000039.1:0-16577 GCA_039930845.1 Gemmatimonadales bacterium
GGCGACGTCGTCGGCGCTCGCGCAGATGGGGCGGATGAATTGTACGCTCCGGTTTCCCGATTTGAGCGCGGCAACACTCGGGGAGGCGATCATGTTCTACCAGCTCGCCGCCGGCTACGCCGGTGTCTGGTACGGCATCGATCCCTTCGATCAGCCGGGCGTCGAGCTCGGCAAGCGCCTCACGTACGCCGCGATGGGCAGTCCGGGCCACAGCACGCCCGCAGGACCGGCACCCGAGACCGGAGACGAAGCCTGAGCCCGGATTGCGCAAACGTTTGACGCTCCCCCCGTCCCGCTCTACCTTTCCCATCTCGCCACTGAATTCTCGAGGAGCTCTCACGCATGGCTGATGTGACCCAACGCGCAATCGATCTCTTTGGGGGCGGGGTAGCGCTCATCCCCGGAGGCGTGACGGTCCGCGACCCTTCCCGGCTGCGCTCGCCCGCCACCGACCGTCTGGTGTGGCAGGCGGTGTTCGGCGCCGATGAGGAGCGGGAGGCGGCGCGGTGGCTGCTCTGGGAGCTGGGGCAGGTCACGGGCGCGCGGCCGGCCTCCATCCACGCCCTCTACACGGCGCGCGGACGCGGCGACCTGAGCGGCTTCACGGTGCCGGCCATCAACATCAGGATGATGGCCTACGACACGGCGCGCGCCGTGTTCAGGGCGGCGAGAGCCGGCCGGGCCGGAGCCATCATTCTCGAGATCGCGCGCTCCGAGATCGCGTACACCGATCAGCGGCCCGCTGAGTACGTGGCGGTGCTGATCGGCGCGGCGCTGCGGGAAGGGTACGTGCTGCCGCTCTTCATTCAGGGCGACCATTGCCAGGTCAACCACAAGAAGTACGCGTCCGATCCGGAGGGCGAAGTCGGCGAGGTCAAGAAGCTCATCGCCGAAGAGATCGGCGCCGGCTTCTACAACATCGACGTCGACACCTCGACACTGGTTGATCTCGACCAGCCCACGCTCGACGCGCAGCAGCGACTCAACTTCGAGCGCGCGGCCGAGGTGACAGCGTTCATCCGCGGGCTGGAGCCCGGGGGCATCGTCGTCTCGGTGGGGGCCGAGATCGGCGAGGTCGGCATGAAGAACAGCACCGTCGAGGAGCTGCACGCCTTCATGACGGGATACAATCGCACCCTCGCCGCGAAGGGAACGATCGAAGGCATCAGCAAGATCTCGGTGCAGACCGGCACGTCGCATGGGGGCGTGGTGCTCGCCGATGGCTCCATCGCCGAGGTGAAGCTCGACCTGCAGGCGCTGGCCGCCCTGTCGGAAACGGCGCGGAGCGTCTACGGGCTCGCCGGCGCGGTGCAGCACGGGGCGAGCACGCTGCCGCCCACGGCATTCGGCAACTTTCCCCGCATCGAGACCGCCGAAATCCATCTCGCCACCAATTTCCAGAACCTCGTGTTCGACCACGCCCAGCTCCCCGCCGAGCTTCGCGACCGGCTGCGCGCCTGGGTGAAGGAGAACGCGGCGGGAGAGCGGAAGGCCGGCGATACCGACGAGCAGTTCTACTACAAGGCCAGGAAGAAAGCGATCGGGCCATTCAAGCGGGAGTTCTGGTCGCTGCCGGAAAAGGTGCGCGGCGCCATCGCCGCCGACCTCGAACGGACATTCGCCTTCCTGTTCGATCAGCTCAACGTCAACGGAACCGAGAACGACATCAATCGATTCGTCCAGGCGCCGATGCAGCACCATGCGGCGCTCAAGCCGGCACTGGTGTCGGCCGTGGACGACCCCGACGCCGGGGAATAGACAGGGGGAACCGCATGGGACGTCGCACACAGGGCCGGGAAGTGGTGTACGTCGAGCGCGCGGGCGATGCGTCTGCCAGGTGGCTGTTCTGGGGAGCGGTGATCGGAGCGGGGGTCGCGCTGCTCTACGCCCCGCGGAGCGGCGAGGAGACGCGCCGGGTGCTCCAGCGCAAGCTGTGGAAGCTTCGCGCGGTCACCGAAGAAAAGCTGGACGAGTTTGCCCAGCAGTTCGGGAACGTCAAGGACGCGCTCGACGAGCCGCTGGACGACGACGACCTCGACGAGCCGGATGGGGCGCCCCCGGCCCGTGCACGCGCCGGGACCTCCAGCGCGAGGGAGGAGCTGGAGCGCCGGCTGTCCGAATCCCGCGCGCGCCGCCGCTCGGCGGGCGACTATGAGGAGCCCCTCGCCTGAGCCACCGGCCCGTCGGCGGCTGGCACATCTCCACCGCCGGCTTCCTCCGCCGCACCTTCCAGGCTGCCGACGAAAACAACATCCCGTTCCTCGCCAGCGCGTTGACGTTCGACGCGCTGCTCGCGGCGGTGCCCTTCATCCTGCTGCTGCTCATCGGGCTGACCCATCTGGCCCAGGCCATGGCGGGAGGGCCGGCCGTCGATCCCAGCGTGCTCTTCAATCGCTTCTTCCCGTCGTCCTCCCCGGCGCAGGGGCGGGACCCGTTCGCCTTCATCGAGCGGATGCTCGCCGGGATCACGAGGAATCGCGGCCAGATCTCGCTCTACGCCGCGCCCGCGTTCCTCTGGTTCAGCACCCGGCTCTTTGCCGGCGTGCGCACGTCGCTCAACGACATTTACGATGTGTCCTCCCGGCCTCCACCGCGACGCAATTTCGTGGTGAACTGGGTGAGCGCAAAGCTGCGCGACATGGGAATGGTGCTGGCCACCGTCGTGCTCTTCCTGGCGAACACCGTGCTCACGACCGGACTCGCCATCATCTCGTCGCGTGGCCGTGCGGAGCTGCCGCAATTCGATTTCTTCGTGTCCACGGTGGGACGGCTGCTCGGCGAGCTGCTCGCGTTCGCATTCTCCGTGTCCCTCTTCTACGTCACCTATCGTTACGCCTCCCTCCGCCGGCTTCCCTGGCGAACGGCATTGCTGGCGTCCACCTTCACGGCGGTGTTGTTCGAGATCGCCAAGCGCCTCTACGGGCTTTACCTCGCCAACTTTGCGTCGCTGGAGGGCCCGCTGGGCGATGCGAACGTCGGCGCGGCGGTCCTCTTCGTGCTCTGGGTGTTTTACACGGCCATCGTTTTTCTCCTCGGCGCGGTCGTCGCCGAGACGTGGGAGCTTCGCGCCATGCAGCAGCGTCAGCGCGCGACACTCGGCTAGCCCGTTCCCTGCCTGTCCCCCGATCCGGAAGACATCATGCGTCGATGGTCCGCGTGCTCCCGTGTTGTTCTTCTCATGGCCCTGGTGCCAGCATGCCGGCCGACGCCGTCCGCTGAGCGCGCGATGTCCGACGCCGCTTCCGTACTGGGGCCCTCCGACCGTGCGGCGATTCTCGAGGTCGATTCCGCATTCGTGCTCGCGGCCAACGGCGGCAGTCTGGATGGCCTCGTGGCGGTCTACGCCGAAGACGCATCGCTGCTGCCGCCCAACGAGCCGGGGCTCAAGGGCCGCCAGGCCGTCCGCCAGTACTGGGGAAGGACGCTCGACGCCTATACGCTGCAGTTCGAGCTCACCACCGACGACGTGGACGGACAGGGCGATCTGGCGTACGTACGGGGGCGGTACAAGCTGACCGCGAGCCCCCGCAAGAGTGGCGATGCGGTGGTGGCCGACGAGGGGAAGTTCGTCGAAGTGCTCAAACGGCAGCCGGATGGCTGGCGGTATGCCATCGACATGTTCAATTCGGATCTACCGGCGAAGTAGGAGGGGGGAACGGGGAAAGGGGCACGGGGAACAGGGAATCGGACCCGCGACCCCTACCCCGGACCTGCCCGTCTCGGTATCCTTCCTATGCCTCAGGTCCGAAGGGCGCCGGCGCGTGAACCGCGTCAGGACCTTGCCGGTAGCAGCGCTAAGCGATGCCCGGTGTCGCTTCGGGGAGCCTGAGGCACTTTTCTTTTTCCCTCCTTTCCGTCCTCCCCCAGGCTATTGGCTGTTAGCTTCTGGCTGTGGGTTTGAGAGTCCCGTCCTCGCGAAATTACGGTCACCTCGAATAGCCAATAGCCTCGATGCCCATCTCCCTTGCCCGCCGGTACCGTCCGAAGCGCTTTGCTGACCTCATGGTCCAGGATCATGTGGCTGCCGTGCTGCGCGGTGCCGTGGCCCGCGGGCGAGTGGGACATGGGTACCTGCTGACCGGGCCCAGAGGCGTGGGCAAGACCACGGCGGCGCGGATTCTGGCCATGGCCCTCAACTGCCCCAATCGTGACGTCTCAGGGGACCCGTGCGGCGAGTGCGACAACTGTGTCCGCGTCTGGAATGGCGCCGCCGATCTGGACGTGATCGAGATCGACGCGGCGAGCAACCGCGGCGTCGACGATGCCCGTGACTTGCGCGAGCGGGCGATGTATGCCGCGTCGCGCGAGGGCCATCACAAGGTGTACATCGTGGACGAGGCACACATGCTCACGCGTGAGGCGTGGAACGCGCTGCTCAAGGTGCTCGAGGAGCCGCCCCCGGGCGTCGTCTTCGTGTTCGCCACCACGGAGCCGCAGAAGATCGCCGCCGCCGCGGCCCCGGTGCTCTCCCGTCTCCAGCGCTTCGACTTCCGGCGCATCGGCCCGAGCGCCATTCGCGAGCGGCTGCGGCAGGTCCTCGATGCCGAAGGCATCGCGGCGGACGACGACGCGCTGACACTCATCGCGCGGCACGCGGACGGGGGAATGCGCGATGCGCTGTCGGTGCTCGACCAGTGCCTGAGCTTCGGCGAGGGGACGGTCACCGCCGACCGTGTGCGCGAAGTGCTCGGCGTGGTGGGCGACGACATCTACGCCGAAGTGCTGCGGCTCGTGGCTGAGCGCCGGCCGGCCGGGGTGTTTCCGCTGGTCGATCGCCTCGCTGATTCCGGCGCGGATCTCGCTGAATTCATGGGCGGCACCGGTGAGGCGTTGCGGGCGTTGCTGATGCTGCAGCTCGGCGCGGAGCCGGAAGCGCTCACCGAGGCGCTGCGGCAGGCGCTGGTCGAGCTTCGCGACCAGTTTCAGCCGGGCGACGCCCTCCGGATGTTGCGGCTGCTCGGCGAAAGCGAGACCGCCCTCCGCCGGAGTGCCAACCCGCGCCTGGTCGTCGAATCGCTGCTGCTCCGGTGGTGCATGCTCGACCGGATGGTCGATCTCGCGGAGGTGCTGACCGGCGTGCCCCCCGCTTCCGCCACGCCGGCGCCGGCGATCCGCGACCGCCGGCCTGCGCCCGGCGTCCCTGTGGCGCCGATCGATGCGCCGTCGCCAGGACCTGGTGAGCCGCGGCGGGTCACGACTGGCGAATCGCTCGACGCCATCGTGGCGGTCTGGCCGGGTATCGTCACGGAGGTGCGCGGACGGAGCCGGTTCCTCGGCGAGGCGCTCGGCGCCAGCGCCCCCATCGCCGTCGAGCCGCCGTGGCTTACCGTGGCGCTGGCGGAGCCGAACCCTCTCTTCGCCGAGAAGCTGCAGGCCGAGGCTCGCGTGGTGGAGGAGGTGCTGCGGACCGCCACTGGCCGGGAGCTCCGGCTCCGGGTCACGGAGGCGGCGTCCGGCTCGGAGGCGCAGCCTCCTCGCCCGAAAAGGCTCTCCGACGCAAGCATGAAGGCGGACCGGCTCAAGTCACTTCGGGCCCGGGATCCGGCGCTCGATACGGCCGCGGAGTCGTTAGATTTGGAGATTGTCGAGTAGCTTGCACGCGCGTCCATAGGCCCCTACTTTCCCGAACCGTGGCAGGACTACCAGAGAGCATGGCAGACCTTCAACAGCTGTTTCAGCTCGGCCAGCAGGTCCAGGGCCGGCTTCAGCAATTGCAGTCAGAGCTGGCCGAGCGGACCATCGAAACGACGGCCGGGGGCGGCATGGTGCGCATCACGGCCGATGGGCGAGGCACGGTGCGGTCGGTCGTGATCGATCCGGCGGTGTTCGGTGCGCACGACGCCGAGTTCCTGAGTGATCTCGTGCTGGCCGCCGTAGCCGAGGCCCAGCGGCGGGCGGCCGAGTTGCTTCAGGCCGAAATGCGAAAGGTCCCGACGCTTCCATTCGCGCCGCCCCTCTGACCGGTGAGCGCCATCGAAGAGCTGATCACGGAGCTCGCCAGGCTGCCGGGGATCGGCCGCAAGACGGCACAACGCCTCACCTTTCATCTGCTGCAGCACCCTTCCGAACAGGCGGTGCGTCTGTCCTCCGCGCTGGTCGCAGTGACCGAGCGGGTGCACCCCTGCGCGGAATGCGGGAACCTCACCGAGGAGCAGCCCTGCGGGATCTGTACCGATCCGCGGCGCGACGCGGGGGTGCTCTGCGTGGTGGAGGAGGCATCCGCCGTGGCGGTCGTTGACCGGTCGACCGATTTCCGAGGCCGGTACCATGTGCTCGGCGGGCGGCTCTCACCGCTGGAGGGGATCGGCCCCGAGTCGCTCCGGCTCGATCACCTCGTGCAGCGGGTGCGGGACGGCGGCATCCGGGAGGTCATTCTGGCCACCAACCCATCGATGGAAGGCGAGGTCACCGCGACCTACGTCCAGCAGTTGCTCGCCGGGCTGGGCGTTCGCGTCACCCGGCTGGCGCGCGGCCTGCCGATGGGCGGCGACCTCGAATACGTCGACGGGGTAACGCTCGCGCACGCGCTGGTCGCGCGACAGGATGTGTCGTAGATGCGATCGCGGACGGTCGTAGTGGCCGGCGGGGTCGCGGCGGGTGCCGTGACCGGATGGTTCCTGGCGCAGCGGCGATTCGCGGTGCACCGGCGAGCGTTGTTCGATCCTCGGCCCCGCCGGCGCCGCGCGGCGCTCGGCTTCCTGGCGGGGCAGGGCGGGGTCGGCACGGTTCGACTGTTGCGCGATTACCTCGCCTGGGAACAGCACCTCGAATTGAGACGCCGCGCCGAGGCGATCGTCCGGCGAATGGAGACGGTCCTGCGATGAGCGGCGCTTCGAGCTGGTCGTTCCGGGAAGAGGATTTCCGGCAGATTCAGTCCATCCTGAGCGAGTTTCTTGGCGAGTCGAACGCCCGGACGGCGCTCATCGTGGACCGCACCGGGCAGATGGTGGCAACGGTGGGCGAGGCGCCAGCGTTCGATTCGACGGCGTTCGCCTCGCTTACCGCCGCAGACTTCAGCGCCAACGATCAGCTCGCGCGCATGCTGGGGGAGCCTGAGTTCGGCGCACTGTTCCATCAGGGCGAGCGCGAGTCGATGTACCTGGCCGACGTGGCCCGGCGGGTCATCCTCGTGGTGCTGTTCGACAACCGGACCACGCTGGGACTGGTCAAGCTGCGGGTCAAGTCGGCGGTGACCCGGCTGAGCCAGGTCTTTACCGAGATGTTCAATCGCGAGGGGACGAGCGCGCCGGGCGTCGAGACCGAGTTCCTCGGCGAGGCGGAAGACGAGATCGACAAACTCTTCGGAGCCTGAGGGGACATGCACGCATGTCGATGATCAACTACGCGTCCCGTGAAATCAACTGCAAGCTCGTCTACTACGGGCCGGGGCTCGGCGGCAAGACCACCAACCTGGAATTCGTCTACAACAAGGTGGCCCCCGGCTCGCGAGGGAAGATGATCTCGCTGGCGACGGAGACCGAGCGAACCTTGTTCTTCGATTTCCTGCCGGTGGATCTCGGCACCATCCGGGGTTTCAAGGTGAAGTTTCATCTGTATACGGTGCCCGGGCAGGTGTACTACAACGCTTCCCGCAAGCTGATCCTCAAGGGAGTGGACGGCGTCGTCTTCGTCGCGGACAGCCAGATCGAGCGGATGGACGCCAACGTCGAGGCGATGCAGAACCTGTACGAGAACATGACGCAGCACGGGTACGATCTCACCAGGATTCCGTTCGCCATCCAGTACAACAAGCGCGACCTCCCCAA
Source organism: Gemmatimonadales bacterium (assembly GCA_039930845.1). Classification (GTDB taxonomy): domain Bacteria; phylum Gemmatimonadota; class Gemmatimonadetes; order Gemmatimonadales; family GWC2-71-9; genus CAVVWJ01. Next base: position 7,767 of record JBDTTA010000039.1, read on the forward strand.
CGCCGCTCCGGTGGCGGAGCTGCAGGCCTCGCTCAATCCCGGCTGGCCCGTCGACGACCCGTCCCGGCAGCGTCCCGTACCCGATCCCTTCCACGACTCCGAATTTCTCGTCGGCCAGCAGGACGGGCAGTGGATCGAGCGTGCGCCCTACTTCGAGGCGGTCGCGCTCACCGGCGAAGGCGTCTTCGACACCCTCAAGGCCATCAGCAAGAACGTCGTCAAGACGCTGGGGTAGGCCGTCATGTGGACGCTGGCCAACATCATCACCCTTGTCCGCATCTGCTTCACGCCGGTCATCGCCCTGCTGCCGTTCATCGACGGCTACTGGCCCAAGCTCATCGCCTTCGTGATTTTCATCTTCGCCGCGGTCAGCGACGTCTTCGACGGCTACCTCGCGCGCAGCCGGAACGAAGTCACCGACCTCGGCAAGCTGCTCGACCCGATCGCCGACAAGCTTCTCCTCTTCGCGATGCTCGTCCCCATCTACTGGATCTCCCGGCAGCGACACGATCTCTACGATATCCCGGTGTGGGGGAGCATTCCGCTCTGGGTCTGCCTCCTGCTGATCGGCCGTGAAGCGGCGATGACCCTCTTCCGCTGGTGGGCCAGCCGTCGAGGCGTGATCATTCCCGCCGGCGGCGCCGGCAAGCTGAAGACGACGCTGCAGAACGTCTTCATCGGTGCGATCATCCTCTGGTTCGCCTTCCGCGATGCCCGCAAGCCGCTCGGCTGGGAACACAGCCGCTATGCGGAATACTGGAACCAGTTCCACGGGGGCTTTGTGGCGGTCACCCTTGCCTGCGCGGCGTTGCTGACGGTGTACTCGTTCGCACAGTATCTATACCGGAATCGCGGATTGTTTCGGTGAAGGCGGGAAAGGCGGGAAAGGCGGGGAGGACGGGGAGGACGGGCAGGCGGGCGGCCGCGGCACTGGGCCACTCCGTCCTCTCCACCGTTACCGTCCTCCCCGTCCTCCCCGTCCTCCACCCGTGAACATCGAGCTCGTCACGATCGGCACGGAGCTGCTGCTCGGCTTCACCGTCGACACCAACGGCGCCGAGATCGCGCGGGCCTTCGCTGCCCTCGGCGTGCGTCTCGTGCGCCGCACGGCCGTCGCCGACCGTGAGGAGGAGATCCGTGATGCCGTTGGCGCCGGGTTGGGGCGCACCGGTGTCGTGCTCACCACCGGGGGCCTCGGTCCCACCCGCGACGACATCACCAAGAAGGTCGTTGCCGAGATGTTCGGGGCGCCGCTCGAATTCGACGAGCGGATCTGGGCCGCGCTGCTGGAACGATTCGCCGCCCTGCGGCGCCCGGCGCCCGAGAGCAATCGGAGCCAGGCCGAGGTGCCTCGTGGTGCGATCATCCTGGCCAATCGGTGGGGAACGGCGCCTGGCCTCTGGCTGGAAGGGAAACCGGGGCTCGTCGTCATGTTGCCGGGGGTACCGTTCGAGATGCGACGGCTCCTCGAGCACGAGGTCGTACCGCGGATGGCCGCGCGAGCGGAGGGCCGGGTCATCCGGTCGCTTCTCGTTCGGACGACCGGCATTCCCGAGTCGGTGCTCGCGGAGCGCATGGGTGAGATCGAGCGCGACATAGCGCCACTCACGCTGGCCTACCTGCCGGGACTCGAGGGCGTCGACCTGCGTCTGACGGCGTGGACCCTCCCGTCGGACGAGGCTGCCGGGCGGCTTCGTGCCGCGGCCGATCTCCTTCGGGAGCGCGCCGGCGATGTCGTCTACGGCGAGGACGAAGCCGATCTGGCGGCGGTGGTCCTCCAGGCGGCGCGCGAACAGGGATTGCACATCGCCACCGCGGAGTCGTGCACCGGCGGGCTTGTCGGTGAGCGGCTGACGGAGATTCCGGGAAGCTCGGAGGTGTTCGCCGGCGGCGTCATCTGCTATGCCAACGCACTCAAGATCTCCCTCCTCGGCGTGCCGGCCGGGCTCATCGAAGCGGAGGGCGCCGTGAGTGAGGCGGTGGCCATCGCGATGGCAAAGGGTGCGGTCGAGCGTCTCGGAGTCGACCTGGCGGTGGCCGTGACGGGGATCGCGGGACCCGGAGGCGGGACGGAGACGAAGCCGGTGGGTACGGTGTGGCTCGCGCTGGCCCACGGGCGGGAGACCACCGCGCGCCGGTTGGTCTACCTCGGTGACCGCCATGATGTGCGCCGGCGCGCCGCGCAGGGCGCGCTGGCGATGCTGTTCCGCCGGCTGCGGGGGCTGCCCAGGTAGTCGCGGGGACGAGGCCTGCGGTTATCTTTCGCAAAGTCTCGTTACCGAGGATCCAGCACGTGGCTGACTACATCAGGTATATGAAAAACGCTCGGCGCGATGCCGCCACGGCCGATACCGGAGGCGGCGTAGAGCCGGCGGCCCCCGACAACGGCCAGGACGCCACGGAGGTCGATGGCGCGCACGCCTCCGAGCTCTCCGGGGTGCCCGTCGAGCCTGATTCCGAGGCCATCAAGCGGCTGGAGGCCGAGCTCGATGAAGCGCGCGACCAGCATCTCAGGCTCGCCGCCGAATTCGATAACTACCGGAAGCGGGTTGCGCGGGAGCGGACCGAGCTAACCGACAAGGCGCAGGCAGGCCTGGTCGCGCGGCTCCTCGATGCGCTCGATGACACCGACCGGCTCACCGCGACGATGGGCACGCTGTCCGTCGAGGCGCTGCGCGAGGCGGTGACGCTGGTCGACAGGAAATTCTGGAAGGAGCTCGAGGCCGCGGGCCTCGAGGCGATCGATCCGGTCGGGAAGCCCTTCGATCCGAGCCTGCACGAGGCGGTGTCGGTGCTCGCGCCCCCCAGTCCCGAGCAGGATCACACCGTGGCCGCCACCTTCCAGATCGGCTATCGCTTCAAGGGCACGCTCGTCCGCCCCGCGAGGGTGCAGGTGTATTCCGAGCAAGGCCAAGCGTAACGTGGCCACGCAGGACTTCTACCAGGTGCTCGGCGTGTCTGACACGGCGAGCCAGGAGGAGATCAAGAAGGCCTACCGTCGGCTGGCCAAGCAGCACCATCCCGATGCCAACCCGAACAATCCGAAGGCGGCCGAGCGTTTCAAGGAAATCTCCGAAGCGCACACCGTGCTGTCCGATACCGAGAAGCGCGCCCAGTACGACAGGATGCGCCGGCTTGGCGCGTTCGATGGCATGCCACGCGGCCCGCGAGCGGGGGCATCGTACGGACGCGGCGGTGACACACGCGCCGAGGGTCAGCCGTTCGAGCAGGCCGCTGACTTCGGAGACTTCGGCGGCCTCGGCGACATTTTCTCGTCGATCTTCGGCCGGGGCCGGCGCGAAGAGCCGGTCGCCCAGACGCTCGAGACGGTCGTCGAGATCCCCTTTCGTATTGCCGTTCTCGGCGGCAAGGTGCCCGTTGCGCTCGCGGTCACCGAGACCTGCCCCACCTGTCAGGGATCCGGCGGCGCACCCAAGGCCACATGGTCCACCTGCCCGGAGTGCAATGGCCGCGGCACCATTTCGTTTGGCCAGGGCGGATTCTCCGTCAATCGGCCGTGCCCAATGTGCCGCGGCCGCGGCAAGGTGCCATCCGAGCCGTGTCCCACCTGCGCCGGAGCGGGTGAGGTCCGGACGGAGCGGCGATTGGTCATCACCGTGCCGGCCGGCACCGAGACCGGCGCGCGGGTGCGGCTCCGGGGACAGGGCCAGCCGGCGCAGCCAGGAGCTCCGCCCGGCGATATCCTGGTCACCTTCCAGGTGCTTGCCGATCGATTCTTCCACCGCGACGGCCTGGACATCCTCTGCGAGGTGACGATCAACGTCGCCCAGGCTGCGCTCGGCAGCAGGTTGCGCGTCCGCACCATCGACGGCAAGCGGGTGATGCTGAGGATTCCCGCCGGCACGGTGCCGGGAAGGAAATTCCGCATCAAGGGTCAGGGAGTGGAGAAGAATGGACGGCGGGGTGACCAGCTGGTGGCGGTGCAGGTGACCATTCCCGCCGACCTCACCGCCGAGCAGCAGGAGCTCTTCAGGAAATTCGCCGACTCCGCCGGGCTGCGGTACTGATCCTCAGGGGTGTGCCCCACCGCTCGACTGCAGGCGTTCCACGAGAATCCGATGGCTTCCCCGATCCGGCTCCGACGCGGCGGGCGTGCGCTGTTCGTAGCTGCCATCGGGGCGCAGCGCCCAGGCCTGGCGGTTGTCCTGCCAGAGGAGGAGAAGAAGGTCCCTCAGCGCCTGCCGGTGAGCCGGCTGGTCCACCGGTGTGACCGCCTCGATGCGGCGGTCCAGATTCCGGGGCATCCAGTCCGCGGAGCCGAAGTAGACCTCCTCCTCGCCTCCATTCAGGAAGTAGAAGGCGCGGGAGTGCTCCAGGAAGCGTCCGACGATGCTGATGACGCGAATCGTTTCGCTGATGCCCGGCAACTCCGGCCGGAGACAGCAGATGCCGCGCACGATCAGGTCGATCGGCACGCCGGCTTGCGACGCGGCATACAGCGCGGCGATGAGATCAGGATCGACGAGCGCGTTCATTTTCGCCATGATCCGGGCCGGCCGGCCGGCGCGCTGGTGGGCCACTTCGCGATGGATCATCGCGAGAAAGCGCTCGCGCATGCCGCGAGGCGCGACGATCAGCTTGCGATACCCGACCGGCGAGGCGAAACCCGTGAGGACATTGAACAGGTCGGTGAGGTCGGCGCCGAGATCGGGATCGGCGCTGAGGAGTCCGAAGTCGGTGTAGAGGCGCGCCGTCTTCGGATTGTAGTTTCCCGTTCCGATGTGCAGGTAGCGGCGCATCGTGTCCCCCTCGCGGCGCACCACGAGCATCACCTTCGCGTGCGTCTTGAGACCGGCCACGCCGTAGCTCACGTGCACGCCCACGTCCTCGAGGCGCTGCGCCCAGATGATGTTGTTCTCCTCATCGAATCGCGCCTGCAGCTCGATCAGCACCGCGACCTGCTTCCCCCGCTCGGCGGCCTGCACGAGCATCCGCGCGATGCTCGAATCTCCCCCGGTCCGATAGAGCGTCAGCTTGATCGCCAGCACGTCCGGGTCCTCGGCGGCCGTCTGGATGAAGCGCTCGACCGTGGTGGCGAAGCTGTCGTAGGGATGGTGCAGCAACACGTCGCCGTCGCGAATCACGTCGAAAATGTTGCGGGGACCCATGAGACGCGTCGGCGTGGCCGGGTGGAACACCGGGTCCTTCAGCGCCGGGAGATCGAGCGCTGCGAGCGTAAGGAGGTCCGCCGTGTCGATGAGGCCGGCAACCTCGTAGAGATCATCGGACGTGAGGGGGCGCGCCGGAAGCTCCTGCTGGTCGGTGAATTCGACGAGCAGCAGCTCTCGCAGCGAGATCGGCATCGACGCGTGCACCTCGATCCGCACGACCTCGGCGAAGCGGCGGTTTCTCACCTCTTCCTGAATCAGGCTGAGCAGATCCTCCGCTTCGTCGCCGTTGTCGATCTGCAGATCGGTGTTCCGTGTGATCCTGAAGGTGTAGGCGCCGAGGATCTCCACGCCCGGAAAGAGCGACTCGAGATTGGCGGCGATGACCTCCTCGAGCGGAATGAAGTGGTTCGGCGTCGGGAGCGGCACCCAGCGCGGCAGGATCTTGGGCACCTTGACCCTGGCGAAGCGCTCCTCTCCCTCCGCATCGCGCAGCACCACGGCGAGGGAAAGACTCAGGTTGGAGATGTAGGGGAAGGGGTGCCCCGGATCGACGGCGAGCGGCGTCAGTACCGGGAAGACGTTCGAGCGGAAATAGGCATCGAGCTGCTCGCGGTCGCCCCGCGATATCTCGTCCAGGCTGGGATGAAGGGTGAGCCCCTGCGTCGCGAGCGAGGGCAGGACGTCCTCCATCAGGCAGCGCCGATGCTGCGTGACCAGCTCACGCACCGTCCCGGAAATGGCCCGGACCTGGTCTTCGGGCGTCATCCCGTCGGCGGTGCGCTCGACGATCCCCGCGGCAAGCTGCTGCTTGAGGCCGGCCACCCGGACCTGAAAGAACTCATCGAGATTGCTGCTGAAAATCCCGAGAAACTTGAGCCGCTCGAGCAGCCGGGTCCGCGGATCCAGTGCCTCGTGAAGCACCCGGCGGTTGAACTCGAGCCAGGACAGCTCGCGATTCAGGTACAGCGATGGATCGCGCAGGTCAGGCGCGGGGGCGACGGTGGGCTGAAGGCGAAGGTCGGTCACACGCCGCCTCGCGGCTCAGCTCTTCTTGTTCGGACTGAAGAGGAGCGACAGCATCAGGCTGACGATCCCGATCACCAGCCCGCCCCAGAACGCCGGCCAGAAGCCCGCGACGGTGAAGCCGAGGCCCCACCGGAGCGAAAGCCATCCCGTCACCATCAGCATGAAGGCGTTGATGACGAGCGTGAAGATGCCCAGCGTGAGCACGATGAGCGGGCAGGTGAGCACGGTGAGCAGGGGCCGGAGCAGACTGTTGACGAGCCCGAACACCGCCGCCACCAGGATGAGCTCGAGCAGGGTGCCGTTGAAATCGAGGCCGGTAATGAAATAGGCCGCGACCCAGAGCGCGGCGGCGTTGAACGCCCAGTGCATCAGCAATGAACGCATTCGACTCTCCGGTTCGGGACGTTCAGGCGATGACTCCGCCACCCAGCACGCGACCCTCGTCATCATACAGCACACCCGACTGGCCCGGCGTGATCGCCCGGACCGGCGCTTCCAGCGCGAGCGAGATGCTCTCGCCGGTGACGCTCAGCACCGTCGCCGGGGCGCCGCGCGCGCGGTGGCGGATCTGCACCTCGCACCGCCGGCCCGGCTCGAGCGCCGGGGCCAGCCAGTTGAGCTCCTCGAGCGTGACCCGGTGACCCGCCAGCTCGTCGGCGGAGCCGACCACCACCTCGCGGCGCTCGGGGTGGATCGCCACGACGAATCGGGCCGCGGCCGCCCCGCCCGGCAGTCCCTTGCGCTGGCCGATGGTGTAGCGGGCATACCCGCGGTGTTCGCCGATGACCTCGCCGGAGGTGGTGACCAGCGGCCCTGGCGCCAGCGCGGGCGCGTCCGGCGGAAGGTGGCGCTCGAGCACGCCGGCATAGTCGTCATCGGGTACGAAACAGATCTCGACCGATTCCGGCTTGTCCGCAGTGGTGAGCCGCAACCCTCGCGCGTACTCCCGGGTTTCATGCTTCGTGAGCTCGCCGACCGGCGTGAGCATGCGCGCCACCACCTGGCGGTCGATGCCCCAGAGGAAGTAGCTCTGGTCCTTGTTCCGGTCCCGGCCGCGATAGAGTCCGCCGCCGCGTGCCACGGCATAGTGGCCGGTGGCGATATACCGGCAATCGAGTGCGTCGGCGTGGGCGAGCAGATCGCGGAACTTGGTGAACGAGTTGCACCGCACGCAGGGGATGGGGGTGCGACCCCGGCTGTACTCGCTCACGAAGTTCTGGATGACGTGAAGGTTGAAGCGGTCCTCGAGGTTGAGGACGTAGTGGGGAATGCCGAGCAGGTGGGCGACGTCGCGCGCGTCGTTGATCGAGTCGAGCGAGCAGCAGGGCCGGTCGGGCACGTCGTCACCGTAGCAGAAGAGCTTCATCGTGGCGCCGACCACCTCGTAGCCCTGCTCGACGAGCCGCGCGGCCGCGACGGAGCTATCGACGCCCCCCGACATCGCCACCAGAACGCGATCAGGCACGCCCAAGCACTCCCGCCAACTTCCGGACCTTCGCCACGATGTCCGGCATCACGTCGGCCACCCGGTCCACGTCCGCCGCGGTGCTTCCATGCCCGAAGCTGAAGCGCACGCTCCCGAGCGCGAGATCGCGTGGCACGCCCATCGCCAGCAGCACGTGCGACGGCTCGACCGCGCCGGTCGAGCAGGCGGAGCCCCCGGAGGCGGCGACCCCGGCGATGTCGAGGTGCATCAGCATCGCCTCGCTGTCCGCGCCGGCGACCGCCACGCCCAGCACATGGGGCGCGCGGTCGCCCTCTTCGGCCGTCACGTAGATCTCGGAAATGGCGGACTTGAGACGATCGGCCAGCCGATCGCGCAGGCCGCGCAGCCTCTCTCCCTCGGCTGGCTGCTCGTGGACAGCGAGCTGGGCCGCCCTCCCGAGCCCTATCGCCCCCGCCACGTTCTCTGTGCCCGGCCGGAGGCCGTGCTGCTGGCCGCCACCGTGGATGATGGCCTCCACCGCGGTACGGTCGCGCACCACGAGCGCGCCGACACCCTTGGGCGCACCGATCTTGTGCCCGGACAGGGTGAGCATCGTGCAGCAGGCCTCGGCGAGCGAGACCGGCACCTTGCCGACCGCCTGCACGGCATCGGTGTGGAAGAACGCGCCCGCCGTCCGGCACCGCGCGGCGATCTCCGGCACGGGCTGGATCACGCCGGTCTCGTTGTTGACCCACATCACGGAGACGACGGCGGGATGGCCGACGAGTGCGGCCTCGAGCGCGTCAAGATCGAGCGCTCCCCGTGCATTCACCGGGAGAACGACTTCACGCCCGCCGAGCTGGCCGACGGCGTGCGCGGCCGCCAGAATCGCCTTGTGCTCGATCGCCGAGACCACCGCGCACATGGCGGCGCCCCGCTCGCGCGCGGCGAGCGCGGCGCCCACAATGCCGAGGTTGTCCGCCTCGGTTCCACCCGAGGTGAAAATCACCTGGCTCGGCTCCGCGCCCACCGCCTCCGCGACCTCCCTGCGGGCCTGCTCCATCCCCGCGCGGGCCGCACGGCCGAATCGGTGAGCGCTCGACGGATTGCCGAAGGTCTGGCTGGTGAGGTACGGCAGCATCGCCTCGAGTACCTCGGGGCGAACAGGGGTCGTCGCGGCGTGATCGAGGTAGACTGGGGGGTGGGGCATGGGGGAAAAGTAAAGAG
>JBDTTA010000040.1:0-16213 GCA_039930845.1 Gemmatimonadales bacterium
GCGCCGACGCGCCGCATCGGCAGCCGGCGCTCATCCCAGCGGCAGAAGTCGCCGACCACGCTCACACCGAGCGCCGACGGCGCCCACACCGCAAACGCCACCCCGCTCACCCCATCGATCCGCCTCGCGTGGGCGCCGAGCACCGTCCACAACCGGCGATGGGTGCCCTCCGAGAGGAGATGCTCGTCCACCGCCCCGAGCGAGGGCAGAAAGCGGTAGGGATCGTCCTGCTCCCAGACAGCGCCACCGGGGAAGCGGAAGCGAAATCGGTAGGGCAGCGGGAGCTTTCGGCCGGGGAGAAATGCGGTGAATACGCCCGTGTCGCCGAACTGCGTCATCGGCACCGGCGATTCGTGCTCGAGCAGGCATTCGGCGGAGATGGCGTCGGGATGGAGCGCGCGAACGACCACACCCCAGCCCGCGGGATGCGCGCCGAGAATGCCGTGCGGATCGGAATGGCGCCCGGAGAGCAGGTGCCCGACCTCGTCGGCTCCCAGCGCGTAGTCCTCGAAGATCATGATCGCAACGTACGCGTCATCCCGCCGGCCTGCCAACTACCGAGGGTCACCGTCGCTCCGCTACTCGATCGTCTTGTGGAAGCGCAGCACGCTCAGCGTCACCAGGACCACGGCAAAGCCCGCGAGGACGGCACTCTCGAACCAGAGATGCTCGAGGCCGATCCCTTTGAGCAACACGCCGCGCAGGATCGTGAGAAAGTAGGTGAGCGGCAGCGCGGCGCTGAGCCACTGCGCAAACGGGGGCATCGCCTGCCGGGGAAACATGAACCCGGAGAGCAGGATATTGGGGAGGAGAAAGAGAAAGCTCAACTGCATCGCCTGTACCTGCGACCGCACCAGCGTGGACATGAGCAGTCCCACCGCCAGACTCGCCACGATGAAGGCAAAGCTGAGCACATAGAGGAGCGGAATGCTGCCGAGGATCGGTACGTGGAACAACAGCCGGCCCAGGAGGAGAATGACGGTAATCTGCACGTACCCGATCAGCAGGAAGGGAATGATCTTCCCCAGCATGAGGCTGGTCTTGTCGATGGGCGTGACGATCAGTTGCTCCAGCGTCCCCCGCTCGCGCTCTCTCACGATCGACATGCTCGTGATCAACACCAGCGTGAGCGAGAGGATGACCCCGATGATGCCGGGAACGATGTACACCGAGCTCTGGAGGCCGGGGTTGTACCAGGGCCGGACGCGAATCTCGAGCGGCGGCGGTGCCCCGCTCCGCCCCGCCATGAGCGCATCTGCCCGGGCGCGGCCGGTGAGCACCGCGCCCGAGAGCGCCGCCGAGGAGGCGAGCGGGTCCGCCGCATCCACCACCACCTGCGCCTGAGCCGTCCGGCCGCGTTTGAGATCGTGCATGAATTCCGGCGGGATGACAAGCCCAGCATTCGCCCGCCCGCTCTCGATCCGATCGGCCATCTCGGCGCGGCTCCGCACGTGCTCGATGATGTCGAAGTTGCCGGTGTTCCGCATCGTCTCGACCAGCCGGCGACTCTCGGGCGTGCGCGACTCGTCGAGCACGACGGTCGGGAGGTGCCGCACCTCCGTCTGAATCGCGTAACCGAAGAGGGCGAGCTGGATGGCGGGAATGCCGAGCATCAGCGCCAGCGTGAAGCGATCGCGGCGTAGCTGCACCAGCTCTTTCCAGAGCATCGGCATGATGTTCATACGACGGCTCCCTCATCCTGCCGCTGCAGCTCGATGAAGACGTCCTCGATTGACGACTGGTGGAATTGCGCGAGCACCTCGGCCACGGTGCCAATGGCGATCAGGTGTCCCCTGGACAGAAAGGCGAGCCGCTGGCACCGCTCGGCCTCATCCATGTAATGGGTGGTCACGAGAATGGTGGTGCCGGTCGCGGCCAGCTCGTAGATCCATTGCCAGAAGAGCCGCCGCGAGGCCGGATCCACGCCCGCCGTCGGCTCGTCGAGGAAAAGCATGGCGGGACGATGGGCAGTCGCGCAGGCAAGAGCCAGACGCTGCTTCCAGCCGCCGCTCAGCGTGCCGGCGAGCTGGTCGGCGCGAGGCGCGAGACCGAGGTCGCGGAGCAGCTCGGCGATCCGGTCCTTCCGCCGCTGGCCGGCGAGCCCGTAGATGGACGCGTAGAAGCGAAGGTTTTCGGCGACGGAAAGGTCGTCGTACAACCCGAATCTCTGCGACATGTAGCCGATGTTCCGCCGGACCTGCTCCGCCTCCGTGGTCACGTCGCATCCCACCACCGTGGCCGTGCCGGCCGTCGGTGCCATCAGTCCGCAGAGCATACGGATCGTCGTCGTCTTGCCGGAGCCGTTCGGCCCGAGGAGGCCGAAGACCTCGCCGCGATGGATCTCGAGGTCGAGCCCGTCGACCGCGACCAGCTCGCCGAAGACCTTGCGCAGCCCGCGGGCGATGACCGTGTCGGAGCTCGAGGATGCCTCGGTCATGGCGCCCCCGCCGCGAGGATCTCGACCGTGGCGGGCAGGCCGGGCTTGAGCAGGTCCATCGTGTCGCTCAGCGCCACCTTGACGCCGAAGAGGAGATCCGCACGCTCCTTCTCCGTGAGCGCGACCCGCGGAGTGAACTCGGCCCTGGGGCGAATGGCGATGACGCGCCCACGGAGCGGCAGTTCGGCGAATCCATCGAGCCGAGCGGTGGCGGCCTGACCTTTGTGGACCAGCGGGAGATGCGCCGTGGAGACGTAGACCCAGATGAAAGGATCGGCCGACTCGCCCAGCGTGAGCGCCGATTGCCCCGTCGTGAGCATTTCGCCGGGCTCCGAGTTGCGCGAGAGCACCACACCCGCCACCGGTGCGGTCAGGATGAGATCGTGGGCCACGGCTTGCGTGGCGGCGAGCGCCGCGTCGGCGCTGGCCAGTTCGGCGCGCGCGGCCTGGAGGCGCTCGGGACGGGTGCCCTCGCGCAGCAGTCTGAGCGCCTCGCGAGCGGCGTCACGGCGCGCGGCCGCCGCACGAGCCTCGGATTCCGCGGCGTCTACCGACTGGCGGCTCACCGTCCCGCTCGCGCCGAGCGGGCTGATCCTCTCGACATCCCGCTCGGCGTGCCCCGCCTCCGCCTCCGCCTGACGCAGCTCTGCCTCGGCGCGCTGGATCTCGGCGCTCCGGGGGCCCGCAAGCGCCTCCTTGAGCGCGGCCGCCGCGGCGTTGGCGCGTGCCTCGCCTCCGGCGATGTCGGCCTGGGTCGTGGGCTGGCGGAGCACCACCAGCGTGTCGCCCGCCGCGACCGACTGGCCTTCGTCGGCCAGGACGCGCACGACGCGGGCAGGCGATTGCGGCGCGATGTCGATCTCGCGGACCTCGATGGTGCCGGAGCCGACGATGCGGGCGGAGGGTTCACGGTGACAGCCTGCGAACGCCAGCACCGCCGGCAGGGCAAGCCAGACCCGGCACGTCATGGGATCCTCCTGGGCCTTCGTGAGGAACGGGAACGCGAAGGAGCGGCGAGCGCGGCCAGCGCGAAGTTGGCGGCGTGGCGCGCATAGGCAATGACGATCGCCGGCGATGGTCCGCCGGGACTCGAGGCCAGCAGAATGCGAACGGCCGGCTTTGCCACGAAAAAGTACGCGACCTGCGAGACGATCGAAATGGCCGCGAAGCGGGGGTCGATTTCCTTGCGGAAGGCGCCGGACGCCTGGCCGTCCCGTACGAGGGTGCACAGGCGGGTGAACGTGGTGGCGGCGAGGTGCCGAATCTGCTCCCCGGCGTGCCCGGCGTCGGATTCGGCGAGCTCGCGAACCATGAGCCGGGGAAAATTGGGATTGGCGGCGAGCACCTCGGCCTGCGCCTGTACCAGGGCGAGCACCCGGCCCTCGGGCGTGCCACCCGCCTGCAGGCGGCTCGAGGTGCGCTCGATCAGCGTGTCCATGAGGCGTTGGAGCACGTTGCGGTAGAGTCGTTCCTTGTCGGTGAAGTAGTAGTACAGCAAGGCGCTGTTGACGCCGGCCTCGGTGCCGATGGCCTTGATGGTGGTGCGGGCGAAGCCGCGCTCGGCGAAGAGCCGCTCGGCGGCATCGAGAATCCGGGTCGGGGTGCGGGGGTCGGTCATGGCGGAGTTAATTAATCGCTTAGTTAACCCCGCGTCAAGAGCCACCCCACGTCGGGCCGCGCTACCCCTCCGGCGCCGCGCGCTGCGCCCGAATGCGCAGGAGGCCGCGGAGGACCACCACCATCGTGATCAGGGTCCAGAGCCCGGTGTACACCAGCTTCGTCGTGTCCGACGCGCGCACCACGCCCGCCACGAAATAGCCCGCGATGAACAGCCCGTCCACCAGCACGACGAGCGCGACGAGGACCGCGACCTCCCGCTTCACGCGTCCAGCGCGCTCGGCCATCGGTCCAGCCAGGCGGTGCACGATCCGACTTCGGCTTCGAGGCGCTCGATCTCCTGACCCGCCTCGGCGAGACATTCCTGCAGATCCCGTCCCCCTGCCGTGCCCATGAGCACCTTCACCATCTCACGCACCCCCTCCAGCTCCCACAACAGCAACTGCATGTAGCGCCTGGCCGCCGCGGGGTCGGTCGGCGCGATCCGACGGAGCTCCGCCTTGCGATCGAGGATGTGCTCGATCGAATGTCGCGCGGCGTAGTCCTCGGCCGCGATCCTCGGTCCGCGACGTTCGAGTGCAGGGCTGAGAAACGGGAGCCGGCGCCGATGCGGGCCGCTCAGCTGGGCCAGGGTGTCCCTGAGACGCCCGATCAGCGTCACTCCTTTCGCTGCCAGATGGACCGCAGATAGAGACTGGCCAGGATCAGGATCAATCCGGCCAGAATCGGTCCGGGCCCGCCACTGTTCTCGAACCGGAACGGGAGGGGCCCGGTCTGGCCCGGGAAGGAATGCAGGATCGTTAGGACTCCCAGAACGATCCCGCCGGCCCCGAGCAGGGCAAGCAGGAGAAACAGATTGCGCATCGAGTCCTCGAGACGGGAAATGGAAGTGATGGATAGAACCTCCGCCGCGCCTCGTCGGCAAGAGGCGGGAACGGTGGTCGCGGCAGGGTCAGGGAGTGCCGAAATGCTGGATGGCGTCGGCGGCGCCGGCCTCCAGCGCCTCGATATCGCCCGGCGAAAGCTCCACCAGCCGGGCGATGTTCGAGATGCCCACGGGCGAGCGGCCGGTGGCACGGGCGTAGATCACGAGAGCGGCGAGATAGGTGCCGGTACTGGTTGGGTGGAACCCGTCGCCGGAGAACAGCTCGAGGGCGGGGTCAATGCGCGCCGCGGACCGGAACGCCTCCCCCGCCGGCAGCAGCAGCCCATCCACGGACTGGGCCGCCGCCGCGTACGACGCGGTGACGTCATCCCACACCTGCGCCCGCGACGATTCCGGCCACACCATGTAGATGGCCGGGCGTCCTTCGCCCTTCCGGATCTCGGTCGCGAATTTCTTCACGTATTCCACCAGAAGCACCCGGCTCTCCGGCAGCGCCGAGGGTCCCTGCTGCAGCACGACCAGGTCCCACTTCCTTGCGGTGATCGCTTTCAGTGCATCGCCCTGATTCCAGTGATCTTCCAGGCTGTAGTCTCCGAACGCCACTGATTCAACGGTCGGAGTCACGCCGGATGCTGCCGCGACGAGGCGCTGCACCATCCCAGGGAGATCGTTGACGTAGGTGAGGCTGTTCCCGATGAACAGGATGGAGAGGTCATCGTCGGGCGGCAGGACGCTCGGCGACGTGCTGCCGCACGCGAAGAGCGCGGCCAGCAACGCCGGGGTGAGGATGCCTGCACGCGATAGATGAGGGATCATGTGGACCGGTTCGCCTTACGCGGGCGACCGGCGACCGGTTTCCCATACCGTTCAGCCGACAGCATGGATATTGCTCCTCACCAGGGGAACCTCGCCGACAGAAATTGCAGTTTCCGCTAGCCTCCAGTCGCACGGAGACTTCCATGCGCGCGGCCGCGCTCGCCCTCCTTTTCCTTCTTGCAGCCTGCGACAATTCCGCCGCCCCGCCCGACTCGGGAACGGGCGGAAGCGACGGTGGCGGGATTCCCGCCGGGCCGACGGCAAGCCTCGGCGGATGCCGGATTTTCCCCGCGGACAACGCGTGGAACCGCGACGTCAGCGGCGACGCGGTCGCCGTCAACTCCGGGGCGCTCCTCGCACAGACGTCGCCCGGGAGCGCGATTCATCTCGACCTCGGGACGACGGAGGAATATTACGGGATCCCCTGGTCGGTCGTGCCGGCGGGCCAGCGGATGGCCACCATCACCTACGGGACGGACGGAGCGGACTATTCCGACGAAAGCGATCCGGGGCCGATGCCGATCCCGCTGGACGCGCGTATCGAAGGCGGCAGTACCAGCGATCCCGATCCCGCATCGGGAGATCGACACATCCTCATCATCCAGTCGGGGGACTGTGTCCTCTACGAGCTGTACAATGCCGTGCGGACCTCGACGGGGTTTCGCGTGAGCTCGTCGGCCAGGTGGGACCTCACGGTGAACTCGACCAGGCCGGCGGGGTGGACGTCGGCGGATGCGGCGGGGCTCCCCATTCTGCCCGGCCTCCTCAAGTACGACGAAGTGGCGTCGGGTGCGATCAACCACGCGCTCCGATTTAGCATTCCGCACGTCCGCCGTGCCTACGTCGCTCCCGCGAGCCATTGCGGCCAGTACGCCGACGCGAGCCTGCCGCCATACGGCACGCGGGCGCGCCTCAGGGCCGACTTCCCGCTCGCGCCCTACAGTGGTGACGCGCTGGTCATCCTCACCGGGCTCAAGACATACGGCCTGATCCTGGCGGACCAGGGGAGCGCGTGGTACCTGACGGGAACGTCGGACCCGCGCTGGGAAAACGCGCTCGACGCCTTTCGGTCGCATCCGGTGCGCGGAAGCGATTTCGAGATCCTGGAGAGCGGCGCCATGACGACGTGCTGAGGCGACCGGCGTCAGGCAGGACGCGCGCTCGCGAGCTCGGCCGGCCGCACGGCCCCGACGGAGGCGGCGTTGCCGGTGACGATGCGGCGGTGGGTGTCGAGCTGACCCAGGTGATAGGCGAAATGGGTGAGCAGGTGCAGCAGGTATTCGACGGAATTCACTCGCATGCCGGTGATCACTTCCGGGTACTCCGCCGGCAGGGTTTCGTCTTTCATCGTAGTAAAGGCGCGGGCCAGGTCGGCGCGGGCGGCTGCGATTTCGGCCAGCAGCTCCGTACGCCGCACGTCGCGCCGGGAAAACTCCACGTCCCTGTGGCGAACATAGCCGGTGCCGCCGAGGACGGCGCCGATGAAGAAACGCACATTGCCTGCGAGGTGGAGCACCAGCGTGCCCGCGGTGTTGGCCATCCCCGGCACCGCCTCCCAGAGCTGCGAGTCCTCGGGATACGACTCGACCTCGCGCTGCAGGGTGCGGAGCTCGCGATCCAGCAGGGCGGCAACGTGGCGCACGATCATGGCTACTCTCCCCTCCCGAGACGCACAATTTGACCGAGGCGGGCGATGAGCGGCAGCTCCTGTTCGGGCACCCAGTCGGCTACCCACCGGACCAGTCGGCCCGCCCATTCCCGGTCGAAGGCTGCACCCGAGGCGATCTCCCCCCGGCGCGCCACGAGGTCGGCCCGAAGCCGGGCGAGCAGTGGCCCGGCGGATTCGCCGGAGGAGGTACGCAGCTCGCCGGTTTCGAGACGGCGCACGGCCGCGACCGCCCCGTCAAACGCGGAGAGCAGGGCGGCCTCGTCGACCGCCATCAGAGGTGGAGCTCGTAGTGAACGAAGTCGTCATCGCGGCGATAGCCGAGCGACTCGTACAGGGCCTGCGCGCCGGTGTTGGTTCGCGCCGTCGCCAGCTCGAGGCCGCATGCCTCCGTCGTCTCGGCGAGCGACCGCGCGCGGTCCATCAGTTGCCTGGCGGCACCGCGTCCCCTCGCGGCGGGCACGACGAAGAGATCGTTGAGCAGCCAGAGGCGCCCCGGCGCGGGTGACGTCGACGAGAACAACGGGTAGAGCTGCACGAAGCCGAGCGTCGCTCCGTCCTCCTCGGCGAGGAAGATCACGGAGTCACCGCGTTCCAGGCGGGCCGAGAGAAAGGCTCGGGCGAGCGCGAGGTCGGAGGGTCGCTCGTAGAATTGCCGGTAGGCGTCGAACAGCGGGGCGAGGCGTTCAAGGTCGGCCGGCTCCGCCGCACGCGTAGTGATCACCGGCCGAGCGCCTTTCGTTCCTCCCACAGGCGCTTCATGAGCTGGATCTGGCCGGTGTGATATGCGTCGTGCGCGGCGATGCCGAGCAGCAGCTGACCGTAGGTCCACCTGCGGCCCTGGGGCGGAATCCGGTCGAGAGCCGAGAGCGGCACCCTGGCCACCGCCTCGACGAGGCGGTCATGGTGCTCCTTGAGCAGTGTCACGTCACTGGCCCAGCTCTTCTCATCGAGGGTGGCCGGCAGCGCAGGCCAGTTGGAGGGGCTTCGGGAAAAGCGGGGAACCGCGGTCGCCACCAGGTGGCGGCGTACCGTGTACTTCCAGTAGGCGACATGCAGCGCGAGTGCCCAGATGCTCTTGCGACGGGGCGCCGGGCGCCATGCGGCCTGCTCGACGTCCACGCCGCGGAGCGCCCCCACCGGCGACGGGCCGCCATGCCAATTGCGGGTGCCCGGGGCGGGCTGGAGGTTCCACGACAACAGCTCGCGCATCATGGGAAATGATGATCGTCGAGCACGCGGAACACCAGCCAGTGCTGCGATCCGGGCACGACGAACGCCGCGAGGGCATCGGAGTGCTGACGAAACTGCGGGGCCGACATACCGGCGAGCGCGGCCTCGAAGTCGGCGAGGGTCTCGAACTCGTACTCGTCCACCATGTGCGAGGCCGAGGCCCCGAGCATACCGCAGAGGAGCCGGGTCCCGCGCGCCCGCCGGAACTCCGAGCTGGACATCTTTTCGGCGCCCCAGGCCTTCATGACGGCCACGGCCCCGCCGAGCTTTCCATAGGGAACGTCCAGATGCCACTGGCAGATCAGCATATTCCTCCCGATCGGGGGCCGGAATGAACGCCAGCCGCGAAGCCTGTCTCAAGCCCGAGTTTGCCCATCTCTATCCCGGCCTGGCGCCGGGGGTGTGGTACAAGGCGGCGTGGCTCTCCGCGCGTCAGTTCGCACGCGAGCCATGTGATGGCGCGGCGGCATCGATCGCCCGCATGGTGGACGAATCGCACTTCGAGTTCCGCGGCGGCCGGCCGCGCGGCGGTCGCTTCGACACCGACTAGATCCCGTACCTGTCCCGCAGCGTTTCCAGGTGGTGCCGCTCGTGGCCCGCGATGATGTACGCCACCGCCCGGGCGCTGAGCGCTGTGCCGTTTGCCGTGCCGCGCCGGGGCCACGCCTCGGGCGGCAGGTTACGGAAGAGCGAGAGCGTCGCTTGCCGTACGGCCATCCATTCCTCGACCAGCTCCTCGAGCTCCCGATCGTCGCTGTTGGCGAGCGGCACGTAGGCGTCCTCGTCGAATCCGGGCAGCGGCGTGGTGTCCCCGCGAGCGATACGGAGCGCGCGATACGCCATGATCCGCTCGACGTCGCTCAGGTGGCCGACGATCTCCTTCACGCTCCACTTGCCTGGCGCGTACCTGAACCCGGCCTTTTCTGCTGGAATGCCGGAAAGCAACGCCGCGGTGTCGTCACGTTGCTCCGCCAACAACGTCAGCAAGTCGGCGCCCTCGGGGACGCGCCCGACGTAGTCACCGAATGCCTCCGCGTATTCCTCGGTGCCGGGGCGCTCGATGGAGCCCCCGTCCCAGGCCACTGAGGTACCGACGCCGATCTCTCCGCCTTCGAGCACCTCGGCGAAGGCGCCTCCACCCCAATCGGATTCCATCGCGCGGCGCAGGCCCGGCAGCGCCTCGTCCATCCGCTCGCACGGCCTCGTCTCGCCGAGGATGCGGAGGCGGCAGGGACCGATTCGGAGGGTGCGATTCGTGGCCCGCGCGAGGGACAACCCGCTCACCATCAGATTGGCGCGGCGCGCGCTGGGGTCTACCTGGGCGCCAAGGCCGCGCATCAAGCTCTCCCACACCTCGCGCTCGATCAGCGTGACCTGGCGGCGGCGCCCCTGATCGGCGCTTCCGACGATCCCGCGGCCGGCCCCGAGCGCCGCGGAAGCGACCGGGTCCATCGGTCCGCGATGCGCCCGCTTCACCCAGATTGCGTCGATTCTTCCCGTCATCGACCAACCTCCAAAATCGGCATGAGTGCCACTCCCTACTCCACGACCTTGAACATGTTCCGGCGGCGGTAACGGCCGCACGCCGGGTCTCCTGCATGCGCCCCGGACACGCCCTGCGGCACCCACTCGTCGGCACGCGCGGTATCGGCGGCGGTGCGGGCGAGATCGTACCTGGCGCGGCACTCGGCGAGCACGGACTGAAGCCCCTCGCGCATCAACGCGACATCACGACCGTGGCTGACGATGACAGGCGCCAGCGCGATAAGGACAGCGACCACGATGAGGACGAGTATCAGCAGACGCGATCCGCCGGTTCTCATTGGGCCTCGAACAGGGCGACCGGTCCCGACTCACCGCGCAACTCGAGGTTGGTGGGCGACACGCTGTAGGTGCGCGTCGCTTCCAGCGCCTCGACGTAGGCCCGCTCCAGCTCCATCCCATTCTGGCACGCCATGCGCGTGAGCACCAGCGGGCCCAGGCGCAGGCTATCGCCTCGGAGGTCGTACGTCCCCGCCAGCCGGTTGCACCCGGCAAAGCCCGAGACGCGCGTTCCTGGCTCCGTCAGCTCGAGCGTCGCCGGCTTCCCTCCCTGCCCCGGCTCGGCTTCCGTATCGCCGAGCTCGACGAGATTCCATTGCACCCCGAACAACGCGCGCGGGAAATGGCTCGCCGGCGCGTGCGGCTTTCCGCTGGGTTCCGGAGCCTCCTTCGGCGGACCGCCACATCCCAGTACAAGGAACGTGGTGAGTCCGGCGGCGCGTCCAATTACCGTACGCGAGTCACTCATGAATCGCTTCGACCACGACGGCGGTGCCGTAGCAGATGACCTCGGTCACGCCGGACATGATCTCGGTCGCATCGTACCGGATGCCGATCACCGCGTTGGCGCCGCGGTGCTGCGCGTGGGCGAGCAGAATGTCGAAGGCGTCGGCCCGAGCGCGCTCGCAGAGGGACGTCAGCATGCTGATATGCCCCCCGAACAGCGTCTCCACCTTGGCACCGATGGTCCCGAACAGTGAGCGGGAGCGCACCGTCACCCCCCGGACCCCTCCAATCGAGTGCATCACCTGATAGCCGGGCAGCTCGAACGTGGTGCTCGTCATCTCGTCGGTCATGCAACGTACCTTTCGTCACGGTCGGCACTCGTTCGGGTTTCCGCCTACCTTTCGAGCGCGATCACGACCAAGTGGAATACATCGCGTCCGTGCAAAGTTAAGCCTGCCGGTTCGAACGGCGCATCTTTTCTGGAAGGGATCAGTGAATGCAGGCCGACGAGCTTCGTGCCCTTCAGGGCCCGCTCAAGGAGCAGTACCGTGAGGACCCCGGCGCGGCGCTCGTCACGCTGAGCGCGGAAGCTCGGCTCGACGCTCCAGGCGTGAGCTGTCGCGTGGATACCGGCCGAGCGCTCGTCGAGGCGGGACTTCACCCGGCCACCGGGGGGTCCGGCCTTCAAGCCTGTTCCGGAGACATGCTGCTGGAAGCCCTGGCGGCCTGCGCCGGCGTTACCCTCCGCGCCGTGGCGACCGCGCTCGACATCCCCGTCAGCGGCGGAGTGATCCGGGCGGAGGGCGATCTGGACTTTCGGGGCACCCTGGGCGTGGCGAAAGATGCCCAGGTGGGATTCGGGGCCATCCGGCTCGGTTTCGATCTGGTGTCGGACGCGAATGCGGAACAGCTCGAGACCCTGCTGAAGCTCACCGAGCGCTACTGCGTCGTGCTGCAAACATTGCGGACGCCGCCCGTGGTCACACTGGTCACCGCGAGCTGAGATTCATCGCCGCAGCACTCAGGGCACCTCGACGCGCAGCGGCTGCGTCGTGACCACGACGGTGTGACTCTTCGGGTCCCACCTGCCTACCCACACCTCATACGGTCCGGGTTCGAGCGGCCCGAGTCGCGCCTCGTATACCACCTGTATCCAGCCCGGTGCCGGTGTGGCTTCCTGCACCGTGCGTCCAGGCACCGAATCGAAGAGCGTCAACCTCAGCGTGGCGTGCTGGGTGGAATCGACATCCGCGTAGAGCCCGCCGTCGGTGCGCTGCAGGTCCATTCCGCGAATGGTGATGACCCGATCGGCCAGGATGAGTGTCGGCGGACCCGAATCCGAAGGGCTGGCGTTGCCCAGCACCCGAAAGCCGCTCCACGGTATGGGGCCGGGTTGCCTCGGAGGCGAGTGCGGTGAGCAGGCCGCCGACACGAGCAGGACGCCCAGGAGCGCTCCCGTGGGCAATCTCAGGGCACATACCTCGCGATGGCCATGGCGCACACGGCGAGCACCAGGAGTGCGACAACGACCGAGGACGAGCGAGCGATCTTGACCTGCAGGGCCTGCATCTGGGCGAGCAGCTCCGGACGCGGCGGCCCGCCGGCGCTTCTCATTTCGGCCGCGAGCATGCCCATCCGCTTGCCGGCGGGTGAGGTGAGCGCCATGCCGACGGCCGCGGCGAGAATACCCAGCACCCCGCCCGCACCGAATACCATGCCGGGCCCGCTGTGCATCCAGGCACCGCTGAAGCCGTCCGAGTCGCGCCAATAGAGGCCGATGCCGGACAGGACCGTGAGGATGGCCGAGCTCATCAGGAAGATCGGCATCTTTCTGACCTGAGCCAGCTGCTCCATCACGACCCCGCTCGCGGGTCCGACGGCGCGCAAGCTGGGCAGGAGAAACGCGGAGACGAAAATGACCGCGCCCACCCAGAACACGCCAAAAAGAATGTGAATGAGCCGGAGAAGAAACACCGTGCCTGCGGAATCCATGGGTCAGCCTCCTCGAAGAAACGATGGCCTTCAGCCGAAGGGTTTGTCGATCGCCTGGCTCTGCGCCGAGAAGAATCGGGGACCGTCTGTTGCGATATAGAGGCAGTCCTCGAGCCTGATCCCGAATTCGCCGTAGATGGCGATGGTCGGCTCGTCGCTGAAGCACATGCCGGGCTGGATGCGCGTGGTGTTGCCACGCACGAAGTTCGGCGATTCGTGTCCATCCATGCCGATGCCGTGGCCGGTCCGGTGGGGCAATCCCGGGACCTTGTACCCCGGACCGAACCCCGCATCGGTGATCACCTTTCGCGCGGCGGCATCCACCGATTCGCACGTCGCGCCGACTCGAGCGGCGGCAAAGGCCGCGTCCTGCGCCCGACGCTCCAGCGTCCAGATTTCGATCTGACGGTCCGTCGGCTTGCCGAACACCGTCGTGCGCGTGATGTCGGACTGGTATCCCTCGAGTGCGCAGCCGGCGTCCATCAACACGATGTCACCCTCGCGCAGATGCTGGGGTTGTGTACTGCCATGCGGAAAGGCGGAGGCCTTCCCGAACCCCACGAGCGCCCACGGATCGGAGCCGTCAAGACGCTCCTGAGCGGCCAGCATGTCACCGGCAAGCTCGTCCGCCGTCATCCCCGATCGCATGGAGGCGAAACAGGCCCGAAAGGCCAGAATCGTCAAGTCATTCGCCCGCTGCATGAGCGCGAGCTCGGCGGGACTCTTGATCATGCGGCAGCCGATCGTGACCGGATCGGCGGCGAGGCACTCCACTGACGTTGCCGCGGCGCGAACGCCGTTGGACACGAAGAAGCGCACCTCACTCTCGATTCCGACCCGGCCTGTCGTGAGGCCGCGGTCCCGAAGCGCCCCGGCCACCAGCGCGTACGGACTCTCGTCCTCCTGCCACACTCTCACCTCCGCCGGAAACCGCAACCGCTCGCGGGCACGCGCCTCCTCGAACGCAGGACAGACGCACACCGGTTCGCCGCGGACGGGGATCAGCATGAGAAAGGGCCGCTCCGACAGACTCCAGCCCACGCCGGTGAAGTAGGTGAGACTCGTGCCGGGCTCGAGCAGCAGCGCGTCGATGCGGTGATCGGCCATCAACTGTCTGGCACGCTCGATTCGGGAGTGTCGCTCGCGATCGTCGATCGGCGTGGCGGTGCCCGGCATCCGGGTGAGCGCGTGAATGGCCGGCGGCAACGAACAGGGATCGGAGGAATCAGGGAGAGGTTGAGCGAGGAGCGTCGAATGGTGCGGCATGGCCGCCGCTCCGACGAAGCCGCCAAGCAGTCCGATGAACGTCCTGCGGTTGCCCTGCATCGGCATGTCAGGCATCAGGTCCGGCGCTCCTCGAGGCGCCGGCGCGCCGCCGGCCATTCCTCGGCAAGAATCGAGTAGTACACCGAATCGCGCAGCGATCCGTCCGGGTTGATCATGTGATGCCGCAGCACACCCTCCTCGATGGCGCCGATGCCGCGCAGCGCCGCCCGGGACCGGTTGTTGAGCGCACTCGTCTTGAACTCGACACGCAGACATCCCCACCGATCGAATGCGTGACGCAGCATCAGGAGCTTGGCCTCACGGTTGACGCCGGAGCGCTGCCAGGGACGGGCGACCCAGGTCCATCCGATCTCGACCCGCCGATGTGGTGGCACCGCGTTGCCGAACCGGGTGCTCCCCACGACTGCATCGGTGGCACGGAGCACCGTGGCGAACGGAAGCGCGGTACCGGCCCGCTGCTCCGACAGCGCGACGTTCACGTATTCCTCGAGATCACCGCCCTGCTCCATCCGCGAGGTGGTGAGGCTCCAGAGGTCGGGATCGAACGCGACGGCCGCGAGCCCGTCAAGGTGGTGCGGACCCAGCGGCTCGAGTCTCACCGTCGCACCCTCGAGCACGACCGGCGTCAGGTCCACGAGAGCAGCCTTGCGGGAGCGCCGCGTGCGGCCCGGAGTGCCGGGAGCAGTGCACCGGCGACAGCGGTGACGATAAGCAGCAGCGCGAAGCGCATGACGGTGGGAGCATGCCACACCGGCACTCCGGCGGTTCCGCTCGCGAGCGCGCTCCACACCGCCGGCCCGAACCACACTCCGACGGCCACACCAGCGAGACCGACCGCGGCGGCACGAAGGAGGACAAATCGTACGAGCTGCCACTTCCTCGCACCCAGCGCCCGTCGGAGCCCGAGCTCCGCGAGGAGCGAGAGGACCCAGAGCCGCATGAGGGCGAAGGTGCCCCCGCACGCCAGTACAAGCATGGTCCACCCCTCAAGACTGAACCAGCGCGAAAACCACGCGAGAGGCCGCGCATTTGTGGCGAGCATCTCGGCTTCCGTCATGCTGGTCGGTGGCCGGCCACCGGAGACGAGCGCCCGCCCGACCGAGGCCACCGTGGTGGCGTCCACGGCGGTGGAGCCCTTCGCCCGCACCAGCAACTCGGTGGTGGGCACTGGATGCTGGAGCACACTCGCATAGACGGTGAACGGTGGCTGTAGCGCCGCTCCGACGCCCCGGAGTGGAGGATCGTCCACGATGCCGACGACGGTGTGCCAGGTCCGATGATCGTCACCGAGCAGGATTTTTCGGCCGAGTGCTTCCCCACGCTGGAAGTGGCGGAGTGCGAGCCCGCGACTCACCACCGCGACCGGCTCGGTGCCCCAGCGGTCCCGCGAGGTGATGCCGCGTCCGGCCAGCAGGCGCACGCCGAGCGCGTGGAACGTGTCTGCGCTCACGAACTGGTGGGTAGCCGGGACGATATGCCACGGCAGAAAAATGCCGCCCTCGGAGCACTCCCCGCAGTCGGTCGTCACGGCGCTCACCATGCCGAGACCGACGAGTGCGCCGGCGGTCGTCAGGCTCACGGTGTCGAAGCGCCCACCGGCGGCGAGCTGATCGAGCAGCGCGGCGTAGCGGCTCGCCCGTGCCGCGGGTGCCGCATCGGGATCCGTTTGCCGGAAGACCTCCCCTGCGGCCGCGTGACTCCCCGATCGCGGAATCGTGTCGCTGGCGTGACGGGCGAGCAGGGCACCCCCCGTGAGCACCACCAGGCTCATGCCGAGCTGCAATGCCGGAATGGCCAACCGGAGCGGTCTACGGGGCGCATCCTCGATGCGCCGCTGGCGGGCAAAGATGAGCGGCAGCATGGCACAGAGGACGGCGACGAGAGCCAGCCCGCACACCACCATCACGGTCGGCACAGGCGTCCCGTCCCCCAGGCTTCCCGGCCATGAGGCGGCGGCGAGCCGTCGCGATGCCCCCACTGCCCGCCGGGCCGACACCTCGATCGCGCGGTC
>JBDTTA010000041.1:0-15613 GCA_039930845.1 Gemmatimonadales bacterium
GGTCCCGTTAACTTCCTCCCATGAGTGCGAATCGTCTGGGGCAATCCGCATCCGCTTACCTGCAGTCTGCCGCCCATCAACCCGTCAACTGGTTTCCGTGGGGCGATGAGGCCTTTGCGGCCGCCCGGGAGCACGATCGTCCGGTCCTCCTCGACATCGGCGCGGTGTGGTGCCACTGGTGTCACGTGATGGACGGGGAGTCGTACGAGGACCCCGAGCTGGCCCGCCTGCTCAATGAGGAGTTCGTCTGCGTCAAGGTGGATCGCGACGAGCGCCCCGACGTAGACGCGCGATATCAACGGGCCGTGCAGTCGCTCACCCGTCAGGGAGGCTGGCCGCTCACCGTCTTTCTCACGCCGTCGGGCGAAGTGTTCTACGGCGGTACCTATTTCCCTCCCGACGGAAAATACGGGCGCCCCGGCTTCCGGTCCGTGCTGGCGGCGGTGCTCGATGCCTGGCGCTCCCGCCGCGAGCAGGTGCAGTCGCAGGCCGATGCCATCCGCCGGGTGGTGACCGCCGATCTCGACGAGGCGGTTGCCGGTGATCTCTCCCCGTCAGCGCTGCAGGACGCCACAAGCGCTATCCTCCGGGTGTTCGATCCGGTACACGGGGGCTTCGGCGGCCAGCCGAAATTCCCCCACCCGGGTGCTCTCACCTTTCTGCTCAACCAGTGGCACGACTCCGGGGACGCCGCCGTTCGGCGCGTCGTCGACCGCACCCTCGAGGGGATGGGCCGCGGAGGCGTGTACGATCAGCTCGGTGGCGGATTCCACCGCTACAGCGTGGATGCGCAGTGGATCGTGCCGCACTTCGAGAAAATGTCGTACGACAATTCCGAGCTGCTCAAGATCTACCTGGACGCCTACGCCCGCTTCGGCACGGAAGAATACGCGGAAGTGGCACGCGGGATCGTGCGCTGGGTACGCGAGGTTCTCGCGGAATCGGGCGGCGGCTATGGAGCCAGCCAGGACGCCGACGTCGGCCTGGACGACGACGGGAACTACTTCACCTGGACGAGGGAAGAAGCGGCAGCGGCGCTGACCGACGACCAGATGGAGATCGCGGCCGCCTGCTACGACATCGGCACTGCCGGCGAGATGCATCACGATCCCGGCCGGAACGTGCTCTTCGTGGCCGAGCCGCTCGCCGCCGTCGCCGCACGGAGCGGCCGCACGATCGAGGAGTCCCGCCAGCTCCTCGATTCGGCACGCTACGCGCTGCTGGAGGTACGCGCTCTGAGACCCGCGCCCTTCGTCGACCGCAGCCGCTACACCAGCTGGAACACGATGATGGCATCGGCGCTGCTTCGCGCCGGTCATGTGCTGGGAGACGTCTGGTCGCTGACCCACGCACTCGAAACGATGTCGCGCATTCGGCGTGAGAGCGCTGAGCCGGATGCGGTGGCGCACACCGAGGGTGGTAGGGGGGGATTGCTGGACGATCAGGTGCAGGTAGCCGCGGCCGCGCTCGATGCCGCGGAGGCGACCGGCGATCGGGCGTGGCTCGACTGGGCGGAACGGATCATGGACCGCGTCTGGACCGATTACTGGGACGACGAACACGGCGGTCTCTTCGATACGCCGCGCGGCCGCGAGTCCGAACCCGGGCTCCTTCCCGCCCGGGCCAAGCCGGTGCAGGACACCCCGACGCCTTCACCGAACGGCGTAGCGGGCATCGTCTTCGCGCGGCTTCACGAGCTCACCAGGGCCCCGCGGTGGCGCGAGCGCAGCGCAGCGCTCATCCGGGCGTTCGCCGGCCGGCCGGCGGAGCTCGGCGTGCACACCGCCGCCTACCTCCTGGCGGCCGACTGGCACCTCAATCCGGCCACGCATCTCGTGATCGTCGGCGAGCCCGGCGATGAGAGCGCCACCGCGATGCATGCGGCCGCCCTCGCGACGTTCTTCCCCCGGCGGGTCGTCTGGCGGTTGAGTCTCGCGGACGCGGGACACTCCGCGCTACCCCCGGTACTCCAGGCCATGATCGATACCGCTCGCGGCACTCGCGGCTACGCGTGCACCGGCACGAGCTGCAGCGCGCCCGCGGAAGACCCGGAGAGCTGGCGCGCAACGCTGGCCGCGCTCCACGCGGCGGTGCCGATGTGATGATGATCGCGTATAGATTACCGCACCGTTCAAATCCGTAACGCGAGGAATCCCGTGGCCAAGATCGCGACGATCGAAACCAGCAAGGGCACCATCGTTGCCGACCTCTACGACACCGAGGTACCAGGCACCGTATCCAATTTTGAGAAGCTCGCCAACAGCGAGTTCTACGACGGCACCCGCTTTCACCGCGTCATCCCGAACTTCATGATCCAGGGTGGCGACCCGCTCTCGAAGGAGCCGGGCAATTCGCGAGTCGGCACCGGGGGACCCGGTTACAAGATCAAGTGCGAGACTCATCTCAACACGCACAAGCATGTGGCCGGCACCCTTTCCATGGCCCATGCCGGCAAGGACACCGGCGGCAGCCAGTTTTTCATCTGCCACGGGCCGCAGTCGCATCTCGACCGCGTGCACACCGTGTTCGGCCAGGTGCGCGAGGGCATGGATGTGGTCAACGGCATCAAGCAGAACGATGTAATCACCTCGATCCGAGTCGCCTGAACTGCACCTCGACTTTGCGCTCGTCGCCGACTATGCCCTGATCGACCAGCAGGGCAAGCTCAGCGTTCTGGGTATCTTCCAGCACGTGTGGCTGAGCAACTTTCCGGCGATCTGCCCCCGAACCCACCTCGTGCTCCGCGTGCGAGGGCGGCGCACCGAAATCGGCGTGCACACCATCCGAATCCGCTTTGTGGATGATGCCGGAAACGAGCTCCTCGGCGGCGAGGGCACGGTGCAATTCGGCGAGCCGCCCGCGGGCGTGGTGGACGTCGAGGCGGGCGCGGTGCTCGTCTTCGATATTCCGCTGCCACGCCCGGGCCACTATGCCTTCGAGATCATGCTCGATGGCGAGGTCTCGACCCGCGTGCCGCTGACGGCAGGGCATGCGCAACAGTAAGCCCTGAGACCCCCATGCTCACCAGAGACCAGGCCGTGGGCCTCATGCACGACTACACCGCCTCCGACGCCCTCCGGAAGCACATGTACGCCGTCGAGATCGCCATGCGCGCGATGGCTGAGCGCGCGGGCGAGGAGCCCGACGAGTGGGGCCTGGTCGGCCTGCTCCACGATTTCGACTACGAGCGCTTTCCCAACGACGCGCACTCGCCGGATGCCGAGCACCCGAGCGAAGGCGTGAGACTGCTGGCTGCACGGGGGATGCCCGAGCCGATGCAACGCGCCATCCTCGGGCATGCCGGCTACACCGGCGTCCCGCGTGACACGCCCATGGCCCGGTCGCTGTTCGCGGTGGACGAGCTGTGCGGCTTCCTGGTGGCGTGCGCGCTGGTGCGCCCATCCCGAAGCCTCGCCGACCTCGAGGTCTCGAGCGTCCGGAAAAAACTCAAGGACAAGGCGTTTGCCCGAGGCGTAAGCCGGGAGGACGTGACACAGGGGGCGGCCGAAATCGGGGTGCCGCTCGACGAGCATATCGACTCTGTGCTCCGCGCGCTCCGCCCGCACGAGCGCGCGCTGGGACTGGGAGTCGTCTGACCGCGGTAGGCCTGGGGAGCGCCGAGGAGTCGATCGCCTGCGCCCTCAACCGCGCGGCGGGTAGCCGGCCCATTCCAGGCAATCATGTTCGGGTGCTCATCGATGGCCCCGAGGCCTACGCGGTGATGCTCGACGTCATCGCCCGGGCCACTCGCTGGATCCACTTCGAGAACTACATCATCCGGAACGACGCGGTCGGCATCCGCTTCGCCGAGGCGTTGATGGCGCGCGCCGGCGAAGGAATTCAGGTGCGCGTGCTCTACGATGCCTTTGGTTCCTCCGGCACCCGGCGCAAATACTGGCGCCGGCTCCGCGACGCCGGGGTGGAGGTGCGGGCGTTTCACCCGATCCAGCCGCTCGATCTGGTTGCCAACTTCTCCCGCAACCACCGGAAGCTGGTCGCCGCCGACGGCGACCGTGCGGTGATCGGCGGCCTCTGCATCGGCTCGGAGTGGACGGGCGAGTCGGCCGAAGGAGAGATGCCCTGGCGCGACACCGCGGTGGAAATCGCGGGACCGGCCTGCGCCGCGCTCGACCGCACGTTTGCAAAGACGTGGGGAGTGGCGGGCGGGGTGATCCCCGGGACCGAATCCCGGGGCCAGGTGCCCGCCAGGGGCGAGGCGGAAGTGCGTGTCATCGGCGGCGAGCCCGGACGCGAGCGGACCTACCGGGTCACGGAGTTGCTCGCCGCCGGGAGCCTGCTCCGGCTCTGGATCACCGACGCCTATCTCGTCGCGCCGGCCAGACTCTTTCAGGCGCTGCGCGACGCGGCGAAAGACGGCGTCGACGTGCGCCTGCTGGTCCCCGGTTCGAGCGACTTGCCGTTCGTCAGAAACGTCACGCGGATCGGCTATCGGGAGCTGCTGCGGAGCGGTGTGCGCATCTACGAGTGGGCTGGACCGATGCTGCACGCCAAGACGATCGTGGCCGACGGAAGATGGAGCAGGATCGGATCGAGCAATCTCAATCCGTCGAGCCTCCTCGGAAACTGGGAGCTCGACGTGCTCATCGAGAACTCCGGCCTGGCGGAAGCGATGGAGCACCGATTCCGGCTGGACATCGCACGGAGCCGGGAGGTGACCCGGCGTCCGGTGAACGCCCCCGGGCGGATCAGCTCCGCGCTCCCGACGGTTCTGGCCCTCGAAAACCCCGAGGTGGCTTCTCCCTCACACCACAAGAACGTCAGGGAGCGGAGGATGCGGGCCGTGGTGGCCCTCCGCCTGGTGCTCGCCAACGCCCGCCGTTCGATCTTCGTTCCGCTGACCATCCTGCTGGTTGTCCTCGGCGCCTTCTTTTTCGTCCTTCCCACGGCGGCGGCGTATACCTTCGGCGTGCTCTGCGCCTGGCTCGCGTTCAGCGCCTGGCGCGAGGCCTTCCGCCGCCGCGCCGACCGCTGAGGGAACAGAGGCGTCAGTGAGCCGGCGGCTCGTCCCGCGTCGGTGTCGGCCCCGCCCGCTTGCTCATGTCGAGGAACCGCTTCTGCTGGTCGGGAGTAAGCGCCGCCTGAAGATCGCGCCGGGTGCGGGCGGAGATGGCCTCGAAGCGTGGCTGCATCTCGAGCATCAGCCCGCGAACTTCCGCCTCCCGCCTTGCCAGCACCGAGTCCACCTGTATTCGCTGCTGGGTCGAAAGGCCGAGCCCGCTCTGCAGCCGCGACAGCACCCACTTCCGTGCCTCCGGTGGCGGTCCCTTGGGAACGCGCCCGCCCACCACGAAGGAGAGCATTCGCCGATGCTCCACGGCGCGGTCGATGGCGGCGCCGATCGCGACGCCGGCCAGACCGACCAGCAGAATGACGACGCCCGCGAGCAGGCGCGAACGACGGAAGGGATTCATCGCGTGCCCCAGGCGGTGAACTCGTCGTGGTGCTCCGCTCGTACCAGGGACGCGAAGGCCGTCTCATCGGGGTAGGCAGTTGCCACCCGGGCGATGGCGACTGATTCCGGGGCCGCCGTCACGGCGTCGGGCACGGCCGATGCCGGCATGGCGCGCCAGTACAGCACGGCGCTGAACAGCATCGCCGCGATGCTCGCCGCCGCGGCGATCCGGCCCCACCCGGCGACGAACTCCCACCACCCCGGGGCGGCCCCCCGTCCCACCGCCTGCCGCATCACTTCGGCCTGGAGGCGGGCCCACGGCACAGCGTCGTAAGGGGCGGCGGCGCCACCCTCCCGGAGCACCCGTCCCAGCGCGCCATCGCGCACAGGGTCCTGGTCCCAGCGAAAATTGTCACTCATCCGGCGACTCCTGGAAATTGGCGAGCATGCCTCGCAGCGTTCGCCGCGCCTCGTGCAAATGCCATCGCACGGTGCCTGCGGGAATGCCGAGCATTCCGGCGATCTCCGCGCCGGAGAATCCATCGAGCTCGAAAAGCTGAACCACCATTCGTTGCCTCTCCGGAAGCCGCGCGAGCGCCTGCGATACCGCCTCACGCAGACCCGCCCGCTCGGCTTCGCGCGCCGGGCCCGGTACCCCGCTGGCGAACAGGTCATGCTCAATCGGCTGGGTCTCTCGTCGCGCTCGAGACGTTCGGGAGTTGAGGCCCCGGGTCACCACGATGCGGTACAGCCAGGGCCTGAAGCTGCGAGAGGTATCGAAGGTATGGATGTTCGTGAGGGCCGCGAGCATTGCCTCCTGCACCACATCCTCGGCGTCCTCGCGGTGGCCCAGAAGCCGGTAGGCCACCGCGAACGCCCCTCGCATGTATCGCTGCACCAGCAGCTCGAACGCCTCCGTCCGGCCTTGCTGGACGAGCACGATTGCAGCGGCTTCTTCCGGATCAGGAGGCGCCGGCGCTGGGAGGGATTCCGGGAGTCCTTCCCCCTCCTCGGCGCTCACCACGGCGAGTGTCGAATCGGTCGTACCCTTCCCCGCTGTGAAGGGACGGCTGGACCGCCGGGGAGGTCTCGCCGGACGGTCCGCCGCCGGGAGGCGTCAGTGGCAGTATACAGTCCGCCCTCATCGCCCGTTGGCCACTGGAGGGAGAGTCCGGGGCCCGAACCCAACGACCCCCTCCCCGGGGCTGTAGATGCGTAGGACGATCCGGCGCGACGCTGCCCGCCGCCCGGGAATCCTGTCCAGCAATGTCGCCCGGGGTATGTTTCGTGGCTCCTCCCGGGCGGCATTCGTTCGATCCTGGGCGTCTTTCCGTCCTCGTCAACCCTGGAAGGCATGAGAAGCGTCTACGTTCCTCTGCTGGCCCTGTCGTGCATCACGGCACCCCGGCTGAGCGCGCAGGGCCGCGCCGTTTCCCTTCAGGAGGCGATCCAGCTCTCGGAGAAGGTTCAACCGGCCATGGTTCAGGCCAGGGGTTCCGTCGAGACGGCGGCGGCACAGCGCCGCAGCGCCTGGGGAGGGTACCTGCCCACCGTGAACGCCAGCTCTTCGGCGAGCGAGTTCTTTTCGGAGAGCGCATCGAGCGTCGATCCGATTACCGGCCAGGTGATCTCGGGCGACCGGAGCAATCGCAGCGTGAGCGCGTCGCTCTCCGCGAATCTCGACCTCTTTACCGGCTTCCGGCGCGGCGCCGAACTCAAGGCGGCCAGGGCCGGCCAGGAAGCCGCCGGCGCCTCGCTGGTGGACGCCCGGTTTCAGCAGGCCCTCACGACCACGAACCAGTTCTTCGATGCCCTCGCGGCCGCGCAGCTCGTCGGCGTGCGCGAAGCCAGCGTGCGCCGCGCGGAGGAACAGCTCAAGGTATCGGTGGCCAAGCTCAAGGCCGGCTCCGGGACGCGCTCCGACTCGCTCCGGTCGCTCGTGACGCTGGGCACCGCCCGTCTCGATCTCATCCAGTCCCAGACCACGCTCGCCGCCGCGGAGGCCGGCCTCGCCCGGCTCATCGGCGAGCTGGGCCGGGTTCGCGCGACGGATGATTCCGCATTCTATCAGGTCGTCGCACCGGTGGATACCGCCGCCATTCGCGCCGAGGCGGAGTCGCGCTCGCCCCGGATTCAGGAAGCGGCCGCCAACGCCGTCGCGGCCCGCGCCGATCTTCGGGCCGCGCGGTCCGCCTACTGGCCGAGTCTCAATCTGGCGGCAAGCACCGCCTGGAACGGCAGCCGCGCCAACGATTACGATCTCCTGAATCAGCGGCAGCTCAGCCTCGGGCTCCGGTGGACGCTCTTCAATGGATTCGCCCGCGAGCTCGGCGTCACGCAGCAGTCCGCCAGTCTCGATCTCGCGGA
Source organism: Gemmatimonadales bacterium (assembly GCA_039930845.1). Taxonomy (GTDB): domain Bacteria; phylum Gemmatimonadota; class Gemmatimonadetes; order Gemmatimonadales; family GWC2-71-9; genus CAVVWJ01. Next base: position 7,781 of record JBDTTA010000041.1, read on the forward strand.
GGCGAACGCCGCCGATGCCCGCCGCGCCGTGCAGTCGGAGCTCATCTCGCAGCTCGCCGCGCTCGACGCCGCGCGGACCAAGATCGACATCACCCAGACCAGCGTGGCCGCCGCCACCGAGGACCTCCGGGTGCAGCAGGAGCGCTACCGGCTCGGCGTCTCCACGATCGTGGACGTGCTCACGTCGCAGGAATCTCTCAACCAGGCGGAGGTGGACGTGGTGGTCGCCCGGTTCGACTACCTCCGCGCCAAGGCGCAGCTCGAAGCGCTGATCGGACGAACGCTGTGACCGCCTCACTGAGCGATACCGCCGAGCGGATGGCGATGCTGCCGGCCGACGCACCGCGCGACGCCATCATCATCACCCGCAATCTCCAGCGGGACTACGACATGGGCGGCGAGGTCGTGCACGCGCTCGCCGGCGTCGATCTCACCATCAGGAAGAACGAGTTCGTGGCCATCATGGGCCCGTCGGGCTCGGGAAAATCGACGCTGATGAATCTGATCGGCTGCCTTGACAGCCCTACCGGCGGAGAATACTGGCTTAACGGGCACCGCGTCTCCGACCTCGACGACGACGAGCTGGCCCGCATCCGGAACAAGGAGATCGGCTTCGTCTTCCAGACCTTCAACCTGCTGCCACGGGCCACGGCGCTGCACAACGTCGAGCTGCCGCTCGTGTACGCCGGTCTCGGCTCGAAGGAGCGGCGGTCGCTCGCCACGGAGGCCCTCACCCGCGTCGGGCTGGCCGACCGGATGCAGCACCGTCCCAACGAGCTTTCAGGCGGCCAGCGCCAGCGGGTGGCGATCGCGCGCGCGCTCGTCAACTCGCCCAGCATCGTCCTGGCCGACGAGCCGACCGGCAATCTCGACAGCGCCACCAGCGAGGAAATCCTGGCGCTCTTCGAGGAGCTGTTCCGGGAGGGGCAGACGATCCTTCTGGTGACCCACGAGCCCGACATCGCCGCCCACGCGAGACGGCAGGTCCACCTCAAGGACGGCCGGGTGGAGCGGGACTTCGCGAGCGGGGGGGCCGCGTGACGTCACGGATGCTGTGCCTCTGCTGCATCGTGCTGCTGGCAGCCGGATGCAAGAAGAAGGTCGAGCAGGTCGCCTATCAGGCGGTGCCGGTGGAGCGGCGCGACATCAGTGTGTCCGCGCTGGCCGCGGGCACCATCCAGCCCGACACGACGGTGGAGGTCAAGTCGAAGGCCTCCGGCGAAATCCTCCAGCTGCTCGCCGAAACGGGGCAGCTCGTCAAGCGTGGCGACCCGCTGGTCAAGGTCGATCCGCGCAACGCGCGCAACCTGCTGGCGCAGGCCCAGGCCGATCTCGATGTGGCCAGGGCGAAGCTGTCGAATGCCACGACGCAAAAGAACCGCTCCGAGGAGCTGCACACATCGAGGTCGATCTCCGACCAGGAGTATGAACAGGCCCTGCTCGACTACGCCGACGCCAGGTCTGGAGTGGTCAACGCCCAGGTGTCGGTGGACAACGCGAAGATCCAGCTCGAGGACACCGACGTCCGCGCGCCCATTACCGGCACCGTCATCGAAAAGGACGTCGAGCGGGGTGCGGTCATCGCCTCCGCCACCAACAACGTGAGCGGCGGCACCACCCTGCTCAAGATGGCCGATCTGAACCTCGTGCAGGTCAACACGCTGGTCGACGAGACCGACATCGGCAAGGTCAAGGTCGATCTCCCCGCCACCGTCACGGTCGACGCTTATCCGAACCGGCCGTTCCAGGGCACGGTGCTCAAGATCGAGCCGCAGGCGGTGACGGAGCAGAACGTCACGATGTTCCCCGTGCGCGTACGCATCGACAACCGCGCCGGGCTGCTCCGGCCGGGGATGAATGCCGACGTGGAGATCCACGTGGGCAACCGCGATAGCGTGCTCGCCATCCCGAACGCGGCGCTCCGTACCCAGCGCGACGTGAGCTCCGCGGCGGCGGTCCTCGGCCTCTCGCTCGATGATGTGACCCGTGAGCTCGCGGCGCACCCGGACACGACGGGGATGTCGCGTCGCGGTGCCGACAGCACGGCGACTCAGTGGCGGGACACCATCGGGGGCCAGCGGGCAGAGAGTGCCGGCGGCAGACCGATGCGGACGCGCGGAGCCGGAGTCGGCCGCCGCGGCGGCGGCGGCGGCGGCGGCGGCGGGGCGACCAGCCGGTATATCGTCTTCGTCAAGCGGGGCGGGCAGATCTCGGCAACCTGGATCAGAACCGGCCTCACCGACATGGACTACAGCGAGGTCCTGTCCGGGCTCGAGCCCGCCGACTCGGTGCTGCTCCTGCCAAGCGCGAGCCTGGTCCAGTCGCAGTCGGACATGAAGGAGCGGTTGAACCGCATGACCGGCGGCGGCGCGGTTCCGGGGATGCGGACTCAGACCACCACCACCACGACACAGACCACGGGAGGCCGCTAAAGCATGCTGCTTGGCGAAACCGTCGCGGTCGCGTTCCAGTCGATCAGGGCCAATGCGCTCCGATCGATGCTCACCATGCTGGGCATCATCATCGGCGTCGGCGCGGTGATTACGATGGTCGCGCTCGGCAGCGGGGCCCAGAAAGCGGTCAACGACCGCATCGCGGCGCTCGGCGCCAACACCTTCAGCGTCATGGCAGGGCAGGCGTCGTTCGGCGGCATACGCATTACCGATCGGACCATCCTGAGCACCGACGACTACGAGGCGCTCCTGCGCGACGCGACACTGCTCAAGGCGGTCGTCCCCGAGATGCAGCAGTCGCTTCAGATCAAGTACGGCAATCAGAACAGCAACGTGAACGTCGTCGGCACCACGCCGAATTACCTCGAGGTCAAGAACTACGAGGTCCCCTACGGCCGGATGTTCACGGCCGGCGACGTCGACGCCCGCCGCAGGTACGTGGTGCTCGGCTCCGCGGTGCCCAAGATGCTCAACGGGAATCCGGCCGGCATGATCCACCAGACGCTGCAGATTCGCGGCATCCCCTTCGAGATCATCGGCGTGTTGAGCGAGAAGGGCTCGGCCGGCGGCTTCGGCAACCCCGATGAGCAGCTGCTCATTCCGCTGACCACCGCGCAGTATCGGGTCTTCGGCAGCAAGCGGCTCCGCACGCTCTCGATCCAGGTGGCCGACAGCGTGCCGATGCAGCAGGGAATGGTAGACCTGGAGCGGGTCCTCCGGCGCGAGCATCACATCCGGCCGGGCGGGGAAAACGATTTCACCATCCGCAATCAGCAGGACGTCCTCGCCACGCAGCAGCAGGCGACGCAGGTCTTCACCAGTCTCCTGGCGAGCGTGGCAGCGGTGAGCCTCGTCGTCGGTGGCATCGGGATCATGAACATCATGCTCGTCTCGGTGACGGAGCGGACCCGGGAGATCGGCGTCCGCATGGCGCTCGGCGCCACCCGGATCACGATCATGCTGCAGTTCCTGATCGAGGCGCTCGTGCTCTGTCTCGTGGGCGGGCTTCTCGGCGTGCTGCTGGGGGCGGGCACGGCCATCGCACTGTCGCACTTCCTGCAGTGGAACACCTTCATCTCGCCGATCTCGGTCGCGATCGCCTTCGGGTTCAGCGCGATCATTGGCCTGTTCTTCGGCATCTGGCCCGCCCGCCGGGCCGCCAGCCTCGACCCCATCGTGGCGCTCCGATACGAGTAGCACCACCGATGTCCTCGTCATCGGCGCGGGCATCGCCGGCCTGGCGGCTGCGCGGCGGCTCACCACTGCCGGCCTGCACGTGACGCTTGTCGAGGCGCGTGACCGGATCGGCGGCCGGGTGCACACGGTCCGCCCCGCCGGCGCCACGCTGCCGATCGAGCTCGGCGCCGAATTCATTCACGGACACTCCAACGCCCTCTGGCCGGTGATTCGGGAGGCAGGCCTCCCGACCCGGCCTGTCCCCGAGCGGCATGAGGGCTTGCGCGAAGGCCGGGAGATCCGGTTTCCCGACGTGCGGAGCGTCATGGAACACCTCCTCGGTGCCGAACAGGACGGCTCCCCCGATCGTCCGCTCATCGCGGCGCTGACGGAGCACCGCGCCGCGGGCGACGATCCCGCGCTCCTCGGCGCCGGCGCGGCCTACGTCGAGAGCTTTCACGCCGCCGACGTGCGGCGGATCGGCACCAGGGCACTCGCGGAAACCGAAGCGGCGGAAGACGAGGACGGCGAGGAGGTATTCCGGTTCCCCGATGGCTACGACGGTGTTCCGCGCTGGCTCCTCGCGCAGTGTCGCCAGGAGCTCCTCGACCTGCGACTCTCTACGACCGTGCGTTCGCTCCGGTGGCGGCCCGGCGAGATAAGAGCAGCCGTCCGGCATCCCGACCACGCGAGCGGGGAAGTGACCGCAACGCGTGCCGTCATCACCCTGCCCCTCGGTGTCCTCAAGGCGCCGCCAGGCACCCCCGGCGCCTTACTCCTGAAGCCCGAGCCGCCAGGATGGAGCGACGCGCTCCGGGCGCTCGAGATGGGCGCGGCGCACCGGATCGTGCTTCGATTCGACGGCGCATGGTGGCAGCGGCCGGACGAGCCGCCTGTCAGCTTCATACACGGCCCCGGATCGGCGTTCCCCGTCTGGTGGGTCTCTGCTCAGGGCGAAGCGGCACATCTCACCGGCTGGTGCGGCGGGCCGCGCGCAACGTCACTGGCCGGACGGGCGCCGGAAGTGATCCGCCAAGCGGCGATCGATTCCCTGGCCGTGACGTTCGGCCGGCCCGCTCGAGCCATTGCCGACCGGATTCTTGGGGCCCATCATCACGACTGGGTCCTCGATCCTCTCTCGCTCGGGGCATACAGCTACGGAGGCGTGGGGGCGGCGGCCGCACGAGAATTCCTTGTCCACCCGGTAGCGGACACGCTCTATCTTGGAGGTGAAGCGGTGGGTCCCGACGGCCGGAGCGCCACGGTGCACGGCGCGCTCGTCAGCGGTCTCCGGGCCGCTGAGCGGATCCTGAACGGCTGATCGCCCAGATAGAACCACGATCGCAGCCGCGTCGTTACGTGGTAGATGGGTTCGATCCTTTACCCCGGATGGTGCTCTCATGGAATCTGCCGCTGGCCCGCGGCCACTCGTCAAGCGCCATCACGGGCTGGTTCGCACGGCGCATTGGCTGCACGCCGTGGTGCTCGTCGGGATGATCGCCAGCGGCCTTCAGATTTACGGCGCGTTCAGTCATTTCGGTATTCGCGGCGGGTCATTCCCCCTACCCAATCCGCTCGACGGCAAGCCGATTCCCCACTGGGCCCGGCTCGGAGGCTGGCTCGCCGGCGGTCTCAATTGGCATTTTGCCCTCGCGTGGCCGTTCGTGATCACCGGCCTCGTCTATCTCGGCTTCCTCGCCGCATCCGGCGAATGGCGCTCCCTGCTCTTCGGGCCACGAGACGTTGGACCGGCGGTCCGGATGCAGTTGTACTATTTCCGGGTGCTGAAAGACCACCCTCCGCAAGGCAAGCACAACGCCCTCCAGAAGGGGGCGTACACATTTATTGTGATCCTTGGCGCGCTCTCGGCGCTGACAGGATTCGCCATCTATAAGCCGGTGCAGCTCTCCTGGCTCACGTCGCTCTTCGGCGGCTACGAGCTCGCGCGATACTGGCATTTTCTGGCAGTGTGGCTCTTCGTGGGGTTCACGCTGCTCCACATTGCGCTCGTCGTCCTGGTCGATCCGGCATCGCTCAGGGCGATGATCACGGGATGGTACCGTGGGAGGTTTCCGAGCCATGACTGAGCCCGAACACCGGCTCACCCGGCGTGACCTGTTTCGACTGGGGCTCGTCGCGGGGCCGGCGGCGCTGGTCGCTGCATGCGGATGGGATGGCGGGCCGTCGCTGGAGCCGCGGCTGCGCGCGTTCTCCCGGCTCAACGACTGGGTGGGAGAACGGCTGCTGCTTTCCCCCGGGCGACTCGCGAAGGAGTATCCCGTCACTGCCCGCACGCCGGCGAGGGATTTTCCTTCCTACTCGATCACCCGCAACGATACCGGCGCATTTCCGGCGGCGCCCAGCCAGTGGAAGTTTGTCGTGGGTGGTGCCGTGCGAAAACCGCTCACGCTCACACTCGACATGCTCATGGCCATGCCGAGCGAGACCTACACGGTCAAGCACCACTGCGTCGAGGGGTGGACCGCCATCGGGAGCTGGACGGGCGTCCGGGTTTCCGTGCTGACGAAAATGGTGCAGCCGACGCCGGAGGCGCACTATCTGCGGTTCGACTCCTTCGACAGTGATTATTTCAACGGGTGGGATCTCAAGAGCGCCATGCATCCGCAGACGATACTGGCCTATGCACACAACGACAGGCCGCTGTCACCGCTCAAGGGCGCGCCGCTCCGGCTCTACTCGCCCATCAAGCTGGGCTACAAGATGACCAAGTATCTCACGGCCATGACGTTCACGAGCGAGCGACCGGGCGGGTACTGGGAAGATCAGGGGTATCCCTGGCTCGCCGGTATCTGAGCGGTCACTCCTCGTCATCGGCCTCGAGACTGACGATAGCCCGGCCATCGGCCTGGTAGTTTACCCGGACCTGCCACGGCCGGCAGCAGACCTGGCAGTCTTCCACATATTCCTGCAGCATTCCTCCACCGGGGTCGAGTGTGATCTCGACGACCTCCCCGCAATAGGGACACTGGACCTCGGCCTCGGAATCGGCAGTGCCATCGCCGAGAGGAAAATCGTCCTCCGGCTCCTCTTCTCTCTCTGACATTCAGGACATCCCTTTCATTTCCCGGATCCTCGAATCCTCCGCCTCGACGACGCTTCGCGTCCCGCTGGTGCTTTCCGTGGCGCTGATCGCGGCACGGCTCGATGCGGCGCCGGCGCTGTACGATCCGACGGGCGGCACCCTCTCGCCTTTCCTGCACCTGCACGCTCCCTGGCTTTACGTACTGCTCGCGCCGCTTTTCACGCTGTGGGACGGCGTCTCGATGCTGAGCATGAGCCGGCTGATCTGGTTCCTCATCGGGCTCGCCGTCTTTTATGCGCTCTGGCGAATCGGGCACGCCATTCGGTGCGCGTGGTGGCACCAAGAATGGAGCTGGCGGCGCGAAGTGGCCATCCTCGCCGCGTCGTTCGCGGCGCTCGTCGCGTTTGTCGCGCTGGGGCTTCTGTGGCACCGGCCCATGATCTCTCTCGTCGGCGCAGGCCCCGGTTATATCGTCACCGACTTCCACAGCCACACCAATGTCTCCCACGACGTACGCGGCACCCTCATGCGTGGCTTCGACGGCGGGGCGAATCTGCGCTGGCACAAGCGGGCCGGTTTCGACGCGGTATTCATCACCGACCATAACACGGTCGAAGGGCTGGGCCACCCCGCCGGCCGACCGGCCCGGTGTGCGGGAATCGAGGTCAGCGCCTGGCGGGCCCACGTGGTGCTCCTCGGCGACTCGATTCCGGTCGATCGCACCCGGTACAACGGCTCGCTGGAGGCATTGGAGACCCTCCTCGCCGTCAGCGACTCGGCGTACGGCGCCCTCTCCGTCCTGTCGTTACCTGAGTACGAACAGAATCACTGGAGCAGGCTGGATAGTCTGATGGCTGCTGGAGCCGATGGCATCGAGATCGTGAACGCGGCGCCCAAGGCGGCGGAAATGAGCCGGGCGCGCCGGGATTCCGTGGTGGCACTCGCCGGCCTTCGGAACCGCTTCGTCGTCGGCGTGAGCGACAGCCACGGGTGGGGCGCCACGAGTCTGGTCTGGAATCTGGTCCACTCCCCCGGGTGGCGCAGCACCGGAGATCCCTGTCCGAGAATTCTCGCCCAGCTTCACACCGGGTTCGCGGCCGTCCAGGTGGTCGAGCGGCACCACCTCGAAACGGGCAGCTGGTGGCCCAGGTGGCTGACTCC
>JBDTTA010000042.1:0-15577 GCA_039930845.1 Gemmatimonadales bacterium
GGGCGAGCATACCCATAGTGCGCCCCATGGCGGCGAGGTCGTCGAGGTCGCCGAACACCACGTCGAATTCAAGGCCGACCCTTCGGGGGCCATTTCGGTGTGGCTGCTGGACGCGACGGAGAAGACGGTTCCCCCGCCCGCCGGAGGCAAGGTCACGCTCATGCCGGAGGGCGGAGAGCCCATCACTCTGCCGCTCCAGGTCGATTCCGGATCGCAGCGGCTGGGAGCGGCGTTCGATGCCACGAAACTGAAGAGCTTTCAGGCGGTCGTGAGCCTGGCGATCGAGGGCAAGCGCCACAACTTCCGCTTCCACTACCCGCCGTCGCGGCACTGAGCCGGCGGAGCGAGGATGGACCTGCTGCGGTGGGCGGCCGTGCTGTCAGCCGCGCTGGCGGCGGCCGGGGCGTGGCCCGCCGCCGGGGTGGGCCGCTGGCGCGCGTACTGGCCGGCGCCGTTCATGGTCGCGGCCACCGCCATCGGTGCGAGCGTCCTGGTGTCGCTCCTGGGCGGAGCGCCGACCGACCTTCCTCTCTCCGCACTCATGCTCGGGATTTGGGCGGCGGCGGTCGTCGACGTCGTTGGCCTGATCGAGATCCGGTTTTCGCGCCGCGGAGGCACTGAGGGCCAGGGTCTGGCCGCCCCCGCACTGCTGCTGGCCGGCGGGATCGTCCTGCTGCTACGTGAGGTCGCATCGGCTCCTGCCACCGCCGCTGGTGTGGCCTCGGGGGTTCTCGTCTTGTGCGCCGGTATTCTGCTGACCGCGCTGCGGGTATCGATGGGCCTGCCCCGGCCGGCGCTCCGCGTGCTGTGGCCGGCCGCGTTGCTGGCGGGGGCAGTCGTAACTCCGCGCCCCGTGCCCGTGGACATGCTGGCGGAGGCCCGCCAGGAGATGGACATCGTTCTGGCGGGCTTGCGGCGTGGGGGAGCGCGGATTCTACCTGCGAGGGATGTGGACGGCTCTGCCCGATTCGCACGGGGGCCGGTCCGGGCTTTCCTCATCGATGGCAATGACGTGCAGATCTATCTGATCCCGCACGACGACGATTCGAGTCCCGAGGCGCACCTTTCGCCTCGACTTGCCGTTCCTCCGCCAATCGGTGGGGTCCCTCACCTCCACATTGGCCCGCACATCCTCGTGGTGTGCATCACGAACGATCCGGGCTTCGTTCGCCTGCTTGACAGCCTGGTACACGATCTTGGCGGCCAGCGCCACCCTGGCACGTTCGCGCTCGAAATGAGTGCGTCCCAGTGACCGCCACCCTCAGTCCGCTTCCATGTCGCAGGCGGATACCAGCATGGCGAGGATGAGCGGAATGGACAGCGTGGGGAATCCGGACCAGCAGTTCCTCCGGATGATGAGCGACCACCACAAGGGAATCCTGCTCATGGCGCACGAAGCTGACCGGGCCGGAGGTCAAGCAGATGGCGGAAAAGATGAAAGCGGACCAGACCCGCGAGAGCGCCAAGTCCAAGCGTGAGCTGGGGCAGACTTGAGCCGAGAGAGCCTGCGGAACTCACGGCCACGGCACCGGAGTACACATTGATGTCCGAGGCACACCTTGAGTCCGGTGGCCCCCAGCGTCAAGCCTACGATCCTCCTTCCACCCAAGAAGGCCACAGCAACTCCGCCATCAGGTGGCCCGACCTCGCGCGAGTAGCCTTTGTCGCGCTCGCAGCAGCGGCCGTCTGGTTTCGGGTCTGGGAGCCATTCCCTTCGGCCGCGTGCACGGAATCGATGCGGCGTCCGAAATGATCGCCAGGACAAGAAAGAAGGCGAACAAGGCTGGCGTGGACGTGACCTTCACCAACGGCGTCGTCGAAGGGCGGCCCTTTCCGGGTGAACATTTCGATGCGGTGCTGAGCACGCTGATGCTGCATCATTTGCCCCGCACGGCGCGCGAGCAGTGCGCGCGGGAGATGCGTAGGGTGCCCAAGACCGGCGGCCGCGCGCTCGCTGTCGACTTCGGGGGAGCACCAAGAGACAGAAAGAGCCTCATTGAGCGTTTCCACCGGCATGGTCGAGTCGGCGCGCAGGGCATCGTCAAGCTGCTCACCGAGGCGGGACTCGAGGTCATGGAGAGCGGCCCGGTCGGCGTACGGGACCTCAACTTCGTTCTCGCAACGGTCCGATGAACGGGCCGCCACATCGTCTCGCGGTCAAGCGCGTCTGGATGTTGCCGGTTCTGGTGATCGTACTCCTAGCTGGCCACGGCGTCATCCTGTACTACGTGTCGTCGCACGTGATGCTGTCGGCGGCCGTACTGTCGGGTGCCATCGTCTTACTGATGATCAAGCACGTGGGGCTGCTTGGCCCGCTGTACGCGCGGTTCCGGCAGCGCCGCTCGGGGCACAGGCCGTGACAGAGCGCGACTGTCAGCGTGCGCCTGCACCCAGTCGGCTGACCGGAGTTCAAGCCAGACCGATTCTTGGCGACCCTTCCCTTTCCGGCGCCGTGGCCGCTACTATTGCTGGATGCTGCGCTCAGGTTATTTCCGTCTCCTCGCCGCCGTCCTGTTCGTCATCGGTGGCTTGGCGGAACCTGCCTGGGAACTCGCCCACGCGCTGACCCACCTTCACCGAGAGCATGATGCGAAGGCGGAGGTCGTTCCGGGGGCGACGCGACTCATTGCTACTATCGGCGACGATCACGGGCACCAGCATCCAATCCTGGACCCGGCGATCCGGTCCACGTCAGAGCAGGCCGCAGCAGGGTCGGCGCTTCCGTCATCCATCGGCCGGCCCTGCCTCGCTGACGCACCGGTCCGGATCATTCCGCTCGTCGTCATCCCCGAGGTGAGAGCCGGCCCTGATCCGAACTTTCCCTCTCAATCCAGAGCCCCACCCTACCTGTAGGTCTTCTCAGGGCGCCTGACCGTTCCCGCGCCCGCTCTTTCCGTTGACAAAATCGACCGTCCTTCGCGTGTGCCGCGCATGCCTATCCGCCGAGCGCAGGCACGATGATGTTCACCGGGACAATCCCGGAGACTCTCAACGTGGATCCTGTATGAACGGGTGGCTCCGAAGCCCTGTCGCACTTGCGCTGGTCGCTCTGAATTGCGGAATCAGCGTGCTTGATGCTCAAAGGCTCAAGGTTCTTGAAGCGCGAACCCAATCCCAGAGCGTTTCCGCAACAAATCTCCCCGGGGTCGGATGGACACTCAGTCAGGTCCTCCGACGGGCGTTGACACGCCATCCTCTGGTCGAGGCCGCGAGCGGCCGAGTGGCGGCCGCCGTGGGCAATCGCGCCGGCGCTGGCGCGTTCGCCAATCCTCTGCTGACCTATCAAGTCGAGAACGGATCGTTCTTCGGGAGCACGCGGCCTCCGGGCGTGAGTACCGAGACCTCGTTCTTTGCCACACTCCCGATCGAGGATCTGTATCAGCGATGGCCGCGCATGCGCCGCGCCGACCAGGAGACTGTCGCCGCAAGATCGGACCTCGTCGCGGCCCGGCGGCAGGTCGTGCTGGACGCGACACGGGCTTTCTACAGGGTGGCCCTCGCTCAGGCGAGCGTCGAGGCCGCATCCGAGATTCAGCGCGGGCTCGAGTCCCTGGCCGCCTACAACCAGTCCCGTGTCTCCGAGGGGATCGGGGCGGAGGGCGACCTGATCCGCGTCCAGGTCGAGGTCGAGCGAGCCGCTACGAGTACGATACTCGAGGAAGTGGAACTGGCCCGCGCCCGGGCATCACTCCTGCCGTTCATCGCTCACCACACAGACCCTGCGCCGCCGCTCGACTCGGTGGAGGTGACGCTCGATGACCCCCCGCTCGTGGCAGACAGTCTTCCCCCTCTGGGGCACTTTGTTTCGCTCGCCTTGCAGGGGCGGCCCGATCTCCGGGCGGCTCGAGCCAGGGCGGCCGCGGCGAAAGCGGAGGTCTCGTTCCAGCGCAGTTTGCTGTTCCGCCAGGTGGGCCTCGTGTTCGGCACCAAACGGGTCAGTGGCGCCAATACCCTGATCGCGGGCCTGACTCTGCCGCTCCCACTGTTCGAGCAGAACCGAGGCGGGCGAGAGGCGGCCCTCGGCGAGCGGACGGCGGCGGAGGCGGAGCTTGCCTGGAGTGAGCGCCTGGCGCGGGCCGATGTGGAGGCTGCGTATCGTGCCGCCGAGCTTCTCACCCGGCAGGTGAAGCGACTTCAGGGCACCTTCATGGCGCGGGCCGACGAGTCTCGGCGCATCACCCTTGCGGCGTATGAGGAGGGTGCAGCGACGCTCCTCCAGGTACTTGACGTGTCACGGGCCTGGGCCGATGCCCAAGTGGTCTACTACCAGACGCTGTTCGCGCAGCGACAGAACGTTCTCGAGCTGAATGTGGCCGCCGGCTTGGAGCCCGAGGTGGCCGCGACCGCCCCGTCCCCCCGTTCATCCGTGCCGGCTGCTTCTCGACCTGGAGACTCGCAGTGAAGAGTATGGAGATCCGCCGTCGCCTTCGGACAGTCGGGCCGACCGGGATGGTCCTGCTCCTGGTGGGCGCGAGTCTTGGTGGCCTGGGATGCAGCGGCGACGGGCGGGAGTCCGCCGAGGCATCAGCGACACCTGCCGATAGTGGGCAGGCCGCGATCGTATTCTCCCGCGCCCAAGTCGAGCATGGTGGGGTTCGCTGGGCGCCGATCAGTATGACCGCCGTCGGGACCCTGGTGGAGATTCCAGGCCAGCTTGTCCCGCATCAAGACCGCACCGCCCGGCTGGGCGCCCCCGCGGAGGGCCGGGTCCTCCAGGTCCATGTCCAGGCAGGCGACCGGGTGCGGGCGGGCGCTCTACTGGTAACGCTGCAGAGTCAGGCGGCGAGTACTGCCCGGGCAGAGTACGACAAGGCCGTCGCCGCGCTCACCTCGCAACGCGCCCAGGCCGCCTTCGCTCGCACGGCGAAGGAGCGCGCCGAGCGTTTGCTGGCCGCCAAAGCCATCGGACGGCAGGAAGTCGAGCGTGCCCAGGCCGACGACGAGCTCGCGCGGGCGTCACTCGCGCAGGCGGAGTCCGAGGTGGCGCGCGCCAAGGCTGCCCAGACGCATCTCAGCGTGAGCACCGACGGGGGGTCGATCGTACTTCGCTCGCCCTTGAGCGGGATCGTGCTCAGCCGAGAAGCGGAGCCCGGCGCCGTGGTCCAGCCGGGGTCACCGCTCGTGGCGGTTACCGACCCGACAACGCTGACTCTCGAGCTGGATCTGCCGGACCAGGCTGCGTCGGTGCTCAGCCCGGGGGCTCAGGTGCGCTTCGTAGTGCCTGCCTTTCCGGCGGACACCTTCGCGGGCCGGGTGGAGACGGTGGGCGGGGCTTTGGACCCGGCCACCCGCACGCTCCCTGTCCGGGCTCACGTTCCTAACCGTTCTGGGCGGCTGCGTCCCCAGACGTTCGCGAAGGCCTGGATCGAGGGCAAGGAGCGTCGCCCGGCGGCGTTGGTCCCGGACAGCGCGGTACAGCAGCTCGATGAGCGACCTGTGGTGTTCGTTGCAGTGCCGGATGCCAAGGGCGGCGCCCGCTTCGAGCGGCGCAACGTCGAGGTCGGCGCCACTGTTGGTGGGCAGACCCAGATCCTGGGGGGCATTCATTCCGGCGACATCGTGGTCGTGGGTGGAGCGTTCGCCGTGAAGTCAGAGTTCGCGCGCTCGACGCTCCCCAACGAGGGTGAGCCATGATCGAGTCCCTGATTGGAGCCTCATTGCGCTATCGGGTCGCCGTGCTCGGAGTGACGCTCCTCCTGGTGATCACGGGGTCGTGGGCCCTGAGCAACATCAACTACGATGCGTTTCCCGACCTCACTCCGAATCAGGTGCAGGTGATCACGGTTGCGCCCGGGCTCTCGCCGGCGGAGGTGGAGAATCTCGTCAGCTACCCGATGGAGACGGCGATGATGGGCCTGCCGCGCACCGGTGGCGTCCGCTCCATCTCGAAGGCGGGCATTTCCGTCGTGACGGTGTCCTACGACGATGACGTGGACATGTACTTCGCCCGCGCCCAGGTGCAGCAGCGAATGCAGGACGCCGTGGGAAGTCTGCCGGCAGGCTATCAGCCCTCCCTCGGGCCGCCGGCCACGCCGATGGGCGAGGTCTTCCAGTACCTCGTCGAATCCGATCGCCTCTCGCTCATGGAGCTGAAGACGCTCCAGGATTACACCATCAAGCCCTTGCTGCGGACAGTCCCAGGCGTCGCGGACGTGAACTCGTGGGGTGGGATGGTCCGCCAGTTCCATGTGCTCGCGGACCCAAGCAAACTCTCCGGATACAGTCTCACCCTGCGCGATCTCGAAGCGGCGCTCGAGGCGAACAACGGCAACTTCGGCGCCGGCTATATCGAGAACCGGGGTGAGCGATTCACCGTGCGGGGATTGGGGCGCCTCGGCGACACCACTGATATCGGCAACGTGGTGGTGACAACTCGCAACGGTGGAACGCCGGTGTACGTCGGGGATGTTGCTCAAGTGACCGAGGGCGCGATGCCGAGAGAGGGGGCAGTGTCGCGGGATGGCCGGGGCGAGACGTTGTCCGGGATGATCGTGATGCTCAAGGGTGCCAATGGGAAGGAGGTGGTCGGCCTGGTAGAGGAGCAGCTCCAGCGGATCGAGCCCCTGCTTCCGCCAGGCGTCACCATCCGGCCGTTTTACAATCAGGGTGAAGTGGTAGATCGCACCACCCACACCGTGTTCATGAATCTCTTCGAAGGCGCGCTCCTCGTCGTCCTGATTCTCTTTCTTTTTCTGCGCGACATCCGGGCCTCGCTGATCACGGCGTCGGTAATCCCGCTCTCGATGCTTTTTGCGTTCCTGCTCATGAAGCGATTTGGCTACTCGGCCAACCTCATGAGTCTCGGCGCGCTCGACTTCGGGCTCATCGTCGATGCGTCGGTGGTCATGATCGAGAATTTCGTGGGCCGGCTGGCGCACGCCGGCCCCCTCACCACGGAGCAGCGACACACCGTGATCCGAACGGCGGCGTTCGAGGTGGGCCGCCCGATCCTTTTTGGCGTCTCGATCATCATCGCCGTCTACCTCCCGATTTTCTCGCTGCAAGGGCTCGAGGGCCGGATGTTCACGCCGATGGCCTTCACGGTTTGTGTGGCGGTCCTCGGGTCGCTGCTCCTCGCGCTGACCTACATCCCGGCCGTCTCCTCCTTCCTGCTCCGCCAGGTCGACGAGAAGCCGGTACGCTGGTTCGAGGCGCTGCGGGCCCGATACCGGCGTGCTCTCGATCGGGCTCTCTCCCGGCGGGGCGCGGTGATCGGCGGAGCAGTCGCGCTCCTGGCGCTGGCGCTGGCGTCGGTACCCTTTCTCGGCACGGAGTTCATGCCGAAGCTCGATGAAGGCTCGATGCTGATCGAGACCCGCCGGCTGCCCAGCACGTCGCTGCCTCAAGGTATGTCGATCGCCAAGGAGGTTGAGCGGACCCTGCTTCGTTTTCCTGAGGTGGCGAGCATCGTCACCAAGATGGGCCGGCCGGAGCTGGCCACCGAGACCATGGGCCTCTACGCCGGCGACGTGTACGTCCTGTTCAAACCGCGCAAACAATGGACGGTCAAGTCGCCGCAGGCCCTCGTCGTCAAGATGGACTCGGCCCTCAAGGATATCCCCGGTCTCGATTACAACTTCACGGCGCCCATGGCCATGCGCCTCGACGAGGCGATTTCCGGGGTACGAACCGAGCTCGGAGTCAAGGTCTTTGGCGACAGCCTTCCGATCCTCGAGCGCAAGGCGGAGGAAATCCGCGATGTCATCGCAACGGTCCGCGGAGCCGCGGATGTCTCGGTGGACGTAAGTACCGGCGCCATGCAGGTCGAGCTGGCGCTGGATCGGAGTGCGCTCGCACGCTACGGCCTGAATGTGGCCGACGTCCGCGACGCGGTGCAGGCCGGCATCGGGGGCGCGCAGGCGACGGAGGTGATCGACGGCCGGAAACGATTCCCCGTCGTGGTGCGGCTGGCGGAGCCGTACCGGGGTACTCCCGACGCGATCGGCGAGCTGCTTCTCACCACGCCGGCCGGGGCCAAGGTGCGACTCTCTCAGGTCGCCCAGGTACGCACGGTTCAAGGCCCGGAGCTGATCAATCACGAGAATGGCGAACGGATGGTCATCGTGCAGAGCAACGTCCGCGGACGGGACCTTGGGGGGTTCGCCGCCGATGTGCGGAAGGAGGTGAATCGGCGAGTGCAGCTTCCCGCGGGCTACTTTCTGACGTATGGTGGCCAATTCGAGAACCAGGAACGAGCCATGAAACGGCTCGCGTTGATCGTTCCCCTGGTGCTGTTGCTCATCGTGGCCTCCCTGTACGCCAGCTTCGGCAACGCCCGGCAGGCGCTTCTCGTCATGCTCAACGTGCCCTTCGCGCTGGTCGGCGGAGTCGCAGCGCTCTGGGTGCGGGGGCTCAACCTCAACCTGAGCGCCTCGGTCGGATTCATTGCCCTTTTCGGGGTGGCGGTCCTCAACGGTGTGGTGCTAGTCTCGTACATCAACCGCCTGCGTGATCGGGGCCGGCCGCTGAACGACGCGGTCCGCGAAGGTTCGGACGACCGGCTGCGAGCCAACCTGCTGACCGGCCTCGTCGCCGCATTCGGATTCATCCCCATGGCGATCTCGACCAGCCCCGGGTCGGAAATCCAGCGTCCGCTCGCCACCGTGGTGATCGGGGGCCTGATCAGCTCGACGGCGCTGACCCTGATCGTGCTGCCGGTCGTGTACCAGTGGCTGGAGGAACGGTGGCCCGAGTGGGCCCAGGCGTATCATCACCGACGCCATCGGCGCCGTCATCGCCGGGCACCGGAGCGGCATTTGACAGGGGCCGCGGCCGATGAGTGACCTGAACAAGCAGGGAAGCGGCCCGGAGCACGACCGCGGCGGCCATGGACACACCCATGGAATGGTCGATCCCTCGATCACGACGAGTGAGCGAGGTCTTTGGGCAATCAAGTGGAGCTTCGTGCTGCTCGCGATCACGGCCGGGATTCAGCTTGTTGTGGTCCTGCTATCGCACAGTATCGCCCTCTTTGCCGACACGATTCATAACTTCGGGGATGCGGCGACCGCCGTCCCGCTGGGTATCGCATTTCTCTTCGCCAAGAAAGCGCCCACCCGGCGGTTCACGTTCGGCTTTGGGCGCGTCGAGGACCTGGCCGGCCTGGCGGTGGTACTCACCATCCTGGCGAGCGCCGTCGCCGCCGGGTACGAGGCGATCGATCGCTTGATCCATCCCGCCCCCGTCACACACCTCTGGGCGATCGTCGCCGCTTCCATCATCGGCTTCGCGGGAAACGAACTCGTCGCCATCTTCAGGATTCGGGTAGGCAAGGAGATCGGGAGCGCCGCCCTGATCGCCGATGGATACCATGCCCGCACCGATGGCTGGACCAGCCTGGCGGTGCTCGTCGGCGCGATCGGCGTCGCGATGGGCTTTCCCATCGCTGATCCGATCATCGGACTCCTCATCACCGTTGCGATTCTTGTAATCGTGTGGCAATCGGTCAAGACCGTCCTCACTCGCGCGCTGGATGGCGTGGAGCCGGAGGTAGCCGACGAGGTCCGCCACGCGGCGAAGCATGTGCCCGGCGTCAGCGGCGTGACCGATGTCAGGGCGCGGTGGATCGGACATCGGATGCGCGCGGAGGTTAGTGTGACCGTATCGCCGGACCTCACAGTCGTACAGGGTCACGACATCGCGAAGCGGGTCGAGGAGCAGCTGTTTCAGCACCTTCCCTTCCTTTCCGGCGCGATCGTGCACATAGACCCCGTCGAAGAGTCCGGTGAGCAGCATCATCCGGTGGCCACGCAGCCACACGCGGAGCCGCATGCTCACAGCCAATAGCGCCAACCGCCCAGCCGGCATTGGAGCAAGAGGGCATGCGCACGGTCGCTCCAGGGTTACGCTTACGAGCCGGAGCCGCCAGGTTGAGACCGCGCCAGGAGGCGTGTTCGGTATTCTCACGTCGCCATACGGCGCTCGGCAAGCCGCTCAACGAGCGGAAATCTTCGATCCGCCTGAGGAAGGCGCTATGACCCAGCCAGCTGAGTGCGCCGTCTGCGGCGGTTCTACGACGACGACCGTTCGAGTCTACAGCCAGGCAACCGGACAGCTGAACATGGCGGAAACGCACATCTGCCCCGTGCAATGGGTTGTGCTGTCCGACCCGGGAGCGCATGGAGCGACGCTTTTCGTCCGACAAGATTTTGGGAGGTGTCGGCAGAAGCCATTCGCACCTTAGCCCGCCCCTCACACGCTGGCATCGGTGACCGGCCGTGACGACCGCTGCTATACGTGCTGATGGAGCACGGGCGAGATCAGGACGTCACCGCCATATCCGGGCGCCCGCCACAAAGCGTGTTTGGCTGGGATCACCGCCGTCCTCGCGTACCAGCCGGGCGGTGCCGAAGAGGCTCCGTTCGAAGGAGAAGCCGACGTAGGGCCCGAACTTGCGCCAGATCTCGTAGCGGAGCCGAACCCCGAGCTCCAGGTCATTCAGGCCGGGGGCGGTCGTGAACCGCTCCACCCGCTGCACCGCTGCGCTCGTCTCTATCCGTGGCTGCAGGATCAGACGTTGGGTGATGAGGAGCTCCTTCGTCGCGCTGAGCCGGGCCGAGATGTTTGCGTCCTGGTCGATGAACAGCGCCGACTCGACCTCGTAGCTGTACGGCACGAGCCCCTGTAGCCCGATGACTGCCAGACCGCGCGTCACGTTGTCACCGCGAAAGGTCTGCGTCTCGAGCCGTCCTCCGATCTGGACGTCGTAGTACTTCCAGATGAAGCGCCCGTACAGAAGCTGGAGATCGATGTCATAGTCGGCCTTGAACGCGGTGTTCTTCTCGCCCTCGCTCTTGAACCAGACACGGTTGTAGTCGCCTCCGTGCCAGCCCTCCATGTCCCAGCGGAAGTCATCGCTGTCTCCCCTGCGCGGTCGGTACTCGAGCACGTCGGCAAGGAGGAAGGTGTAGCTCGCGCGGTCGTTGACGGGATCGGGCCAGTCGTGATGCGGGGCGAGGTCCGGCGCCGCGAGCCGCCGCCCGTCGACACTGTCCCGTATGGCGGCCGTGTCGGGCGAATTCTGGGCCGCGGCGACGAGCACCGTCCCGCTCCCGCTGACGAGTTCGATCAGGAGCAGGCCCCGTGCGGCCCACCTCAGCCCGTTCATGATCGGGTCCCTCATGGCTGGTCGGCCACCTCCACCACCCGAAACATCCCCCGCTCCATGTGCAGCAGCAGGTGGCAGTGGAACGCCCAGTGCCCGCGGGCATCCGCCGTGATGGCGACGGAGACCCGTTCGGCCGGCTTCACGATGACGGTGTGCTTGCGCGGCAGGTAGTCGCCGGCGCCGTTCTCCAGCTCCATGAACATGCCGTGAAGGTGCAGGGGGTGTTCCATCATCGTGTCGTTGACGAAGGTCCACCGAAGCCGCTCGCCGTATCGGAAATGAATCGGCTTGCCCGCCTCCGAATACTTCTTCCCATCGAACGACCACATGTAGCGCTCCATGTGGCCGGTGGCGTGGATTTCGAGCTCGCGCTCGGGCGGGCGCCGGTCGGGATATGGCTTGAGCGCCTTGAGGTCGGTGTAGACGAGCACGCGCCACCCGTCCTGCCCGAGCCCGGCGCCGGGGTCGTCCAGCCGGCTGCGCGTGATCTCCGGTACCGCTTGATTGCCGGTACCGTGCGTGTCCGGGCCGTGCTCGACCGGCGTGGCGCCGGGGATCTCCGAGCGAAGCCGGTGGGTCCTCGACGGCAGGTTCCGGTTCGCGTCTCGGCCAGCCGGGTCGGGCTGGGGTCGCATGCCCGGCATATCGGCCATGTCGTGTTTGCCCGCGACCGTGTCCGGTTGGCCGGCGTCGCGCCGCACCGTGCCGGGCTTGTTCATGTGCCCAGCCGAATCCTCCGGCATCCCCGGCATCTGCTTGCCCCCCATGTCCATCCCACCCATGCCCTGCATACTCATCCCCATGTCTTCCATCGTGCGAAGCGGCCGGGAGCGTCGGGAGGGGAGCGGCGCGCTCATTCCCGACCGCGGAGCGAGGGTGCCGCGCGCGTAGCCGCTGCGATCCATCGTCTCGGCGAAGATCGTATAGGCGATGTTCTCCCTAGGCTGGACGATCACGTCGTACGTCTCGGCCGGTCCCATCCGGAACTCGTCCACTTCGACGGGCTGGACGTTCTGGCCGTCCGCCTGGACGATGGTCAGCGGCAGGCCCGGAATGCGCACGTCGTAGAACGTCATCGTGCCGGCGTTGATGAAACGCAGGCGCACCCGCTCGCCTTGGTTGAACAGGGCCGTCCAGTTGCCCTCGGGCGCCAGCCCGTTCATCAGATAGGCAAAGGCGTAGCCGGACACGTCCGCAAAGTCGGTCGGGTCCATCCGCATCTGCGACCATTTCAGGTAGTCGCTCAACGTGCGCCCCAAACCCTTGCGGCCAACCTCGGAGAAGAAGTCCCCCGCCGTGCGCTTCTGGAAATTGTAGTAGCCGCCCTGCTTCTTGAGGTTTGCGAGTACCGACGCGGGCTTCTCCAGACTCCAGTCGGATAACATCACCACATACTCACGCTGGTGCTGGACCGGGTCCGCCTCGACTGGATCGATGATCAGGGGACCGTACATGCCGCGGAGCTCCTGCAGGCCCGAATGGCTGTGATACCAGTACGTGCCGCTCTGCCGTGCCGTGAAGCGATAAGCGAACGTTGTCCCCCCCTTGATGCCCGCGAAGCTGACGCCGGGGACGCCGTCCATCCCGGGGGGCACGAGCAGGCCGTGCCAGTGGATGCCCGTCGTCTCATGCAGTCGGTTGACCACCCGCAACGTCACGTCGTCGCCTTCACGGAACCGCACCAGCGGTCCCGGCACCGTACCATTGATGGTCACCGCGGTGGCCGTGCGGTCCCGGACCCGGAACGGCGTTTCGGCAATCGTCAATTCGGTGACGGGCCCGTGACGCCGGCGGGTGGGTGACGCCGCCGCCACGCTCGCCCACGCGTAGGAAGGAGCGAGCCGTTCGATCGCCATCAGCATCCCGAGTCCTGCAGCGCGCTGAAGCACTCCACGCCTGGAGATCTGGTCGGCCTTCGGATCTGGGCTTGCCATGTCACCCCCAGCGCGACGCACTCCCACAGAGAGTCCCGGGCAGCCATCGGCTATTGCACTCGACTTTTACCACACGTAAAATGATTTGACAGATTAGGCAGGAGTCGAGTTCGGCGCAAGGTCAGAAGTCCCGACGTTCGCTTAGGGCTGTTCACGAAGCTGAGTCCCTGTCAATGAGCCACTTTCGTCGCGCATCCGGGGCCTCGCCTTGCAAGAGCATCCGTTCGCAACGGATATTGAGCCATGCAGGAGCATTCCTACTCTCCCGACTCCACTTGATTCCCAGCGCCACTGGTCCGATTGCCGTGGACACGACGTAGAGGCCCCGGTTCCTACGCCGAGCCACTCATCCATTGCCCTTGGAGAGACCCGCCATGCCCGTCAAGGATCCCGTTTGCGGAATGATGATCGAGAAACCGGACGCGGTCGCGACCGCGGACCACAAAGGCAAGACCTATTACTTCTGCAGCCAGGACTGCAAAATCGAGTTTCAGGCGAACCCGGAGGATTACGCCGACAAGAACACCTGATGACCGCGGTTGGCGCCGCATTCACCGTCTTTCTCACGGGCATTGGAGCCTGGCTCCTGCTCCGCTGGGTTGGTGACGCGCTCAGCCCGCCCTCCTCGACCGGGCCGCAACGGCTCCCCTTCACGGGCGGGCTCGCACCGGAAGTGCACGCGTGGAGCCGCTATCACACGCGCTACTATGCCATGGCGCTGCTCTTTCTGGCGTTCGACATGGAGATGGTCTTCATGTATCCCTGGGCGGTCGTCTTCGTTCAGGAGGGAGTCAAAGCGCTGGTCGAGATGCTCATGTTCATCGTCATCCTGACGCTCGGCATCCTGTACGCGTGGCGGGAGCGGGCGTTGGAATGGGCCTGAGGAAACACCTCGCAGGGTTGGCCGGGAAAGCCCCGGCACGAGTCTTCGTGGTGACCGGACGGGGTGCGCGCAAGCCGGTGGAGCGGCTGCGGCTTGATCCCCGGCTCGAGTTCGTCGACTCGCCGCGATCGGCCACCATCCTTCTCGTGGCCGGCGAGCTTCCCGATCTTCTCCGGGCCGCCGCCCGGGCGCTGCACGACAGTCTGCCGCGCCCACGCGCTACTGTTTGGTGGGCCCCGGAGTCCGGCAGTCCGGAGCTGGCGGACTTTCCGGGTGCACTCGTCCTCAGCGCAGGTGACGACGTGGGCGCCGAGCTAATGCTCACGCAGGCGGCACTGCTCAGAGGTGAGCAGTCGTCGGAGCCGGGCCTCTTGCCCGACACCGACCCTGCGCCATGGCGAGGAGTCGGGCCGTACGGGCAGGGCGGCACAGGCATGACCGGCGGCGTCCCGTACGGTCGGCCCTTGGCCGGGCGGGCACCCGACCGGGACGGGCTCGAGCTCGACCAGCTCCCGGTGCACGTGGGCCCCTTCTTCCCGGCCTTTCCACCCGGATTGATTCTCGATGTGAAGCTCCAGGGCGACGTGATTCAGGCCGCAGCCGTGGGAGCGAATGCCTTCGCCCGGACCGGGGCGCGTAGGGGCGCCGCAGCGTCCGTGCGTGGTCCGTTCGTGCGTGCCTTGGCGCAGCCGGTCTCGATCGCCGAGCTGGAGCTGGCTCGCGCGCGCCATCATCTCATGTGGCTGGGGCACGCCCTCCGAATCCATGGCCTGGGTGCGCTCGGGCGCCGCGCGTGGCGGCTCGCCGGTGTGCTTTCACCCGCCCGAGCCGGAGAGGTGCAGGCGCTTCGCCGCCTGCTGGACGGAACAAGGTCGCTCGGGTGGGCGACAAGCGGCGTCGGCGTGACCGATCCGACGCTCCTCGAGAAGATGTCCCCCGGGCCCGTTGCCCGGGCGGCAGGGATCGCTCGAGACGCCCGTGCCGAGGACCCCGCCTACGTCGCACTCGGGTTCGAGCCAGTCGTCCAGAGGGGCGGCGATGCGCGGGCGCGATGGCGACAGCGCGTGGACGAGGTGCTTCAGGCGCTGTGCCTTGCTCGTCAAGCCGACGGAGGCTCGTCGACGCCGGTCGGCAGGATCGAGTCGCCCCGGGGCACACTGACCACCGCTAACTCGCCTGCTGCCGAGCTTCTCGAGCTCGTCCCTGCACTCTTGACCGGGATGGAGTGGGGCGATGCGGTGACCACCATCGTCAGCCTCGATCTCGACTTGGAAGAAGCGGCCAGCCCCCGCGCCGCGGCGACATGAGCGAGGCGCTCGGACTCCTGGGCGTCGCCGTGCTGACCGTCGTCGGCCTCGGCGCCGGAGCGTATCTCGTGGCGGTACTCGACGGCGCCATCGCACGCATGGTCGCCGGAGAGGGTGTAGAGTGGCGACGAACCCTCGCCACGCCGGTGCGCGGGGCCGCGCTCCTCCTCCTCCAGGAGAGAACCACCACCGAGCGCCCCGACGCTCCGCTCTGGGCCCTGGCGCCAGCCATGCTCGCGGGGCTCGCCGCCTCGGCGCTCGCGCTGGTACCGCTCGGGCCGACGGGTGCGGTCGCGGAGGTCGAGGCCGGCATCGTCGGGTTCGGCGCGCTGGGTGCCCTGGTCAT
>JBDTTA010000043.1:0-15536 GCA_039930845.1 Gemmatimonadales bacterium
CATCGAAAGCCACCGGCTCGCTGCCCAGAACGGACAGGTCGATGTCGCTGAGAAGCCGACCGGCGTCGTCCGTCGGCTCCCCGGCGTGATCCGTCGCAAGTACCAGCCCCTGCACTCGCGATATCGTTGGCCCGGAAACGCCCGCCGCCGTGAGTGCTCGACCGGCCCACTCCGCGCTCAACCGCTCATTGTCCGTGCGATGTGTGTCGTATACGACGTCGTGAAACCAGATGGCGGCCTCGACGACGTTGCTGCTGCCCGAGAACGCGGGAGCTTCGTCGAGGCGGGCCAGGCAGTCGTTGACGTGCTCGATGGTGTGATAGGCGCGTCCCTCTTCGGCATACGCGGCTGCGAGGCGCTCGAACACATCCGCGCCGTCGCCGGCGGCATCCAGCCGCCGCCAGAGTGCGGAGAATCTTACCCGGGGTTCGGCGGCCACACGTCTTCGGCGCGGATCCGTTCCGCGGCGGCGGCACGTTCCTGCTCCGACGGGTTGCGCACCACGTGCCAGCCGCGGAGAATACCGCGCGCCCGCCGGAAGAGGTCGGAGACGACGTGGCCGGCGGGAAGCGCGCGGGTGCGCGGCAACAGGAAGAAATGGACATGGCGGGCGCGCTCATTGTACGAGGCGGCGTACACCCGTTCGGGCGCCACCACCCGCTCGATCGCGGCTACGCCCGCGCGCAGGAGAGGACCGAGCGCAGCCGCTTCCGGGGCGGTGAGGTCCCCCAGGGACTCGGCGTGGCGCTGAAGGGCGACGAAGAGCTCTCCCGGGTCGGCGTGGATTCCCGGGTGATGCATCACGACCCAGAGCCCGTCGTCCCGAACGATGCCGCCCGGCGCACGGGAGCGTCCGGATACCAGGTCGCAGATCGTACAGGAATCGGTCATCATACCACGCTAACCGCGCCCTGACGGCGCCGGAAGGCCGGATCGCTTGACGGCCCATCCCCCGGCTCCTACCATTCGATTTCCCATGTGTATCGGCCGCCGTTCGGTGGCCGCCCGCCGCGTTTCGACGGTGGACATTCCCAGAGGCGCCAGCCATGACCGCTGCAGGCGGGCCGTGCTCGACGGCCTGAAGGCTCGACTGGACCAGCTGCTGCGGGATCACTCCCGGAGTGATCCCAGGGCGTATGCCTCCGGCCTGCGCGACGCCCTCCTCGAGGCAAAGGTGGGGCTCGCCCGCATGAGCGAGGCCATCACCGCGTCGGAACAGGAGCTGGCCGCGGAGCGCGGGCAACTGGACGACGCCGAGCGCCGGGGCCGCCTGGCCACGGCGGTGCCGGACCAGGAGACGGTGACGATCGCGGAGCGATTCTCGGTGCGGCACCGCGAGCGCATCGAGGTCCTGACCCGGAAGCTCACCGCGCAGCGTGACGAGCTGGCGCTGGCCCAGCGTGAAGTCGGCGAGATCACCGCGGAGGCGAAGCGCGCCGGCTCGATCGGCAGCTCCGAGTCCGTCGGCGCCGCTTGGCGCGATCTCGAGGCGGCCGGCGCCGAGCGCCCGGCCGGAGGAGAAGCCGGCGACGCGAACGTGGAGCGCCGGCGCCTTGACGAAGCCATCGAGGCACAGCTCGCCTACCTGAAGAAGAAGATGGGGAGGAAGCCGTGAGTCGCCTTTCCCCTTTCCCCCTGCTCCTCTCCCTCTCTCTCACGATCTTCGCTGCCCCCCTGGCGTCCCAACAGCCCATCGTCGCTCCCTCTCATCTCCAGAAACTCGCGCACACCTACAGCATCGTCGCGTGGGATTCGGCGACCGGCGATCTCGGCGTCGCGGTGCAGTCGAAGTTTCCCAATGTCGGCGGGATCGTGCCGTGGGCCCGGGCCGGGATCGGTGCGGTGGCGACGCAGAGCCTGGGCAATACCGCCTACGGCGAGCGTGGGCTCGATCTCCTGGCCCAGGGAGCCACCGCGGAAGAAGCGCTCCGGATCGTCATGCGCACGGACACGATGCTGCAGGACCGCCAGGTGGGAATCGTGGACGCTCGTGGCAACGCGGCGAGCTTCAGCGGCACCCGGACCTTCGACTGGTCGGGTGGACGCGTGGGGACGACGACCGGACGGGGGAATCTCCCCGGCGGGAAGGGGGCCGTGATCGTGGGCCACGGCTTTGCCGCGCAGGCCAACATCATGGTGTCGGACCAGACGGTGAAGAATCTCGCCGAGACGTTTGAGCGCACTACCGGCAATCTGGCCGACCGCCTCATGGCGGCGCTCAAGGCGGGGCAAGCCGGCGGCGGCGACAAGCGCGGCATGCAGTCGGCGGCGCTGCTGGTGGTGCGGAAGAACGGCGGCTATCTCGGGGCGAACGACCGCTTCATCGACATCAGGGTGTACGATGCGCCGAACCCGATCACCGAGCTGGAACGCTTACTCGCGCTCCACAAACTGCACTTCTTTCCGAGTGAGCCTGCCGATCTGCTTCCGATCACTCCCGCGATCGTCGCCCAGCTCGAGCCGATCCTGCTCGCCGAGCCGGTCAACCAGCCCGACAAGTGGCTCAAGCGGAAGCAGGGATCGGCCACCCCGGAATTTCTCGAGGCGCTCAAGAACTTCATGTACTGGGAAAATTACGATGTGCGCGTGAGGATGGACGGCAAGATCGACCGGGTGGTGCTGGAAGACGTTTTGAAGAAGCGGGGAACGGGGAAGTAGCAACCGTTCCCCGTTCTCCGTTCCCCGTTCCCTTGAGGTCCGGCTTGGCGACGATCACACCACCATCCGAAATCGTAAGCTCCGGGCTCGACACCCGCTTCTTCGGGCATCCACGGGGCCTCGCCACCCTGTTCTTTACCGAGATGTGGGAGCGCTTCAGCTACTACGGCATGCGCGCCCTGCTGATTCTCTTCATGACCGCTCCGCTCGCCGGCGGAGGGCTGGGTTTCCCCACCGCAAAGGCCGGCGCGATCTACGGGACCTACGTCGCGCTGGCGTATCTGACGTCGATGCCGGGGGGCTGGATCGCCGACCGCTTTCTGGGACAGCGACGAGCGACGCTGTACGGCGGCATCATCATCATGCTGGGCCACATCGCGCTGGCCTTCCCGTCGCTCGCCACCTTCTATCTCGGCCTCGGACTGGTGGTGACGGGGACGGGGCTGCTCAAGCCGAACGTCAGCACGATGGTCGGTGGCCTCTACACGCCGGAAGACCTGCGGCGCGATTCGGGTTTCTCGTTCTACTACACGGGGATCAATCTCGGCGCATTCATCGCCCCGCTGGCCTGTGGATGGCTCGCGCAGAGCGAGCAATTCCGTGGCATTCTCGGGTCGGTCGGGCTACGGCCGGAAAGCGCCTGGCATTGGGGCTTCGGAATGACGGCCGTGGGGATGCTCTTCGGGGTGCTCCAATACCTGCGGGGGTGGAAGCACCTCGGCGCGATCGGGATGCGTCCGGTGCAGCCGGAGAATGAGCAGGACCAGGCGCAACAGCGGCGCCTGCTCAAGATCGGCGGCGTCGTCGTGCTGGCGATCATCGCCATCGTCGGAGGCGGCTCGGCCACGGGAATGCTGCCCATCACCGCCACATGGGTCGCCAACGCCTTCGGGGTGCTGCTCCTCCTGTCCACCGTTGTGTTCTTCTTCTGGATGTTCGCGCTCGGAAAGTGGACCCCGGCCGAGCGAAAGCGGCTGATCGTGGTGCTCGTCCTGTTCGTGGCGGCCAGCATCTTCTGGTCCGTGTTCGAGCAAGCGGGGTCCACGCTCAATCTCTTCGCGCAGCGCAACACGCACACGATCGCCTTCGGCTTCGCCTTTCCGCCGAGCTGGTTCCAGTCGATGGAGCCGTTCTTCCTCATCGTGCTGGCCCCGGTCTTCGCCTGGCTCTGGCTCCGTCTCGGGACGCGCGATCCGTCGAGCCCCACCAAGTTCACCGTCGGCCTGGTATGTGTCGCGGCCAGCTTCGCGCTGCTGGTGCCGGCGGCCCAGCGCTCACTGGGCGGAGCCACAGTGGGGCCGCTGTGGCTGGTTGGGACCTATCTGCTGCAGGCGATCGGTGAGCTCTGTCTGAGTCCGGTCGGGCTCAGTGCCATGACGAGGCTCGCGCCGGCCCGCATCGCCGGCCTCACGATGGGGGTCTGGTTTCTGGCGACGTCAGTGGGGAATTACGTGGGCGGTCGGGTCGGCGGGCTGTACGAGGCCTTCTCGCTTCCGCAGCTCTTCGGCGCGGTGGCGCTCTTCGCGCTCGGCGCCGCGGTGGTGCTGGCGTTGCTGATCAGGCCGATCCGACGGATGCTGGAGCGCTGACGGCGTAGACGAGCACCTCGCCGACATCGTCGTCCTCGTCGGCCGCTACCGGATGCATGCCGACGTTCTCGGCGACACGGAGCGCCGGGGTGTTCCACACCGGCGCGAGCGCGCGGACCAGCTTGACGCCATGCTGATGGAAGGCCCAGCCGATCATCGCGCGGACGGCCTCGGTGGCGTAGCCGTGTCCTTCGAACTCCGGATACATCGCGTACCCGATCAGCACCGATCCGTTCGCGTCGGGCTGTCCGGCGAACGCGACCGACCCTGCCGCGCGTCGCGTGTCCCGCTCGACGATCAGCCAATTCCACCACGCGGTCTCCCCCGGATGAAGCCGAAGCCGCTCGCGCACAATGGGCAGTGTCTCCAGCATGTAGGGCGGGGGGGCCACGGGCCGCGGGAACAAGGCGCCCGTCGCCCGCTCGAGCGTGGCAGCATCACTCGCGACGAGCGCCTCGACCGCGGGGAGCTCGAGGGGAGAAAGATTCAGACGATCGGTCCGCACCAACGGCTCGCCCATCATGCTACCCTCCTTGCGCACGCTGCTCCGGCCGATCGGCCGGGCCGCTCTTGAAGACTCGAAAGAGATAGATCAGCGACGGAAGCAGGACGACGGCGCCTGCCAGCAGAACGATGATGGTCAGGCGCAGCGTTGCCCGCGGTGCCGCCGCCGCCTCGATGGTGAGGTCCGGCGGAATCACATACGGATATTGCGAGAGCGCCCACCCGCCGATGATACAGAGAACTTGCACTCCCACCGCCAATCGGGCCAGACGGTAGATCCTGAGCCAGAGCGCCGCCAGTACGCCGATTGCCGCGAGGCCCGTCAAGACATGGAATGGCATGGCCCACGTCGAGGCGAGGAGTCCCTGGTGGAGGAGCGGGGCTCCGCCCGGCGCGAGGACGAGGGCGAAGAACGCGGTAGCGAACACGGAGACCCCCGCCAGGAGAGCTCTGCGGCGGAAATCTTCGACGAGCTCCGGATCGGTCGTTTCCAACGTGAGAAAGACCGCGGCCAGCAGCGCGAACACCGCGAGCGTCAACAGTCCTACCGCGATCGAAAATGGTGTGAACCAGGGGTCGACGAAGCGGGCGACGAAGTCGCCGTGATCGAGCTCGACCACTCTCCCCGAGACGAGCGCGCCGATGGAGATGCCGAGGAGGAGCGGCGTCAGGAGGCTCGCAATGGCGAAGAGCCGGCCCCAGCGCCGCTGCGCCCTGTCTTCCGCCGTGTCATAACTCCGGAACACGAAGGCCGACCCCCGTAGCACGATGCCCACGAGCATCAGCGACAGGGGAATGTGGAGGACGATGCAGAGCCGGGCGAAGGCGGCGGGAAAACAGGTGAAGAGCAGCACTACGGCGAGGATCAGCCAGACGTGGTTGGCCTCCCAGATCGGCGCGATGGAATGCGCGATGACCTCCCGCTGCCGCGCCTTCCTCGGTCCCGATGCGAGCAGGTCCCACACCCCTCCCCCGAAGTCCGCGCCGGCGAACAGGACGTACGCGGCGAGAGCCGCCGTCAGGAGGAGCGCGACAATGTTCGCCAGTGTCGGGTCAGGCACGATCTGCCCTGACCGGACTGTAGCGCCGGCTCC
Source organism: Gemmatimonadales bacterium (assembly GCA_039930845.1). Taxonomy (GTDB): domain Bacteria; phylum Gemmatimonadota; class Gemmatimonadetes; order Gemmatimonadales; family GWC2-71-9; genus CAVVWJ01. The sequence continues at coordinate 5,846 of JBDTTA010000043.1, forward strand.
ATTCGGTGGGACGTGGGCTGCGGATGATCTGGTGATACAGCAGCCAGACGACGATGACGCCAAGGAAGCAGTACAGCAGGGTGAAACCGAGGAACGGGACGATGAGCCCCGGCATCGGGGTCACCGCGTCTGCCGTGCGCAGGATCCCATATACGACCCACGGTTGCCGGCCTACCTCGGTCACGGTCCATCCGGCTTCGATCGCGATGAAGCCCATCGGCGTGGCGAGCGCGAGCGCCCGGAGAAACCACCGGTGGCTCGCGTGGTCCTGGCGGCGGAAGGCAAGCCACGCTCCCCACAGCGCGATCAGCGCGATGTACGTCCCGAGCGCGACCATGAGCTGGAAGGAAAAGTGGATCGCCGGCACGTACGGCCAGTCGCGCCTGGGAAACCGATCGAGGCCCTTCACCACCGCATCGGGATCGTTGAAGGCCAGAAACGACAGACCGCCCGGAATCGGCACGGCATAGTGGACCACCTTCGCGTCCATGTCGGGCCACCCACCGAGGAGAAGCGGTGCCCGCGGCCCGGTCTCGAAGTGTGCCTCCATCGAGGCGAGCTTGGCCGGCTGATACTCCGCGACCACCTGTGCGCTATGGTGCCCCGACAGCGGTTGGAGCACGGCCGCGGGCGCGCCCACGAGCAAGGCGATTGCGAGTGCCCGCCGGTGAAAGGCGTTTTCCGGGTCGAAGAGGAGTAGAAAGGCGTGGATGCCGGCCACCGCGAAGCCCGTTGCCACGTACGCCGCGAGCGTCATGTGAAGGGTCTGCTGGAACGCCATTGGATTGAGCATCCCGGCAATCGGATCGACGTTCACCGCCGCGCCATCCACGAGATCGAAGCCCGTGGGAGAGTTCATCCAGGCGTTCGCGATCACCACGAAGATTCCGGACGCCGCGCCGCTCACCGCCACCATGACGCCGGCCAGCAGGTGCGCGCGTCGGGAAATGCGCTCCCAGCCATACAGATAGACGCCGAGGAAGATCGCCTCCGTGAAGAAGGCGAACCCTTCGAGCGAGAACGGCATGCCGATGACGGGGCCGGCGAACTTCATGAAGCCGGGCCACAGGAGGCCAAGCTCGAACGAGAGCACCGTTCCCGATACCGCTCCGACCGCAAAGAGAATCGCCGCGCCCTTCGACCAGCGTTTGGCGAGCTCGAGGTAGACCGGGTCGCCGGTTTTCTGCCAGCGTCGCTCGGCCACGACCATGAGCGCCGGCAGCCCGATGCCGACCACGGCGAAGAGGATGTGAAAACCGAGGGACATCGCCATCTGGGAGCGGGCGGCGAGCAGATCAGACATGGGTCGCGACCACCTCGTTCTCCGCGACGACGAAGATCCGGTCATGCGCGGCGGGTTCCACCGCGCAGTGGCCGGTGAAGCTCCCGAAAGCTGGGAGTATCGCGAGCCGGGGGCCGACGACGAAGCAGGGAAGACGCTCGCGGAGCAATGCAGGGCCGGCCAGCGTGAGGCAGGGATGCAGATGACCCGCGAGGGTGTACCCGTGAGCAGACTCCGAGGGATGGTGCTGGAAGACGAATGGCGTCTCGTGTCTCGGAGGCGTGACGCAGGCGATGCCAAGCTCCAGGGGAGGATCGCCGGCGTGGCGGTCGTGGTTGCCGCGGACGAGGAGGATGTCGATGCCGGCATGTGCCTCGCGCCAATCCTCCAGCTCCGCGAGCGTCTCGACCGCCACGCGTCCCGCCTTCGCATGGAAGAGATCGCCGAGTACGACGAGCCGTCGCGCGGCGGTGCGGGCGAGCGCCTCGCCGAGCCTGGCGAGATCGTGCCTGGTGGTACCGCGTGGCACCGGGATCCCCGCAGAGCGGAACGTTGCTCCCTTGCCCCAGTGAAGATCGGCCACCACCAGCGTCTCGCCACCGGACCAGTAGAGGGCGCGCTCGGGCAGGAGGCGAACCTCTTCTCCGCCCATCTCGACCGTCGCGTCCGTCATCCGCCGCTCCGGAAACCGCGATGACTGCCGCGCGCGAAACGGATCCTGTCCGCCTCGCGCTCGAGGGGCGCCGCCATCCGGCGGACCCGGTTCACCAGTTTCTCCGAGCTCACCTGTTCCCGCGCCCGGTCCACCAGCAGGGGAAAGGCGAGCGGTGTCGGCCGCTCCACCTCGAGCACGGTGATCCGTCCGCCGGTGATCCTCTCGAGGGTGCGGGCGAGGCGGCCCTGTTCGAGCTGCCGCTCGAGCACTTCGCGGTGTGCCTGGAAGATGAGCAGGTTGTCGGGATCGTAGCGCGCGAAGACGTCGTACAGCAGCTCGCTCGACGCCTGCACCTGCTTTACCGACCTGGCCAGCCCCGGATAGCCCTGGAAGATCAGCCCAGCCACCCGCGCGATTTCCCTGAACTGCCTCCGCGCCAGCTCGGCGGCGTTGAGACTGGCGGGGATGTCGTGGAGGAGATTGACCGGCGAGCAGAGCCCGGCCTCGAGCGCCTCGTCGAGGGGCGCACGCTCGGGGGAGAGCAGCTCGAGGCCGTAGTCGTTGGCGGCAAGCGTGAACGAGATGGGACCGAGCTGCGCGATACGGTAGGCGAAGACGGCCGCGAGGCCCTCGTGGACCAACCGGCCCTCGACAGGATAGAAAAAGATGTGGTGCCCTTCGCGCGTCGTCGCGCGCTCGATCAGCAGCTCGTCGGGCGCCGGCAGCGCGGACCAGCTCGCCTGCGTCTCGAGAATCGAGCGCACCGCGGTCATCTCGGCCCCGTCGAAGATGCCACGGCGCGCCTCGTCAAGTTTGCCCCGCACCGCCGAGGCCAGCTCGGCGGAGATGGGCATCCGCGCCCCCGACCAATGCGGCACTGCGCTCGCCTTTTTCCTCGCCGGACGAACGTACGCGATGAGGCCACGCACCCGGACGAATTCGAGCGCGCGCCCGGCAAAGATGAAGACGTCGCCGGGCCTCATGCGGGCGATGAAGTTCTCTTCGACCGTGCCGATGGTCCGGCCACGGAGGAAGCGGACGTTCATCGCGGCTTCGCTCACGATAGTCCCGATGGAAGCCCGATGCCGCATGGCGACGGCACGGCTGGTGACCATGAACGTGGCGTCTCTCTCCACCACCTTGCTGTATTCGGGATATGCGCGGAGCGCCTCTCCTCCACGAGTGATGAAGTCGAGCACCCAGCGCCACTCATCGTCCCGCAGGTCGCGGTACGCATAGGTGGTCCGCACCTCCGCGAGCAGCTCGCCGTCGCGGAAGCCGCCACCCAGCGCCACGGTCACCGCATGCTGCGCGAGAACGTCGAGTGGCCGCTCGATCGGATTTCGCGCCTCGATGGCGCCGGCCTTCAACGCATCGCGCGCCGCGGCGATGTCCACGAGATCGAGCGCGTTGGTGGGCACGCAGGTCAGCCGGCTCACCGCGCCCGGTCGGTGACCGCTCCGCCCCGCGCGCTGAATGAGCCGGCCCACCGCCTTGGGACTCCCGACCTGAAGCACCCGATCGACCGGCGTGAAGTCCACGCCGAGATCGAGCGTCGACGTGCAGACCACACAGCGCAGGCGCCCCTCGCGAAGGCCATCCTCCACCCATTCTCGTGTCGAACGGTCGAGGGACCCGTGATGGAGGGCCATGATGCCCGCCCAGTCGGGACGGGCGGCCAGGATCGCCTGATACCAGATCTCCGCGGTCGCTCTCGTATTCGTGAAGACGAGGGAGGTCTCGCCTTCCTCGATGGCGGCAATGACCTCGGGGAGCAGCCGCAGCCCGATCTGCCCCGCCCAGGGGAAGCGCTCGATGGTGGCGGGAATGAGCGCGTCCACCTCGAGGGCCTTGGGGATCAGTCCGCGGACGATGCTCGCAGCATTCGGGCGGCCGCCCCGCCCCATGCCGGCCATCGCGTCGCGAGCGGTCTCGAGATTCCCGAGCGTCGCCGAGAGGCCGATGGTCCGAAGCCCCGGGCGAAACCGGCGGAGGCGAGCCAGGGCGAGCTCGGTCTGTACGCCTCGCTTCGATGCCATGAGCTCGTGCCACTCGTCCACTACCACCAACTCGAGGTGGTCGAAGAGCGACGGGGCGTCCTCGCGGGCCAGGAGGAGGGAGAGGCTCTCGGGTGTCGTGACCAGCGCGGTAGGCAGTCGTTGCCGCTGCCGCGCTCGCACTTTGGCCGGGGTATCGCCCGTCCGCGACTCCACGGTCCAGGGAAGGCCGAAGTCTTCGACCGGTGCACGAAGTGCGGCCTCGGTATCGCCTGCGAGCGCGCGGAGCGGCGTGATCCAGAGTATGCGAAGCGGCGGGGCCTGCTTCGGGCGTTGCGGCTCGTCGGGGTAGTCGCGCAGCCACTCCAGCACCGGGCCCATCCACGCGGCGTAGGTTTTTCCCGTTCCGGTCGCCGCGTGGATGAGCGTGCTCTCGCCCCGAAGGTGGGCGGCCCACACTTCCTCCTGGAACGGAAAGGGCTCCCACCCATGCAGCGCGAACCACTCGCGCACGCACCCGAGCGGCTCACCCTTGCCGCAATCCACCACTCTTGCTGGACGGCGGGGCGGCGTGTCCGCCTTCGATGAGGGCTTGGGCGTCCGCTCCTTCCGGCGCGCGGCGCGCGCGCGCCGGAGATCGACGGCGAGGGCACTTCCTCCCCGGACTCCCCCGTCGTTATCCCTGGCCACGATCGGAGATGGCGTGGAGATGCCGGCGCACGGAATATCTGACGGCCCGCTTGCCCGCCTCCAGGATGTTCTGCCCGAACCAGGCGCCGTACACCTGCTCGAACTCGAATGGCTCGACGGCGTTTCCGATGGCGCGGACCGCGCCGGCATCGAGGGGGATGTAGTTCGGGAAGCTGTACATGAATCCCGTGGTGCGCCGGTCCTGTCCCACCATGATGATGTCGCCGCTCAGGATGGCCCCGAGTCCCCCGGCGCCCGCCGCCCAATGGAGCACGGTGCCGCCGGGAAAGTGGCCGCCACAATGGATGAGCGTGACCCCGGACGAGATTTCACGGGTCTCGCCATCCCAGAAAACGATTGCCCGGTCCTGTCTCACCACCCACTGGCTGTCGGCGGCATGCAGGTAGATGGGGGCGTCCCCGAATGCGCGGCTCCATTCGACCATCGAGGAATAGTAGTGCGGGTGCGAGATGGCGATCGCGCGGACGCCGCCGAGCGATTGGAGCTTCTGCACCGTCGCGGCATCCACCAGGCTCACGCAGTCCCAGAGCACACCGCCAGAAGGCGTCGGGATGTACAGCGCGCGCTGGCCGAGGGCGAATTTGGGCTCGGTCCCGATGCCCAGGAGTCTGTCGCCTTCGGGCTCGGCGCGATTCCTGTGATCGGTGCGCATGCCCTCGAGGGTGGTCCACACCTGGCCGCCCCACCCGATGTACTGGCGCTCGTCGTTGCAGATGAGGCAATCCTGCGGGGGTGCGTCGCTCTCGGGGTATTGCGTGCCGCAGGTGACGCAGATGAAGTTCGGCATGAGGGGAAAGTAAGCGGCTCATGCCCCGGCGTCGGACAGCAGCGCCCGGACAGTCTCGATGGTATCCGCATCCTCCGGCTTCTTATCGGTACGCCACCGTGCCATCCGGGGGAATCGCACCGCCACACCCGACTTGTGCCTGGTCGAACGCTGGATTCCCTCGAAGGCGAGCTCGAAGACGAGCTCCGGCTTGACGGTGCGCACGGGCCCGAATTTTTCCAGGGTGTTGCGCCGGACGAAGGCGTCCACTCGACGGATTTCGTCGCCGGTAAGTCCGGAATACGCCTTTGCGAATGACACGAGCTTGCCGCCCTCCCACACCCCGAATGTGTAGTCGGTGAACAGACCGGCTCGCCGCCCGCTGCCCGGCTGGGCGTACATCAGCACCGCATCCACGCTGAGCGGCATGACCTTCCACTTCCACCAGTCGCCCCGCCGCCGGCCGACGCCGTAGGGGCTCGAGCGGCGCTTGAGCATCAACCCCTCCGCGCCCATCTCCCGCGCGTGCGACCGGGCGAGGCGGAGGTCGTCCCAGCTCGCCGCCTCCACACGTGCCGAGAACCGGAGCCGTCCGGCCGACGCTGTTCCCTGGAGCAGGACAGCGAGGCGCGCCTGGCGCTCATCGAGGGGTAACTGACGCACGTCCACTCCGCCCTGCTCCGGCAGATCGTACGCGACGATGACCACCGGCACCTCGGCGAGAAGCTTCTTCCCTATCGTCTTCCGGCCGATACGGCGCTGGAGCTGGGCGAAGGGCAACGGCGACGCGCCGATCCACGGAAGCAGCTCTCCGTCGAGGACGGTACCCTCCGGAAGCAGCGCGGCGACTTCTTCGAGCTCGGGGAAGCGGCCGTTCATCAACTCCTCACCCCGTGACCAGATGAAGGTCCGGCCGCTTCGACGGATGAGCTGCGCGCGGATCCCGTCCCACTTCCATTCCGCGCTCCACTCAGCCACGTCGCCCAACGCGTCCGGCTCCCGGTCGAGTGCGTAGGCCAGGAAGAATGGATAGGGGCGGCTCGTGTCGGTGTCTTGATCGTCTGGAGCGAGGAGCCGGGCAAAAAATTCGGGCGTGGGGTCCCACGCGCCCATCAGCCGGTGCGCGATGACTGCTTCCGATAGACCGCTGACCCGCGCGAGTGCGCGCTCGACCATCCGCGCGGATGCGCCTACGCGGAAGCTGCCGGTGATGAGCTTGTTCCAGACGTATCGTTCCTGGCGGCCGAGCTCTCGCCAGGCGCGCACCATCTCGCGACGCTGAACTTCCTCGTCCTGCCCGCGCAGGGGGAGCAGCCGCTCCTCGACCCACGTCGCGAGCGAGAGGTCACTCGAGACGCCGGTATCGGGGAGGAGCAGGGTGATCGTTTCCGCCAGGTCACCCACCGCCTGATAGCTCTCATCGAAGAGCCAGTCTGGTATTCCGGCCTCCGCCGCCGCCCACAGGCGGAGCCTGGCGGCGCCCACCAATCGCTTTGGACGCTGGCCGCCCAGAAAATGAACCGCCCAGACGGCATCGCGCGGCGGTGCATGGCGGAAGTACTCCGCGAGCGCGTCGATCTTTTCGCCGGTCGCCGTCGTCTCGTCGAGTGCGGCGTAGAGTCGCGCGAACGACCTCATGGGTCCCCGGTCGCCGGCTCGTCGCGCTCACCCTCGAAGCGCGTCTGGATGGCAACGGCGTCGAGGCCCTGCTCGCGGAGCCAGCGCGCGACGACGGCCGAGTAGCCGTGGGTCACCCACACCCTCTCGGCGCCGGTCTCGCGAATGGCGCCGAGCAGCGCCGGCCAGTCGACGTGGTCGGAAACGACGAACCCGCGATCGATGGACCGCCGCCGCCTCGCTCCACGCACCGCCATCCATCCCGAAGCGAAACCCGCGGAGAAGGCCCCGAGCCGCCGGACCCACGTCGTTGCGTCCGCCGACGGTGGCGCGAGCACGAGTGCGCCGAGCCGGTCGGCGCGGTCCTCGATGGAGCCCACATGACGAGTCGGCGGGAGCGCGACGCCCGCGGCGCGATAGACCTCGGTCATTCGCTCGACCGAGCCGTGCGTCAGGATCGGCCCCACGGACGGATCGAGGCCTGCGAGCAGACGCTGCGCCTTTCCCAACGCATAGCCGAGGAGCAGCGTTGCCTTGCCGGCCACCTGATTCGCCCGCCACCAGGCGTGGATATCGTCGAAGACCGCCGGCCCGGAGGGCCAGTGATAGATCGGCAGGCCGAAGGTGGACTCGGTGATGAAGGTGTGGCAGGGCACGGGCTCGAACGGCGTGCACGTCGGGTCGGGCTCGGTCTTGTAGTCTCCCGAAACCACCCAGACTTCACCGGCGTCCTCCACCCGCACCTGGGAGGAGCCGAGGATGTGCCCCGCGGGGTGAAGTGAAACGTGGACCCCGCCCAGATTCAATGCTTCGCCGTAGGTCACGCCCTGGACACTCGCCTCATGCTCGAGGCGGGTGCCGAGCACGCCGAATCCCTCGGTGGACGTCAGGTAGGCATTACAGCCCCACGTGACGTGATCGCCGTGCGCGTGCGTCACGACTGCACGGTCTACGGCGGCCCAGGGGTCGATGTAGAAATCCCCGGCCGCGCAGTAGAGTCCGCGGTCGGTGAGGCGAAGGAGGGTCATGTGGCGCTGTCAGGGCGCCCGGAAGACGCCGCAGGCAATCCTGGAGCCGGAATTTCCGCTGGGATCGGTCATTGCGTCATCGGGTCCGGCATGAATGACGAGCGCCGTCCCGCCCGGTTGGAGCACGGAATGCGGTCCGCTGGTGAGGCCTGTCGAGACCGCCATGGTCGTGTCGGCCGATCCGTCGGGGCCTGCCATGAGGTTCGGGAGATCGCCTGCGTGAGGACCCGCCGGGTTCCGCGTACCGTGTTGCTTCCCGTCGGGATTGAAGTGGGGCCCGGCGGACTCGAATCCGGGCGGCGTACATGCGCCCTGGGAATGGACATGCATTCCGTGGAGACCCGGGGCCAGACCGGATGCGCTCACGCTCAGGCTTGAAGCGCCGGCACTGTCGGTCAGCGTGGCGACGCCGATCTGGCTGCCGGCCGAATCCACCAGCGTCGCGACTGCGACGCGCGACGGGCCGGACGCCGTTGAGGGAGCGGCCGTGCTGACGGAGCGGGCGGTCGTGCCGCCGCAGGCGAGCGATGCGCCGGCCAGGCATAGAATCATTCGATGCATGTCAGACTCCTCCGGCCTTCACCCGGAGCCGGTTTGCGACGAGGACGATGAAGATCGAGTGCGGCATCTGCAAGGTAAGGCGACCGGTGAGAGGCGTCGATGTGGTGGCCGACACGGCGCGCACCGGTTCGCTGTGCTACTGTCACACTGGAAGAGTCATGGACAGGTGTGACCGAGATCACCGCACCGACATCGCCGGAGGGCGACGATGTTGAGATCGTCCCCCAAAACAAGCTCGAGGTACACACGATGACTTCGGCAGGTATCGACTTCTCACTTGATGACCGGCGCCACACCCCCGCGGGCTCGCAAACGGCCGAGGAGGTCAACGTCGGCCACACTGAACGCTGGGTCTCGGCGATCGCCGGGGCAACGTTCCTCGTGGCAGGCCTGCGCCGGAAGCGCTGGCGTCGCCTGCTCTGGCCGGTTGGCGGCGCGCTCATCACCCGTGCGGTGACGGGCAAAAGCTCGCTCAATCGCGTGCTCGGCAGAAATAGTGCCCGCAATCGCCAGCGATCGAGCCCGGTGGCCAGCCTGGATGCGGGGACCGGGACGAGGGTCGATCGGACGATCGTCGTCGACCGCTCTCCGGAGGTGCTGTTCCGCTTCTGGCGCGACTTCACCAATCTTCCGCGATTCATGGACAATCTGGAATCGGTCACCATTCTCGACGAAGATCGCTCGCACTGGGTGGCCAAGGGGCCGGCCGGCGCACGGGTCGAGTGGGATGCCACCATCCACAATGAGATCGAGGACGAGCTCATTGCCTGGCGCTCGTTGCCAGGCGCCGAGGTGGATCAGGCGGGGTCGGTGCGGTTCGTCCCGACCGGCGACGGACGGACCGACGTTCGCGTGGTGTTGCGCTACCGCGCTCCCGCCGGCAGGCTGGGCGAAGCGGTGGCCAAGCTGCTCGGCGTAGATCCGTCGCGGCAGGTCGCGGATGACCTGCGGCGCTTCAAGCAGGTGGTCGAGGCGGAGTAGCGCGCTCGCCGCGCTCTAGAAAATGAACTCGATTCCCAGCCTCACCAGCCTCGGCGTCCCGTAGGCGAAGATCGGAGTCGTGACGTCGCGCGC
>JBDTTA010000044.1:0-15290 GCA_039930845.1 Gemmatimonadales bacterium
CCCCCTCCAGGTTGTACTTGAGCGTCGTCAATCGCGAAGCCCAGACTGCGCTGAACTGTGAGATCCATCGGTCGTAGATCATCTGAACCGGCACCGCATTGAGATACAGGCGCTTGATTTTCCCCTCGCGCCGCGGCACCACCAGCCCCACTTCTTCCAGGATCTTCAGGTGCTTCATGACGGCGAATCGGCTGAACTTGAACCGATCAGCCAGCTCGCCGACGGCGAGCCCCGGACTCTCCTTGAGGACATCGAGCATCCGGCGCCTGCTGGGGTCGGCGAGGGCGCGAAAGACGCCGTCTTCGGGTGGTGGTTTCATGTGACCTTTCGGTCACATATTAGGGCGTCGACGTGGCCCTGTCAAGAATGGCGTGGCGCACGCTATGAATTGGGGGTCTGCGGAGCTAGAAGCCGAGGAACGCCCTCACCCGCGGATCCATCCTCTCGGGTGTCCAATAGGGGTCCCACACCAGCTCCACCTCAACGCCGGCGACTCCGTCCAGATCGGCCACCACCCGCTTCACGTCGTCGATGATTTCCGTGCCGGCGGGACAGCCCGGGGAGGTCAGCGTCATCCGGACGAGCACCTGCCCGGCTTCCGAGACCTCGACGTCGTAGACCAGGCCGATGTCGATGATGTTGAGATTGAGCTCGGGATCCTTGACCGCGCGGAGCGCCTTTCGGACGAGGTCCGGGGAGGGTGTGGCGGTGGGGGTCGGGGTCTGCACTTCCGTCGTCATATCACGAAAGGTAATCCCTCAGCACTGCGAGGCCAGCACCTGGCCGCAGCCATGAGGCACGAGCCGCACCGCCGCGTCCGAGACGGCCGCCCGAACTCCCTTCAGCGCCTTGCCTGGATCCGACACATGAGGATCGAAGGTGCGGTTGGTCAGGAAGATGAGAAAGAGATCCCGGGCAGGGTCCACCCAGAGGAGGGTCCCGGTGAAGCCGGTGTGACCGTAGGTGGCGTCGCTGGTCAGGTCACCGAAGACGCTGACCTCGCCGAGCATGCGCTCGCGCGTGTCCCAGCCGAGGAGGCGCGAGCCGGAGTTGGCGCCGCGGGCGAGGAATCGAGTCATCGTTCCGAGGTTGACCCACCGGTTTCCGTCCGGGGCCACGCCCCCGCGCAGCCAGGTTTGCGCGTACCGCGCGAGGTCCGCGCCGGTGGAGAAGAGTCCGGCGTGGCCGGCCACACCACCGAAGACGACGGCGTTCTGGTCGTTGACTTCTCCGGCCACCGGATGTCCCCGCCAGATCCCGGTCGGCACGATGCGCGTCCTGAGCTTCTTCGCCGGCCTGAACATCGTCTCGTGCATGCCCAGGGGCTCGAAAATTTCCCGTTGCGCGACGTGATCGATCGAGGTGCCGGCCACTTTTTCCACGACGAGGGCGAGCAGCATTGCATTGAGATCGCTGTACACCGCGGAATCGCCCGGGATGCGGAGCAGCGGCTGGGCATAGAGAATGTCGACCGCCCTCGCCTTGCCACGCGCTCGCTGGTAGAGCGGGATGTAGCTCTTCAGACCGCTCGTATGGTCGAGCAGCATCCGCACCGTCACGGCCTTCTTGAGGCCGCCGGAGAATCGCGGGAGATAGCGTTCCACGGGCGCATCGAGGTCGAGCTTTCCCTGATCGGAGAGCCGCATCGCCGAGCTCATCGTGGCGACGATCTTGGTGATCGAGGCGAGGTCCCAGAGCGTGGAGTCGGGCGCGGGCACCGGAGAGGAGCGGGCCCAGGTGAAGTGGCCGTAGCCTCTGGCGTAGAGCAGGGAATCGCGCCGGCCGATGATGACCACGGCGCCCGGGTAGATGCCGCGATCGATGCCCGCCCGGACGGCATCATCCACCTGGGCGACCGACTGCGAGGCTGCGGGAGCGGCGGTCATCATGGCCATCGCGACCAGAGACCAGGGTCGCCGGAGCAACGACGGAATCGCGGCCTACCTGCCGTCCGCGAGTACGTCGCGCACCGGCCCCGGGGGCAGGCGGTAGAGCACGGAGGCGGTTCTCCGGTCACGTTCGCTGAGAATGCTGGTGCGCGTCGCGGGGTACATCACGTCGTTCGGGTCGGACGAATGGGGAAGTCCGAGCGCGTGGCCGGCCTCGTGGACGGCGACGGCGAGCAGGGCGTTGTCGGGAAAGGGAATGCCGGTGCTGGTCCGGAGCGCCAGCGAGATGATCGCACGGCGAACGTGACCCGCCTGGTCCCATGTCAGATCGGTCTGGCCGGCGCGGTCGAAGTCGAAGCGATCGATCCAGCGCACGATGACGTCCGCATCGCTGGTGTCGCGCACGACGTCGAACCGCACGCCGATACCAAGCGACTCCCATCGCTCCAGCGACTCGTCGACGAACTCCTTCATCCGGGGAGCGTATCCGGACGCGCCGCCCTCGATGATCGCGACCGTGATCGGCGCCCCCCAGCGGTCGGGCCAGCGGCGGACCACCGAGTCGGTGCTGAGCATGAGCGAGTCGAGATAGGTGGACCGGCTCTCCCGGCTGAGACGCTCGCGGGTGACCATGCGCGCCACGCGATCGACCGCCGGCCGCGGCGGGGTGGCCGGGGCATCGTCGACATCGAGCGAATGGGTGGCGGATATCGTCGCGTTGGCCGTCTCCAGTGGCGGCACACGACGGTGCGCAAAGGCGATGCGGTCGCCGATCACGACGACCAGCAGGCCCAGGGTCACGAAGGGAAGAACGTAGCGTCGCAGCATATCTGAATATGGACCTCGGAAGCGCTGACCCGCCAGAACCCCGGCTGGCGCCGGATGGCATGCCCATCTAGAATGTGGCCACCTGCGCCTTCGACCGGGAACCGGACCGCGGCGGCGCCGAAGACGGAGGAGCCGCTGAAGCTGATGGATCGATTCGCCCGGGCGCTGGTGCGCTGGCGATGGGTCGTCGTTGTCGTGTGGGCGGTGATCGGTGCGGTGGCCGCAGTTCGGGCGCCCGCGACCCCGGCGCTGCTCAATATTCGTGGCGGAAGCGCCCGGGAAACCGAGGCCTCCCGCACCGAAGATCTCCTCACTGCCCGCTTCAGCCGCCCCATCGGCGAATTTTTCGCGGTTACCCTCGAGAGCAAAGCGTCGTTCGAAGAGCCGGGCCCGCGGCTGGCACTCGACACGCTGCTGGCCGTGCTGGGCCGCCAGCGGTATGTGCGGGGGCTGGTGTCGTGGCCGGGCACCGGCGATACCACGTTCCTGAGTCGCGATAGACGTGCCACCTTCTTTCTCGTTGCGCTGGAAGCGACTAGGGGTGATAGCGCCGGGGCGCTTGTGGTACCGGTGCGACAACTGGTGCAACGGACCCTCGCGGGTCTGCCGCAGGCGGCGGGGTTCGAGGCGAGAGTGACGGGGCGGGCGCCGCTCGACCTCGACGTGCGGACCGTCGTCGCCAGAGACAGCGCCCAGGGGGAGAAAAAACTCCTCCCGCTCACCCTCGTCATTCTCATCCTCGCCTTCGGTGCACTGGTCGCCGCGTTCCTCCCGCTCATCGTGGGCGTCCTCGCCATCGCGATCTCGCTCGCCCTCATCGGCGTCATCGCGCGGTTCACACCGATGTCGGTCTTCGTGCTCAACATGACCACGATGATCGGACTGGGCGTCGGGATCGATTACTCGCTCCTCATCGTCACCCGGTTCCGCGAGGAGACGGCGCGCGGCCTCCGCCGGCGCGAAGCCGCGATGAGTACGCTCCGGACGGCGGGCCGCGCGGTGATCACGTCGGGCCTGACGGTCATCGTCGGCTTCGGCGCGCTGCTGCTGACGCCCCTGATCGAAACGCGGAGCGTGGGCCTGGGCGGGCTCATCGTCGTGGCGGTGGCCGTGCTGCTCTCGATCACCCTCCTCCCCGCCCTGCTGGCGATCATCGGGCGCGACATCGACCGTCCCAAATGGCTCGCGCGCCGGCTGGCCTGGTATCACTCGCCCAGGATCTGGGAAAAATGGGCCCGCACGCTGAGCCGGCACCCGGCGCGCGCACTGATCTATGGGGGCGCCGTCATCGCGGTGCTCACGCTCCCGCTCTTCTCGATCAAGATCGGCCTCCCCTCCCGCCACTGGTGGCCCAGCGGCACCGAGGCCGGCGAAGGCCTCGATGCCCTCTCGCGCATGGGGGTGGCGGGTTTCATTCAGCCGGTGCGCGTGCTGGTGCAGCTCCCGGCAGGAAGGAGCGCGGTCGACGCGGCATCGCTCCGCGGGCTCATGACCTTCAGCGATTCCCTCCGCGCCGATCCGCGGGTGCGCGAGGTTCGAAGCCTGGTCGATCTCGAGGCGCACGGGTCGCTCCTCGGCTACTCGGTGCTCTACAGCGACCTCCCGGCCGCGCACGAGACGTACGGCGATTTCCTCGACGCCTATCTCAGTACCGACCGGCGGCTCACGCTGATGGACGTGATCCTCTCCGACACCACCTCGCTCACCACCGCCACCGACGTCGTCATCCGCGCTCGAACGCTGGCGCGGGCCCAGCTCCGCGGCACCAAGGGGATGACGGTGACGGTCGGCGGCTACTCCGCGGCCGCACTCGATTTCCAGGACGACCTGCTCGCCCGCTTTCCGCTGCTCGTGGTGCTCATCCTCGCCGCGACCGGCGTGATGCTCGCCATCGCCTTCAAGTCGGTGCTCGTGCCGATCAAGGCGATCATCATGAACACCTTGTCGGTGGGAGCAACGTTCGGACTCATCGTGCTGGTCTTCCAGCACGGCGTGGGCGATCAGCTCTTCGGGCTCGACGGGCCCACGTCGGCGATTTTCGTGGCGGTGCCGGTACTGGTGTTCGCCGTGGTGTTCGGGTTGAGCATGGACTACGAGGTCTTTCTGCTGAGCCGGATCAAGGAGGCGTTCGATCGCACGGGGAGAAATACCCAGGCCACGATGGAGGGGCTGAGCGCCACCGCGTCGGTCATTACGTCGGCGGCGCTCATCATGATCCTGGTCTTCGGCATCTTCGCCTTTGCGCGGGTCCTGGCCATGCAGCTGCTCGGCTTCGGCCTGGCGGTGGCGGTGCTGCTGGATGCGACGGTGATCAGGATGGTGCTGGTCCCGGCGTTCATGCAGGCGATGGGGCGGTGGAACTGGTGGCCGGGGGTGAGAGGAACGGGGAACAGGGAACGGGGAACGGGGAACAAGAACGCCTAAGGAGTCGGCCGGCTCTACTTCCCCACGCGCACCATCACCCCCGCGACCTGTCCCAGTCGCATGGCAAACGTCACCACCACCCACCCGACCAGCGCGAGCAACAGCGCCGCGCAGAGCACCGCCGCCGCGGCGACCTTCCGCTCGCCCCGGGGACGCGATGCGATGGGCTCCGGACCCGGTTCCCGGCGCATCCGGGCGTATGCCGCCCGACGCACGGCGATGTCGTCCTCTTCCTCCATCGCCACCAATGCCGGCAGTTGCGGGAGCATGAGACCGGTGCCGCCGGGGGGACGAAAGCGCTCCCTGGCCACCCAGGCGCTTCTCACCTCGGGATGCGCGCCGACCGGCTGCCAGCTCTGGCGCACGCCATCGAAGAGGGGAGTGTCGGCGGAAACGAGCGCCGCCTCGAGAGCATCGAGAATCGACTCGACGTCGGCGAAGCTCAGGTCACCCGCCTCGGGGTCACTGCAGAGAAACCGATCCGTCATCGTTGCCTATCGCTTGGCGTCCAGCCAGTTGTTCCCCACCCCGATATCCACCACCAACGGCACCCGAAGCTCCGCGGCCTGCTCCATGTGGGTACGGACGAGCACGCTCATGGTTTCGACCTCGGCCTCGGGCACCTCGAACACCAGCTCATCGTGCACCTGGAGCAGCATTCGACTGCCCAGCCCACCGTCGCGGAGCGCCCGGTGGATGCGGACCATCGCGAGCTTGATCAGGTCGGCGGCAGAGCCCTGGAGCGGGGAATTCTGCGCATTCCGCTCACCGGACGCGCGCACGTTGAAATTGCGATCCTTGACTTCCGGAATGTATCGGCGGCGCCTGAAGATCGTTTCCACGTAACCCTGGCTCCGCGCCAGTTCGATCTGTGCGTCGAGAAAGGCGCGCACGCCGGCAAAGCGCTCGAAATACCCGGAGATGAACGCCTTCGCCTCGTCCTGCGAAATGCCGAGCTGGCGGCTCAGCGCAAACGGGCCCTGGCCGTAGATCGTGGCGAAGTTGATCGTCTTGGCACGGCCCCGCATTTCCGGCGTCACCGCCTCGACGGGCACGTTGAAGATGAGCGCCGCCGTCTGCCGGTGGATATCGCCGCCCTGACGGAAGGCCTCGATGAAGGAGGGATCGCCGGAGAGGTGCGCCATGAGCCGGAGCTCGATCTGCGAGTAGTCCGCCACCAGGAACAGGCACCCCGCACGGGGCACGAAGCCGCGGCGGATTTCCTCGCCACGCGGCGTCCGGATCGGGATGTTCTGGAGATTGGGCTCGGAGGAGCTGAGTCGTCCCGTGGCCGCGCCGGACTGGTTGAAGCTGGTGTGGATCCGGCCGGTCTTCCGGTTCACCCGCGCGGGCAGTGTGTCCACGTACGTGCTCTTGAGCTTCTGGAGCTCCCGATAGTCCAGGATCAGCCGCGGCAGGTCGTGTCCCAGGACGGCAAGCTGCTCGAGGACATCGGCGTCGGTGGAAGGGCCGGTCTTGGTCCGCTTGAGCACCGGCAACTGCTGCCGCTCGAAGAGCACGGTGGCAAGCTGCCGGGGCGAATTGAGGTTGAGCGCCTCGCCCGCCACCGCGGCGATCTCGCTCTCCAGCCGGCGCATGTCGCTGCCAAGCTCACCGCCCAGGCGCGCGAAGACCTCCTGGTCGATGGCCATGCCGTCCCACTCCATGTCCACCAGGACTTCGACGAGTGGCATTTCGATGTCGCGCAGGAGCGGCTCGAGCTGCATTCCCTCGAGGGAGGAGGCGAAGAAATCGCGGAGGGCGAGGACGGTCCCGCTGTCATCGCCACAATACGCCGACGCCGCACTGAGGTCCACCTCGGCGAAGGGGATCTGCGACTTGCCGCGCCCCGTCAGGTCCTGATAGGTGCGCATCGAGCGTCCGAGATGCTCGAGACAGAGGGTGTCGATGGCGTGCGACCGGCGTCCGGGGTCGAGGACGAAGCTCGCGAGCATCGAGTCGTAGGCCACGCCGCGCAGCTCCACCCCTGCCCCACGCAGCACCTGCCAGTCGTACTTGATGTTGTGCCCCGCCTTCGGCACGGCCGGATCTTCGAGGAGCGCGCGCAGCGGCTCCGCGGCCGGCGTCGTGATGGCCGGAAAGTTCGTCACCTCGGGTGGGGGGCCGCCGTTCCCGGAAAGACCAAGCTCGCCCGCGGTGCGGTGGCGGTGCGAGAACGGGACGTACCAGACTTCGGTCGGGCTGGCGGCGAGCGAGAGGCCGATGAGATCGGCGTCATGCGGCTCGATCGAGGACGTCTCGGTGTCGATGGCGATGATCGGCGCGGCGCGGAGCCGGGCGATGACGGCGGGCAGATCGGCGGGGTCATGGAGGATGGTGACGGGGGTCGCAGGTCGCAGGTCCAATGTCGCAGGCGTTTCGGCGGGCGGCACGGCGGCGGCTGAATCGGGTGCGGCGTTCTGCCCCTCGAACCTCCTCGCCAACGAGTAAAACTCGAGCTCGGCCAGGATCCGGCGGAGTGCGTCGAAGTCCGGCTCGCCCACCTTCATCGCATCGAGATCGAGTCCGACGGGCACGTCGCGCTTGATCGTCACCAGCTCCTTCGAGAGCATCGCGCTCTCGACGCCGGCCAGGAGCGCCTCGCGGGTGCGTTTGGCGGTCACCTCGCCCGCACGGGTGAGGATCGTCTCGAGGTTTCCATACTCCGCGAGGAGCTTCTGCGCTCCTTTTTCGCCGACGCCCTTGACCCCCGGCACGTTGTCGCTGCTGTCGCCCACGAGCGCCAGGTAATCCACGACCTGCGACGGGGCGACGCCGAGTCGCTCGGAGGCGTTGGACTCGTCCACCCAGGTCTCCTCGACACCGGCGGGACCGCCACGCCCGGGGTTGAGGAGGGCAATACGCGGTCCGATGAGCTGGTAGAAATCCTTGTCGCCGGAGACGATGACCGCCTGGAGACCGCGCTCCGCCGCCTGCGTGGCCAGCGTGGCGATGACGTCGTCGGCCTCGTAGCCCTGCACCGCCACCAGCGGAATCCGGAATGCGGTCAGGAGCTCGCCGATCCGCTCGACCGCGCGGTCGAAGTCGGCCTGCAGCTCGTCGTCGAGCTTCTCGCGGGTGGACTTGTACTCGGGATAGCGCTCTTCGCGGAAGGAGGTGCCCGCATCGTTGATCCAGACGACGTGCTCGGGCCCGTACTTTTCACGGAGGCGAAGGAGGAAGTTGACGACGCCCCAGGCCGCCGAGGTGTTCTCGCCCCTGGTGGTGCGAAGCGGTCGGGATATCATCGCGAAGAAGGCGCGATAGATGAGGGCGTAGCCGTCGAGCAGGAAGACCCGGGCAGGAGATTCTGGCATGGGGGAAAGGAAAGCGGGGAACGGGAACCGGGGAAGAGGGACCCCGTCCCCCTTCCCCGCCCTACCCCTCCTGTCTCCGCAGCCGCACCAGAATCCGCTCGTATTCCGCCCGGGAGCTCGGCGTGAGCCGGATCCGGCCGAAGCCGGTCTCGTCCTGGAAGAAGAGATTGAGGCGAATATCGATATAGGTCCAGCGCACGATGCGATTCCCCGTCCCCGGCGTGCTCTCGACGTTCTCGTCGGGGGGGCCGAGGTTGATGTACACCTCGCCGCGATCGGTGCGCCAGCCGGGTATGCCCTCGTCGGTGAATCGCTGATTGGCGGCATTGACCCGGCTGAAATACTGATTGAGCGCCTCGTTCTCCGGCGTGACCGGATTGGGATCGGTCTCCGCGTAGAACTCCCGCCAGAGCCGCGCGCGCTCCGACTCGGGCGCCTTCTTCATGGCGCTGATCTTCTGATCGTGGCCGAAATATCGAAGCAGGTCGAGCATCTCGTCGAAATTCGTCACGACCCACGCCTGAGTGAACGAGACGAGTGCCGAGATGGACTTCTGATCGGCGCTATCGCCCACGACCAGCTTGAGCTCGCCGAGGGCCACGCTGTCGGGCGAGAGCCGGACCACCTGGCTCTCGACGGCGCGGCCACCGCGGAACCGCAGCGAGTCGCTGTAGATGGAGTGCTCCTGCTCGTCAAGCACCTCGAATGGCACGGTGGTCGGCCCGGCGAAGTCGTACCCTTCGATGTACGCGAGGAGCGTGTCGCTCCCGTAGCCCACCGCGCCGCGCGGGTTGAGCACGAGCGAGAGCGGATCGGTCAGACTTCCCCGCCCCGTCGCCTGATACGCGAGAATCGGCGCGGTATGGCTCCCCTTGCCGAACGCCGGTGCCGTATAGTCGGCGGTGGCGTGGCTCTCCGACGTCGAGCCCACGTCGCGCACCGTCACGTTGACCTTGTAGGTACCGGGGAGAATCCGGAGCACCTGCTGAAAGAGGATGCTTTCGTCACTTCGCAGCGTTTCCTGGAACGTGGGAACACGGACGATCTCCTCACGGGAGAGATCGACCGACGGTGCGCCTTCGCGCTTGAGGGCGAGCGTGACCCGGTAGCGCGCGACGAAGACATTGCCTTCGCGCTGGAACGCGAGGGCGCGGTTCTCGAGCGAGAGTCCCACGACGGCGATGACCGAGTCGGCCGGGCCTGCGGCGAAAGCCACGGTGCCGACGAACGGCAGCGGATCGCCGGCGGCGAGGCGCCCGAGCTGCTGATAGAACGCGGTGGAGTTGAAGATGCGGGTGAGCGTCTCGGAGGGCGCCGGCTGCGACGCGGTGCCGACGCGCTTCCAGCTGCCGCATGCGGAAACGGCGCCGAGAAGGAAGGACAGGAGGAAGAGGCGACGCATCGATGCCTTCCCGGCTGAGCCGGCATGGCCCGCAGAATTGCAGGCCGGCGTAAGGTTAGCGGTTGCGAGCGAGAGGCGTCAAGCAGTACCTTGGCGATCCATGAACGCAGACAATCTGGTCGGCCGGACGGTGGCGGGCTACCACCTCGCGAAGTACATCGGCGAGGGAGGCACGGCGACGGTGTATTGCGCCGACCACCCCGAACGCGGCACCGCGGCGGTAAAGATCCTGCGCCAGCGCCTGGCGCAGGACCCGATCGCCGTGAAGCGCTTTCTGCGCGAGGCGGAGTACGGCTCGCGGGTGCACCACCCGTACATCGTCGATACCTACGACTATGGCGCCGCGGACGGATTGCACTACCTGGCGCTCGAGTGGGCCCAGGGCGAGCCGCTGGCGGAGTTCGTCCAGCGCTCCGGCAAGCTGGCCCCGGCGCTGGTCGCGACGATCATCGAGCAGCTTGGCGGCGCGCTGGGCGCCGCGCACAAGGCGGGCATCATCCACCGCGATCTCAAGCCCGCCAACATCATGTACGACCCCGCCACCCAGACCGCCAAGCTGCTCGACTTCGGCATCGCCCGGGACTCGGAGCTCAATCCCGAGGAGCGGCTCACGCGGGCCGGCTTCTTCGTCGGGACGCTGCAGTACGTGGCCCCGGAGACGTTGAGCGGCGAGCTGGTCAACGAGCAGGCCGACGTCTACAGCCTGGCGACGATCACGTACTATTTGCTGACCCAGGAGCTTCCGTTCGTGGGGAAGAGCCCTAGGGAGTTGTTTCAGCAACTACTAAGCCAGGCTCCGGTGTCACTCAACCAGGCGGTCAAGGGACTCCGGTTCAGCCCGGCCATCGAAGCCGCCGTGATGCACGGGCTGGAGCGCGATCTCTCCAAGCGTTCCAGAACGGTGGACGAATTCGCCACGGAGTTCTGCACGGCCGTCCGGTCGGAGGGCAGCAAGAAGGGCGGCTTTCTCTCCTCGTTGTTCCGGAAGTGAGCGACGCCGACGCCCTCAAGCGCCTGTTGCTCGAGCGGTCCATCCGGCGTGGCGATTTCGTGTTGTCCTCAGGGCAGCGCTCCTCCTACTACATAGACTGCCGGCTCACGACGATGAGTGCCGAAGGCATGGTGCTCATCGGACGGCTCGCGCTGCAGGCGATCCGCGCCGCGGGATGGCGACCGCGCGCCGTCGGGGGGCTCACGATGGGAGCGGACCCGGTGGCGTACGGCGTCGCTGCGGCGAGCGCCGGGACCGGGGAGCAGGTGGATGCATTCAGCGTGCGGAAGGATGCCAAGTCGCACGGCATGGGCCGACAGATCGAGGGGAACTTCAGGGCAGGGGACGAGGTGGTGGTCGTGGAGGACGTCATCACGACGGGCGGGAGCGCCGAGCAGGCCATCGCGGCCGTGGTCTCCGCGGGGGGCATCGTGCTGGGCGTCCTGGCGGTGGTGGACCGGGAGGAGGGGGGCAGGGGGGTGCTGGAGCGGGGGGGACGCAGGGTGGTGGCGCTGACGACGGCAGGGGAGCTGGGGTTGGGGTGAGCTCGGTCAGCGGGATTATCATTTCGATGCGCGGCGGCAGCCCCACTCGTCACAAGCCAACTAGAGGTTCCTTTCCGGTTTTTCAGGAGATCATGGTGCGCATCTCTCGTCCGCCTGCACTCGCCGTCATCGTCGCTTCATCACTCCTCGTCTCGTCCGCCATGGCCCAGTCGCCGCCCCCGCTCCCATACGCCTGCCACTTTCTCATGGTGCCCATGCACGATGGAGTGAAGCTCAACACGAGTATCTGTACGCCCAACGGCGCGCACGACTCACTCCCCATCCTGCTCACGCGCACGCCGTACGGGATCGCCGGCGACACGGCGGTCGGCAATGACTATCGATTTCTCGCCAACGATGGATACATCTTCGTCTATCAGGACATCCGCGGACGCTTCGGCAGCGAAGGGCAGTTCATCATGAACCGGCCGCTGCATGAGCCCGCCGACAGTGCCGGCGTGGACGAGAGCACCGACGCCTACGACACCGTGGACTGGCTGATCCACAACATCCCGAACAGCAACGGCCGAGTGGGGGTGCTGGGGGTGTCGTATCCCGGTTTCCTGGCGACGATGGCGGGGATCAACCCGCATCCCGCCGTGAAGGCGGTCTCCCCGCAGGCGCCGATGACCGACACCTGGATGGGCGACGACTTCTTTCACCAGGGCGCGTTTCGCCTCTCGTACGGCTTCGAATACACCGGAAGCCTCGAGCTGAGCTCGGACATGTCGCAGGAGCTTCCGATCGGCACGTGGGACACCTACGACTGGTACCGCAGGCTCGGGCCGCTCTCGAATGTGGATGCGAAGTACTTTCACGGAAAAGTCCCGACGTGGGAGGCGTTCGTTGCCCACCCGGCCTATGATGCCCACTGGAAGGCGCGCGCGGTGGAACGTCGCCTGTCGTCTCCCGCGGTACCGACGCTCGTGGTGGGCGGATGGTGGGACCAGGAAGACCGCTACGGGCCCTTGGCGACTTACCGCGCGCTCGAACGGGGAGATACCGCCGGCCGGAATTTTCTGGTGATGGGACCGTGGAATCACGGCGGTTGGCGCCGCGAGGTACGCAGGATTCCGGTGGTCGACCCCGGCACCGCCGACGGCTATCTCCAGCACGTGGAGGCGCCCTGGTTTGCCTATTGGCTCAAGGGAACGGGAACGCTCGCGGAGCCGGAGGCGTATCTCTACGATGCGGGCGCGAAGGAGTGGCGCTCGTTCGACAAATGGCCGGCGGTCGACGGGAGCGCGCCCCGAAGCCTCTTCCTGCACAGCGGGGGCAGGCTTTCATTCGACCGGCCCACGGCGGCGGAAGCGAAGTTCGACGAGTACGTTTCCGACCCCGCGCACCCGGTGCCGTACCGGACGAGGCCGATCGAACAGACCTACGATTCGCGGGGCTCGCGCTGGCGCAACTGGGAAACCGAAGATCAGCGGTTCGTGGACGGCCGGCCCGACGTGGCGACGTGGACCTCGGAGCCGCTCACCGAAGACGTATTCATCGCCGGCGACGTGACCGCGAAGATCGTCGCCTCCACGACCGGCAGCGACGCCGACTGGGTGGTGAAGCTGATCGACGTCCTTCCCGACAGCGTGCCCGATAACTGGCAGCTGGGTGGATACGAGCTCATGGTGGCGCACGAGATCATGCGCGGGCGCTATCGGAAGAGCTTTTCGGCGCCGGAGCCGCTCAAACCGCGGACCCCCCTCGACTTTACCGTGGACCTGCATCAGCAGGCGTACACCTTCAAAAAGGGACACCGGATCATGGTGCAGATCCAGAGCACCTGGTTCCCGGTGTACGACCGCAACCCCCAAACGTGGGTCCCCAACATCTTCAAGGCGAAGGCGTCCGATTTCCGGGCCCAGACGCATCGCATCTGGCACACGCCAACGCTGCCTTCGCATATCGAAGTGTCGGTCGTGCGGTAGACCGGCGCCGATACTTTCCCCTGCCGTAACAGGAGAGTCCCGATGTCTCTGGGCGCCAGCTTTCTCGATCAGGTGAACAGGAGCTTCGATCACGCCGCCGCATTCACCCCGCACGATCCGGCCCTGCTGGCCAACATCAAGGCGTGCAAGAACCTTTTCTATACCAGTTTTCCCATCAAGCGGGACGACGGCAGGATCGAGGTGATTCACGCCTGGCGGGCCCAGCACAGCCACCACAAGCTCCCCTGCAAGGGGGGTATCCGGTACGCGGAGACGGTGGACGACGAGGAAGTGCAGGCGCTGGCCGCGCTCATGACGTACAAGTGCGCCCTGGTTGACGTCCCCTTCGGCGGGGCAAAGGGAGGCATCCGGCTCAATCCGAAGAAATACTCGCCCGATGAGCTGGAGCGGCTGACGCGGCGCTACGCCTTCGAGCTGGTGCGGAAGAACTTCATCGGCCCCGGGCTCGATGTCCCGGCGCCCGATGTCGGCACCGGCCAGCGCGAGATGGCCTGGATCGCCGACACGTACTCCCAGCTTCGCTCCGGCGAGGTGGACGCGCTCGGCTGCGTCACGGGAAAGCCGATCAGTGCCGGCGGCATTCGCGGACGGTCCGAGGCCACCGGCCGCGGGGTGTTCTACGGCGTGCGCGAGATCTGCGGCATCGCGGAGGAGATGAAGGGGCTGGGCATGTCCACCGGCCTCGCGGGCAAGCGTATCGTGATCCAGGGGCTCGGCAACGTCGGCTACTCCGCCGCGAAATTCTTCGAGCAGGGCGGGGCGGTGATCGTCGGGCTCGCCGAGTCGGAGGGCGCGATCGCCAACCCGAAAGGCCTCGACGTCGAAAAGGTGATGGCCCACCGCCGGGAACGCCGAAGCATCCTCGACTTCCCCGGTGCGACCAACCTGGCCCGGCGGGAAGATGCGCTCGAGCTGGAGTGCGAGATCCTCATTCCCGCCGCGCTCGAGCGGCAGCTTACCGAGGAGAATGCGCCCCGCGTCAAGGCGAAAATGGTGGTGGAGGCGGCGAACGGGCCGACCACCTCCGAGGCGGACGAGATACTCGACCGGCGCGGGATCGTGGTCGTGCCCGACGCCTATATCAATGCCGGCGGCGTCACCGTCTCGTATTTCGAGTGGGTAAAGAACCTGGGCCACGTGCGCTTCGGCAGAATGCAGAAGCGATTCGAGCAGGGAGCCTATGGCCGGCTGCTCAAGGCGGTCGAAGCCATGACGGGGCGGCAGTTCACCAACGAAGAGGTCGAGCGGGTCACCCACGGCGCGGACGAGGAGGACCTGGTCAATTCCGGGCTCGAAGAGACCATGATCAGTGCCTACCATCCGATCCGCGAAACATGGAAGCAGTGGGGAAACAACATGAATCTCCGCACGGCAGCCATGATCGTCGCGATCGACAAGGTGGCCTTGAGCTACGCGCAACTGGGCATCTTTCCGTAAGGGAGTCGATTTAGGCACACATGCAATTCGCCCTGATCACTCTTGCGTCGGTCTTGTTCATCGTCGATCCCATCGCGGCGATCCCGACGTATCTGGTCATCACGCGCAACGAGAGCGCCACGGAGCGCCGGCGCACGGCGCTCCGCGCCTGCGTGGCCATGACCATCATTCTCATCGCCTTCGCCGCCGTCGGCCGATATCTCTTTCAGGCGCTCGGCATCACGCTTCCGGCGTTCCGGGTGGCCGGGGGGCTCATTCTGGGCCTCGTGGCATTCGACATGTTGAGGGGTGAGCGGAGCACGCAGGAAGGACGCACCGAGGTACGGGAAGGAGAGGAGAAGGACGATGTCGCCCTCACCCCGCTGGCCATTCCGATCCTCGCGGGCCCCGGGGCGATCTCCACCGTCATGGTGCTCAACGGAGAGGCCGATGTCTGGCTGCACCGCGTCGCGGTGTTCGGCGCCATCCTCGTGACCGGAATGCTCTCGTACCTCAGCCTGCGACTGGG
>JBDTTA010000045.1:0-15178 GCA_039930845.1 Gemmatimonadales bacterium
CCTACGCGACCGGCCCGTACGAGGAATGGCATCGGAACGCGTGGGCCGCGGCGCTCGTGCTCATCCTGGTCGTGCTGGTCCTCAGCGTCGGCGCGCGACTCGCCATTCGGCGGCGGTTCGATTTCAATGGGTGAGCCCGCGGTGAAATCCGCGAAGGGCTCCACGCGGCCCGGCGCGCCCGCCGCCGAGCCGGGACGCGTGCGCGCGCAAGTCGAAACCGACAAGCTCACGGCAATGTACGGCAAGTTCACCGCGGTCAAGGGTGTGTCGCTCGCGTTCGAACGGGGGACGATCCACGCGCTGATCGGACCGTCCGGCTGCGGCAAGTCCACCTTCCTCCGGACGATCAATCGGATGCACGAGCTCTCCGAGCTCGGTTGGATCACCGGCCGGGTGATGCTCGACGGCGAGGACATCTATGCGCCGCGGGTCAACGCGATGCAGCTCCGCCGCCGCATCGGCATGGTCTTCCAGCGGCCGACGCCGTTTCCGACGATGTCCATCTACGAGAATGTCGCCGCCGGCGTGCGGGTGCAGGGAAGGATGCCTCGGGCCGATCTCGATGGTATCGTCGAGCGGTCGCTGAGACAGGCGGCATTGTGGGACGAGGTGAAGGACCGACTGGACACGAGCGCGATGAGTCTCTCGGGGGGACAGCAGCAGCGCCTGTGCCTGGCGCGCACCATCGCCCCCTCGCCCGAGGTGATTCTGCTCGACGAGCCCACCGCGTCGCTCGACCCCCAGGGCACCCAGCGCATCGAGGAACTGCTGTTCGAGCTCAAGCGACAGTTCACCATCATCATCGTGACCCACAACATGCAGCAGGCCGCGCGGGTGTCTGACACGACCACGTTCTTCTATCTGGGGACGATGGTCGAGACCGGTTCGACCCGCCAGATCTTCACCGCGCCACGGAATGAGCAGACCGAGGCCTACATCACGGGGAGATTCGGATGACCGCCGCACGCGTGCAGCCGGGGTTCATTCCCACCCCTCGTGCCACGCTCACACCGCGACCGCCGGCGCAGTCGGGCGCGCGCCGCGGATCGCCGGCCGTGGACGTCAGGGACTTCAGCTTCTCGTACGGCACCCGCCAGGTGCTGCGCCAGCTGAACTTTTCCATCGAACGGAAGGCGGTGACCGCGATCATCGGCCCGTCGGGGTGCGGCAAGTCCACCTTCCTGCGATCGGTCAACCGGCTGAACGACCTGATTCCCGACACGCGCCACGGAGGCGACATCCTCGTCGAGGGAAGCTCCGTCTTCTCCAACGGCACCGACCTCGTCGCGCTGCGCCAGCGGGTGGGGATGGTCTTCCAGCGCCCCAACCCGTTTCCCCGGTCGGTCTTCGACAATGTCGCGTACGGTCCGGCGCTCAACCGCCTCGTCACCCGTCGCGATCTTCCCGATCTCGTCGAGCGCTGCCTGCGCCAGGCCGCCCTCTGGGACGAGGTCAAGGACCGGCTCGAAGAGCCGGGCACCGGGCTCTCCGGCGGCCAGCAGCAACGCCTCTGCATCGCGCGGGCACTCGGCAACCAGCCCGAGGTGCTCCTGATGGATGAGCCCTGCTCCGCGCTCGACCCGATCGCGACGCAGAAGGTCGAAGAGCTGATCGTCGCGCTGAAGCAGCATTACACGATCGTGATCGTCACGCACAACATGCAGCAGGCGGCGCGCGTGTCCGATTTTACCGGATTCTTCGATCGCGGAGAGCTCATCGAGTTTGACGAGACGGAGCGGATTTTCACGACTCCCGCCCACGAGCGCACGGAAGCATATATTACGGGGAGATTCGGATGAGCATCGACGTCCATCGTCACTTCCACGACGAGTTGAGCCACGTGAAGGTTCGCCTGCTCACGATGTCCGGTGAGGCGGAGGCGGCCCTGGGCCTGGCGGTGGAAGCGCTGCTGGAGCGCGACGGCGAAAAGGCCGGGCGCGTCATTGTGGGCGACCGCGTCATCGACAGCATGGAAGTGGAAATCGAGGAGCAGTGCATCAACCTCCTCGCGCTCCAGCAGCCGATGGCCCGCGACCTCCGCATGCTCACCTCCGCGCTCAAGATCGCCAACGACCTCGAGCGGGTGGGCGATCACGCCGTCAACATCGCGCAATCGGCGGAGCGGCTGATCCAGGCGCGGCCCATCACACCGGAGCCCGAGATCGTCGAAATGGCCCGGCTGGCACGCGACATGCTGTCCGACGCGCTCGAAGCCTTCATTCGCGGGGATGCGGCAGCGGGCCGCGACGTCTGTCTCCGTGACGACAAAGTCGATGCGCTGCACAGCTCGGTGTTCCGTATCCTGCTGACGCATATGATGGAAGATCCGCACATGATCGGGGCCGGCATGGAGCTCTTTCTCGTCAGCCGCAATCTGGAGCGGGTCGCCGATCTGGCCACCAACATCGGAGAAGACGTGGTCTTCCTCGTCGAAGGCAAGTCGATCAAGCACCACGCCGAGGACCGGGGTGAGGCCCGGACGACCGGCGGGTTCCCAGCCGCGTCCGGGACGTGAGCGCCAGGCCAACCCGCGCACCCGCGTCCTCGCCTGCATCCGCTCCCGGCACCCGTGAGCGCATTGCCGCCATCGACGTCGGATCCAACTCCGTTCGCCTGCTCGTCGCCGAGTACGACCCCGCCTCCGGCCTTTCCATTATAGACGAGTTGAAAGACCAGCCGCGCCTCGCGGCCGGCCTCGCCTCCACCGGCTCACTCGGCGCGGAGGCGATCGAGCGCGCCATGCAGACGCTGGCGCGCATGCGTGAGGTCTGCCAGCGCCGGGGCGTCCGCCGGATCGCGGCGGTGGCCACCGCCGCCGTCCGCGAGGCCGACAATGGAAAGTTGTTCGTCCGCCGGGTCCGGAGGGAGCTCGACATCCCCCTCCGCATCATCGACCCGGAAACCGAGGCGGCGCTCTCCTATCGCTCGGTCGCGCACCATTTCCGGCTTGCCGGGGAGCGGGCGCTCGTCGCCGACATCGGCGGCGGAAGCCTCGAACTGATCGGTGCGGTGGATGGTCTCGTCGAGCTGACCGACTCGCTGCCGTTGGGTGCCGTCCGCCTCACCGAGCTGCACCTTCCCGGCAAGCGCTCCGCGCGGAAAGAGGTCGTGGGGCTGCGCGAATACGTCGCCAGGCAGCTCAAGCGTCGCGTCTCCGGCCGCGAATGGGCCGCGGCGACGATCATCGGCAGTGGCGGCACCTTCACGAGCCTCGGTCGCATGGTGCAGGCGCGACGCGGACTTCCACCCGGCGACTCGGTCCATGGTCTCGCTGTCACCGCCGCCGAGGTCGAGCAGCTCATCGACTATCTGGCAAGCCGCTCCATCGAGGAGCGCCGGCAGGTACCGGGTCTCAATCCGGAGCGGGCCGACATCATCCTCGCCGGGCTCGCGGTCACCGCCGAGCTGCTCGACCGCGTGCGCGCGCGGAGCATCACCGTCAGTGCGTTCGGATTGCGCGAGGGACTGCTGCTGGAAATGGCGGGGGCAAAAGAGACGACCACGCCCGATCCGCTACGGCTCTTCCGCGAGTTCGCCGAGCGCTGCCAGTCGGACCGCAAGCACGTCGAGCAGGTGCGCACCCTCGCGCTTCAGCTCTTCGACCAGCTCGGCGAGAAGCTCGGTTGCGGCCCCGAGGAGCGCCTCCTGCTCGAGGCGGCCGGATTACTGCACGACGTCGGCCAGCTCGTGAGCTACCGGAAGCACCACAAGCACAGCTTCGAGCTGCTCACTCATGCGGAACGGATCGGGCTGCCGGCACGGGAGCGCGCCATCGTGGCGCTGGTGAGCCGGTATCACCGCAAGACGGGCCCGCGAATCAAGCATCAGGAATTCGCCGTGTTGCCCCTTGAAGACCAGGCAATCGTTCGGCGGCTGAGTGGATTGTTGCGTGTGGCCGATGGGCTCGATCGCGGGCACACCGCCGCGGTAGAGAGTCTGACCACCGAGCTCACGAAGCACGAGCTAGCGATCCGGATCGTGCCGCGTCTGGCCCGGGCCGATCTCTCCCTGGAGTGCTGGGGCGCGACCCGGAAGGCGGGCGTGCTGGCGAAGTTGTTGAAGCGGGATGTCGTGGTCAGCGCGGAACCGGCCTAGAAGGGCTCACTCCCCGTACGGCACCCAGATGTTCTTCACCTGGGTCGCCTCCTCGAGAAATTCCTCGCCCGCACCTTCCCGAGCGTCCGACCAATCACGGCCGCGA
This sequence comes from Gemmatimonadales bacterium, assembly GCA_039930845.1. Taxonomy (GTDB): domain Bacteria; phylum Gemmatimonadota; class Gemmatimonadetes; order Gemmatimonadales; family GWC2-71-9; genus CAVVWJ01. The sequence goes on from JBDTTA010000045.1 coordinate 4,202, forward strand.
CCGAGATCGACCCAGGTTCGCTTCATGTTGCCGGCGGACAATCGCTCGACTTCGGCGGACCCTTCCGCGCTCCCGAAATACCAGAGTCCGTCGACATCGTCGTGCGCGGCAAGCACCGGAGCGAGTTCATTCCGCACCCCGGTGACGATATTGAGCACACCGCCCGGCACGTCGGAGGTATCGAGCACCTGATAGAAGTCGGTGGCGGCGAGCGGCGACCTGGGCGACGGCACCACGACGACGGTGTTGCCCATGGCGATGGCGGGCAGCACCGTGGAGACAAATCCCAGGAGCGGCCATTCGTCGGGGCAAACCACACCCACGACACCGATCGGCTCCGGCATCGCAAGCGTCACGTTCCGGTACGGCGTGTGATGAACCGCGCCGTCATATTTGTCGGCCCACGCGGCGTACGTGTAGATGCGATCGATCGTGAGCACGACCTCGCGATCGGCCTGCTCGGCGCTGCCGCCGAGCTCGGCGAGCCGACGGCGAAACTCGTCCCCGCGCGCGGCGAGGTTTTCCGCGATGTAGTAGAGCACCTGCGCGCGGTTGTGCGCGGTGGCCCGTGCCCACCCGGCGGCCTTGTGCGCGGCCTCGACGGCATTGCGGACGTCCTTCCGGTTGCCGTGTCCGACTTCGCCGATCACGCGTCCGGCATGGTCGAGCACGGGGAGACTGTATCCGGAGTCGGGCCGTGCCTGCTTGCCGCCGATATAGAGCTTCGGGGTGCGGTCGATGGCGGGAAGGCCGGTAGGGCGGTATGACGGTAGGGCGGTATGAGTCGAGGAAGCGACCTTCCTGCCGCCATGCCGCTTATCCTTACCGCCATTCCGCCTTACCGCCTTACCGTCAGCCCACTTCACATACTCCCGAAGCCCTTCGCGTCCGCCCTCCCGGCCGAAGCCGCTCTCGCGATACCCGCCGAAGCCACTCGCCGCGTCGAAGACGTTGGTGCAATTGATCCAGACCGTCCCGGCCTGGAGCTGCGGGGCGATGTCGAGCGCGAGGTTGATGTTCTCGGTCCAGAGGCTCGCCGCGAGGCCGTATCGGGTGTTATTGGCCAGCTCCACCGCTTCCACCGGCGTCCGGAAGGTCATGAGCACCACCACGGGTCCGAAGATCTCGACCTGCGCGATCGTTGCCGCGGGGGAGACATCGGTGAAGAGCGTCGGCGGATAGAACCATCCCTCCACCGGGCAGCTCCACGATGGCTGCCACAGCCTGGCTCCCTCCTCTTCTCCCCGGCGGACCAGGCCCTGGATTTTTTCGAGCTGGACGGGGGCGATGATCGCGCCCATGTCCACCGCCTTGTCGAGCGGATCGCCGATCCGGAGCGTCTCCATTCTCGCCTTGAGCTTCGCGACCAATCGCTCCGCCACTCCCTCCTGGGCCAGGATGCGCGAGCCGGCGCAACACACCTGCCCCTGGTTGAACCAGATGGCGTCTACCACCCCTTCGACGACGCTGTCCAGGTCGGCGTCGGGAAAGACGATGAACGGCGACTTCCCGCCGAGCTCGAGCGAAAGCTTCTTGCCGCTTCCCGCGGTGGCAGCGCGAATGAGCCGGCCCACGTCGGTCGAGCCGGTGAAGGCGATCTTGTCGACGTCCGGATGCACGACGAGCGCCTCGCCCGTCCGGCCATCGCCCGTGATGATGTTCACCACGCCTGGCGGCAAACCCGCTTCGGCGCACAGCTCGGCAAATCGCAGCGCGGTAAGCGACGTGAACTCGGCGGGCTTGAGCACGACCGTGTTTCCCATCGCCAGCGCGGGGGCGATTTTCCAGGCCAGCATCAGCAGCGGAAAGTTCCAGGGAATGATCTGGCCGATCACCCCGACCGGCTCGCGGCCGGGCAGCTCGTGCTCCATGAGCTGCGCCCAGCCGGCGTGATAATAGAAGTGGCGGGCGACGAGGGGGATATCGATGTCGCGCGACTCGCGAATCGGCTTGCCGTTGTCGAGCGATTCGAGCACCGCAAATAGCCGGCTGTGCTTCTGGATCTGCCGGGCAATGGCGTACAGGTAGCGCGCCCGTCCATGCCCGCCGAGCGCCCACCACGCCGGCTGCGCGGCGCGTGCCGCCCGCACCGCGCGATCGACGTCAGCCGCGGTGCCCTGCGCGAGCCGGGCGAGCGGCTTGCCCGTCGCGGGGTTGAGCGTCTCGAAGACCTCCCCATCGGTCGGCATCCACGCCCCGCCGATGAACAACCCGAAGCGGCGATCGTGCTCGTCCAGCCACGCGTGCGCCGGCGCCACGCCTTCGGGAGCGGGACCATAGGCCATCGTCCCGAAGATGTCGGGAATGGATGTCATGGGGCCTCGAGCGTTGAGGACAGAGTCACGTTGCCGGATGCCGGTGGGTCGCTGAGTAGCGACCGGTCACGAAGTGCTCGAGTTGGCGCTCGATGTCGGTCAACAGGCCGCTCGCACCGAATCGGTAGAGATCGGGACGGAGCCAGCGATCGCCCAGCTCGTCCTTGACCAGCGCCAGCCAGTCGAGTGCGTCTCTGGATGCGCGAATCCCTCCCGCCGCCTTGAGCCCGACCAGTTGGCCGGTACGCTCCCGGTATTCGCGGATGGCGCGCGCCATGACCAGTCCGATCGGCAGGGTGGCGTTGACGCTCTCCTTGCCGGTCGAGGTCTTGATGAAGTCGGCGCCGGCCATCATGCAGACCAGGCTCGCGCGGCCCACGTTGCGCAGCGTGCCGAGCTCACCCGCGGCGAGAATCGTCTTGATGTGGGCGTCGCCGCAGGCCTCGCGCATGGTGCGCACCTCGTCGTAGAGTGCGCGCCAGTTCTCCGTGAGCACGTGAGACCGGGTGATGACGACGTCGATCTCGTCCGCGCCCGCCGCCACCGACGCGCGAATCTCGGCGATGCGCTGCTCGAACGCCGAGAGCCCGGCCGGAAATCCGGTGGATACCGCGGCGACCGGTATTCCCGAGCCATCGAGTGCCTCCAGCGCGGTGGCGACGAATGTGTGGTACACGCACACCGCGGCGACACGAATGGGGAGCTGGCTTGCCCCCATCGCCTCGAGGAGGTCGTCGCGCACCGGCCGGCGCGCCTTGGCGCACAGCCGGCGCACCCGGCCCGGCGTATCGTCGCCCGACAGCGTGGTGAGATCCATGAGGGTGACGGCGCGGAGCAGCCATGCCGCCTGCCATTGCTTCTTGACCGTGCGCCGGGTCCGGAGAGTGGCGGTACGGCGCTCCACGGCGCTCCGATTGACCCGGACTTCCTCGATCCAGTCGAGCTCCAGGGGCATGCCGGGGTTCCGGGGTGCCACAGGAACATCCAGTGGTGCGGGCGACGAAGGCGAGACGATGCCGTGCTGAGGAGTGTCAGCCATGGTGCCGGAACATAAACTCAGCGCCTTCCCTGATAAGCCGGGCCACCGATCATTCCCGCCATAGCGCGATGCTGAGCCACCAGCGCGTCATCCTTGAAGATGGAGATGAGCACCGCCCCCGCCAGGAAGCCCCCCACGTGCGCCCAGAAGGCCACGCCTCCCTCGGCCGTCGCCACGCTTCCACCGAGCAGCTGCAACAGGAACCAATAGCCGAGCATGAGATAGGCGGGCACCGCGATCCGCGTGATGAAGACGACGAGAATGACGACCATGTGGACCCGCACGCGCGGATAGAGAATCACGTAGGCGCCCATGACCCCGCTGATGGCGCCCGAGGCCCCGACCATCGGGATGATGCTGGAGGGGCTGATGAATGTCTGGGTGGCGGCGGCGGCGAGACCACAGAGCAGGTAGAAAATGAGATATGGTACCCGCCCCATCGAATCCTCGATGTTGTTGCCGAACAGCCAGAGAAACCACATGTTGCCGAGCAGGTGGAGCCAGCCGCCATGCATGAACATCGACGTGATCGGCGTATACCAGTTGCGTTCGATTCCGAGTAGGCAGGTGGAGACCGGGCTCAGCCGTAACGTCGTCCCCTCCGCGACGCGGCCCAGCAGCTCGCCGGGAATCAGGCCCAGCTCGCACACCGAGCGGGAGAGCCCGGGCTCGGAGCCCGCACCCTGCACCAGGATCCAGGCGACGACGTTGAGTGTTATGAGTACGATGGTGACGATGGGCGTGGCGAGCGTGGGATTGTCGTCGCGGTAAGGGAACATCTCCACAATATATGGTAGGCAGCGTCGCGGGCCACCAGCCGGCACTGCCACTTTGACAGGCATTCTGGGTACGACACTTGCAAAAGGTGCCAGCGATCCCCGAAGTGTCTGAAAAGACAAGGACTTCGGCGCATAGACGTTCACCCACTGGAGCAGACATGGCTTCCAAGATCATCGGAATCGACCTGGGGACGACCAACTCGGTCGTGTCGGTCATGGAGGGCGGCGATCCCGTCGTCATCCCCAACGCGGAGGGCGGCCGCACCACCCCGTCGGTCGTCGCATTCACCAAGGACGGAGAGCGGCTGGTGGGCCAGGTGGCCAAGCGCCAGGCCGTCACCAATCCCAAACAGACTCTCTTTTCAATCAAGCGCTTCATGGGCCGCCGCCTCGAAGAGGTGAAGGAAGAGGCCAAGCGCGTCCCCTATAAGGTCGTCTCCGGTCCCAACGGGATGGCAGCGGTGGAAATCGCCGGCAAGGTGTATCCGCCACCCGAGATCTCCGCGATGATCCTGCAGAAGATGAAGCAGACCGCCGAAGACTATCTCGGCACCACCGTCGATCGCGCGGTCATCACCGTTCCCGCGTACTTCAATGACGCCCAGCGCCAGGCCACCAAGGACGCGGGCAAGATCGCCGGCCTCGAAGTGCTCCGCATCATCAACGAGCCCACGGCGGCGGCGCTCGCCTACGGGCTCGACAAGAAGAAGGAAGAGAAGATCGCGGTCTTCGACCTCGGCGGCGGCACGTACGACATCTCCGTGCTCGAGCTCGCCGAAGGCGTCTTCGAGGTGAAGAGCACCAACGGCGACACCCATCTCGGCGGCGACGACTTCGACCAGCGCCTGATCGACTGGCTCGTGACCGAGTTCAAGAAGGACCAGGGCATCGACCTCTCCAAGGACCCGATGGCCCTTCAGCGACTCAAGGAAGCCGCCGAGAAGGCCAAGATGGAGCTGTCGAGCACCAATCAGACCGACATCAACCTGCCGTTCATCACGGCCGACCAGAGCGGACCCAAGCACCTGAACATCGCGCTGACTCGGGCCAAGTTCGAGCAGCTCGTGGACGACCTGGTCCAGCGGACCATTCCGCCCATGAAACAAGCGCTCAAGGATGCCGGCCTCGATCCCAAACAGATCGATGAAGTCATCCTGGTAGGTGGCCAGACGCGCATGCCCAAGGTTCAGGAAATCGTCAAGGAGTTCTTCGGGAAGGAGCCGCACAAGGGCGTCAACCCGGACGAGGTCGTGGCCATCGGCGCCGCGATTCAGGGCGGCGTGCTCGGCGGCGAGGTCAAGGACGTGCTGCTGCTCGACGTCACCCCGCTCTCGCTCGGCATCGAGACCCTCGGCGGCGTGAGCACCGTTCTCATCGGCCGGAACACCACCATTCCGACGAAGAAGTCGGAGGTGTTCTCGACGGCTGAGGACAACCAGACGACGGTCGAGATCCACGTGCTGCAGGGCGAGCGGCAGATGGCGACGGACAACCGCACGATCGGCAAGTTCCAGCTCACCGGCATTCCGCCGGCACCCCGCGGCGTGCCTCAGGTCGAGGTCACCTTCGACATCGATGCCAACGGCATCCTGCACGTGTCGGCCAAGGACAAGGCCACCGGCAAGGAACAGAAAATCCGGATCGAGGCCTCGAGCGGACTCACCGATTCCGAGATTGACAAGATGGTCAAGTCGGCCGAACAGCACTCGCAGGAAGACAAGGAACGCCGCGACCAGATCGAGTCGCGCAACCAGCTCGACAGCCTGGTGTACCGCGTCGAGAAGGACAGCAAGGACTGGGTGGATCGCCTGCCCGCCGATGCCAAGTCCCGGCTCGATGCGGGGCTCGAAGCGGCCAAGCAGGCGCTTCGGACGGGAGAAGGCGCGGGCATTCGCACGGCACTCGATGAATTGAACGCGGCGTACGGTGCCGCGGGCGCCGCACTCCATCAGGCGCAGAGCGGGCAGCCAGGCCAGTCCGAGGGACAGCCGGGACCGGGTCCCGAGGGACAAGCCGCTCCAGGCCAGGAGGATGTGGTCGAGGCCGACTACGAAATCGTGGACGACAAGAAATAGCCCCGCAACCGAAACATATGGCGGCACATCTAGGTACTATTAGTAGCTATAGGCCTGGATGTGCCGCCTTTTTCCGATAGGATCGCTCGATGTCCGCTCGCTCGTTGAATTGGCTCAAGTTCGGTGGCCTGGTGGCGTTGGCCTTCGCGCTTGGGCTCCTCTTTGCCGGCCTGCTCGACCTGCCCAACCGCACATCGGCGCAGGAGCAGGGCCGGGCCGCCTCGGCCATCGCCCCGGTGCCCGCGCCTTCGATTCCGGCGGCCAAGCCGCTCCAGGAGCTGAGCGAGGCGTTCGCCGCCGTGGCCGAACACGTCAAGCCGAGCGTCGTGTACATCCGCTCCCAGCGCACCGAGCACACCACGCAACAGAAGATTCCGCCAGGCATGGAGCGATTCTTCCCCAGGTTCCGGCAGCAGCCTGAAATCGAGCAGGGCAGCGGCTCCGGCTTCATCGTTTCCGCCGACGGATACATCCTCACCAACAATCACGTCGTCGAGGGGGCCGAACAGGTCACCGTGCGGCTGCTCGACCGCCGCGAATTCAAGGCCAAGGTGGTGGGCACCGATCCCAACACTGACGTCGCCGTCGTGAAGATCGACGCCAAGAATCTGCCGCCCGTCGCGCTCGGCAACAGCGACGACGCCCGTGTCGGCGAATGGGTCCTCGCCATCGGCAATCCACTCGGCGAGGGCCTCACCTTTACCGTCACCTCCGGCATCGTGAGCGCCAAGGGTCGCGCGCTCAACGGCCTGCCCGGGCGCGGACAGGGCAGCATCCAGGACTTCATTCAAACCGATGCCGCGATCAACCCGGGCAACTCCGGCGGACCGCTGGTCAGTGTCCGTGGCGAGGTCATCGGTATCAACTCCGCCATCGCGAGTGAAACCGGCTTCTATTCCGGCTACGGGTTCGCGATTCCGATCAATCTCGTGCGCACCGTGATGACGCAGCTCATCGAGACCGGCGTCGTGCATCGCGCCGCGCTCGGCGTCCAGATCGACAACGTCTCGCTCAACGACGCGGCGTACGTCGGGCTTCCCGAAATCCGCGGCGTGGTCGTCAAGGACATTCCCACGGATGACTCGCCGGCCAAGGCGGCCGGCATCGAGGCCGGCGACATCATCGTCGCCGTCGACGGAAAGCCCGTCGAATACGTGGGCCAGCTTCAGCAGGTCATCGGCTTCCGGAAACCGGGCGACATCGTGAAGGTCGAAGTGGCGCGGAAGGGTGGCGTTCACAAGACCTTCAACGTCAAGCTCCAGCCGCTCAACGACACGCCCCAGGTCGCGGCAAGCGACGAGGGCGACTCCAGCCAGACCGCCGGCGCCGCCGGATCGGCAATGGGCAAGCTGGGCATCAGCGTCGAGCCGCTGTCGGCCGAGGCGAGAAGGCAGCTCCAGGTCTCGCCGGATGTGCAGGGGCTGATCGTCACCGATGTCACGCCCGGCGGCCCGGCGTGGGAAGTGCTGGTTGACGATCCGCAGCGCGGCGGCCCCGACATCATCATGTCGGTGGAGGGAAAGACGGTTCGTACCGAGGCGGAGCTTCGGAAGGCGCTCGCGAACGAACGGGTCGGAAACATCGTCACGCTGCGCATCTACAATCCGCGCACACAGGGCCGCCGGGTCGAACGGGTGAAGCTGGGTAACGAGCAGTAACCGCCCGGTACGCCGTGGTTTCATCGAACAAGCAGGGGTCGGCCAACGCCGACCCCTGCTTGTATATTGGAACCGCTACAAACTCACAGCACTGGAGAGTGGTCATGTGGCGTTGGACCCAGGTGATGCTGGCTGCGGGAGCCGGACTGGCGCTCATCGGTTGCCAGGGAGATCGGAAGTCGCAGGCGACGGCGATGAACGACTCCTCGGCAGCACAGGCGGCGCTCGCCGCCCAACTCGCCCAGTACACCCCGGTCAAACTCACCGCCGACCTCAGCGGGCTGACAGCCCGCGAGCGATCCATGCTCCCCAAACTGATCGCCGCGGCCGCGGCCATGGATACGATTTTCTGGCGGCAATACTATCCGGCGCGCGACTCCCTCCTCGGCGCCCTGTCCGACTCCGCCCTGCGCCGGCTCGTGATCATCAACGCCGGTCCGTGGGACCGCCTCGCCGACAACAAGCCGTTCGTCCTCGGCGCGGGGCCCCGGCCGCCGGGGGTCGAGTTCTATCCCCACGACATGACGAAGGAAGAGTTCGAGAAGGGCGCCGCCCGTGGCCACGACGGCGCCGCGCTTCGGGGTCTCTACACGGTGGTACGCCGGGATTCCGCTGGCAAGCTGATCGCGGTACCGTACCACGAGGCCTATGCCGACCAGGTCAAGCTCGCGGCGGACAAGCTGCGCGAGGCTGCCGCCGATGCCGAAGACCCCGGGCTTCGGCGATTTCTGGAGCTCCGCGCGCGCGCGCTCGAGACGGACGACTACCAGGCCAGCGACATTGCCTGGCTCGACATGAAAAACAACACGGTGGACATCGTCATCGGTCCGATCGAGACCTATGCCGACCGTCTCTTCGGGTACAAGGCCGCGGCGGAGTCGTACGTGCTGATCAAGGACAAGGAATGGAGCGCCAGGCTCGCCCGCTATGCACGCCTGCTGCCGTCGTTGCAGCACGGGCTGCCGGTGCCGGAGAAGTACAAGCGTGAGCGTCCGGGCACCGATGCCGATCTCAACGCGTACTATGCGGTGTACTATGCGGGAGAGGCCAACGCCGGCGCCAAGACGATCGCCATCAATCTTCCGAACGACGAGAAGGTGCAGCTCGAGAAGGGTACTCGCCGCCTGCAGCTCAAGAACGTCATGCGCGCCAAGTTCGACCAGATCCTGGTCCCGATTGCCAGGGAGCTCATCTCCCCGGCGCAGCAGGACCACATCAAGTTCGACGCCTTCTTCGCCAACGTGATGTTTCATGAGGTCGCGCACGGACTCGGCATCAAGAACACCATCAACGGCAAGGGCACGGTACGGTCGGCGCTGAAGGAGCAGCATAGCGCACTCGAGGAGGGCAAGGCCGATATCCTCGGACTGTACATGATTACCCGTCTGCTCGAGAGCGGGGACTTGAAGGGAACGACCGTCGATGACCATTACGTCACCTTCCTGGCGGGCATCCTCCGGTCCATCCGATTCGGCGCGGGAGACGCGCACGGACGGGCCAACGCGGCGCAGCTCTCGTTCTTCGAGGAGCATGGCGCGTTCACCCGGGACTCTGCGTCGGGCCGCTACACGGTGGACGCTCCGAAGATGAGGATCGCGGTGGATTCACTGGCCGCGCAAATCCTCAGGTTTCAGGGGGACGGCGATCATGACGGGGTCAAGCGCTTCATGGAAACGCGCAGCCAGCTTTCGCCGATGCTCAAGGGCGACCTCGAACATCTCGGCAGCCGGGGCATTCCGGTGGACGTCGTGTTCGAGCAAGGCGTGAACGTCCTCGGACTCGGGCGGTAGCCGTGTCGGAATGGGAGCCCGAAGAAGTCGTCATCCGGGAGCCGAGGCCCTGGGGACGCATCGTGGTATTCGTGCTGTGCGTCGCGGCGATCGGCGGAGCCATCTGGTATTTCCGGGGCCGCATGGCCGCGAGCGTCCAGCCGCAGATGGGACTGGCCTCGCACGTTCGGTCCGACGTTTCCACCGCCGGCGACTCGCTCGACGTCATCGTGGCGTGGCAGTTCGCCGATCCGGGTCGTGGCGGGAGGCCCGATTCGGTACGCGTCGAGGTGGGCGTCGAGGGGATGGATCCGCTGGTGGACCTGATCTCCGGCGGGCAGCGAACGGACACCTTGCGCCTCGCGGCGCCGGCGCCGGGCACCACCGCCATGGGGCATTCCTGTGTGGCCGGCGTCTACGGCAGCCGCCTCTGGCGCGAGACCTGTACCCCGTGGCAGTTCGTCCGTCCGTCGGCGGGAGTGTCGCCGGCGCCGAAGGTTTCTCGCGACAGCGTGGTGAAGGACAAGACGCCGAAGCGTACGGCCGCCAAGGCCGGGCCGGTCCAGATTCTCCGGATCATCGTAAGACCGTCCGGACACCAGGTGGATCCGGATGTCGGCGGCCGGTGCGCCGCCTGGCAGGAGGGCAACTCGGGGCGGTCGGTCTGGGTCAGCGTCAACGAAACCGCGGTGCCGGAGTGCATGGGCCCGAATGGCAAGCCGACCGTGGCCCAGTTCTGCGCCTTTGCCGTGCTCGAGGACGGGAGCCGGGTCAAGACGGAGAACTCCACCAACAATCCGTATTGCGAGGAGCTGTTCCGGGTGTGGGTGCGGGAGCGGTTGTCGTGAGGCGGGGTATGATGGCGCCCGCGCTCCTGGCGACGCTGCTCGCCGTTGTGGCCTGCAGCGACGGCGGCACCACGACGCCCACGGCCCTCACGCCCGCGTCGGCGATCATCGAGGTGGATGGCGTCGCGACCGCCGACAACATCCTGCTCGTGGCGGGGGCCACGGTACCCGCCGAGATCAGGTTCTACAACAGCGACGGCATCGAGATCACCGGCATCGAGGACGAGAGTTTCGCGAAAATCACTTTTGCGCCCACGACGATGGCCAGTGCGGTGGACGTGCCGGGCGAGCACTTTCACAAGTCGTTGACGGCGGGACCCGAGATCGAATCGGGCACCGCGGTCATCGGCTTCGGCCACGATGCCTCGGCACATGACCTGTCGTTCGGCCCGTACAGTGTGACGGTGGTAGCGGCGGCCGACATCAGATAGCAGCTCGTACACTCGCGAACGTGGCGGAACTGGCAGACGCGCAGGACTTAGGATCCTGTCCCG
>JBDTTA010000046.1:0-14639 GCA_039930845.1 Gemmatimonadales bacterium
GCGGTGTGGATCTGTTCGTGAGCACTACCGTCAGTGCCGCCAGCACACCGGGCGTCGACGCCTTCCAGTGTGCGCGCGTGCCGGTTGGCGTCTGGGACGAGTCCGCCTTCTGGATTACTCGACACCAGGGCTTCGTCGAGAGCTTTCTGACGCTGAAGAACTATCCATTGGCGAAGCCACTGAGCTATCCGCTCTCCGCGGCGGTCCTCCTCAAGGACCGCCTTTCATGGAAGGCTTGGGGCGGGTACGACGTCGAGGTCACGGCCTGTGCTGCGTTTGATGATCGCTTCGACGATTTCTGGGAGGACTTGAGGACACGCCATCCGCACGTGCTTCTGGCCCACCGCACGCGCGAAGTCCTGGACTGGCACTACAAATATCTGCTCTCGACCAACCGTCTCTGGATCGCCGCCATCACCGATGGCGCACGCCTCCTTGCCTACGCGGTGTTCGACAGAAGCGACAAGCAGGGCATCGGCTTGAAACGGGTGCGGCTCGTGGACTTCCAATCGCTCGACGGCGGCCCCGATCTGCTTCCGCCTCTGCTGCATTGGGCGCTGAGAAAGTGCCGAGGTGAGGATGTCCACATGCTGGAATACTTCGGTCGCTGGCTGGAGAAGGGGGAAGTGGTCGACCGAATCGCCCCGTATCGGCGTACGCTGCCCGCCTGGATCTACGTCTACCGCGCGAACGATGCGGGACTGGCGGAGAGCTTGAAAGACGTGCGCGCCTGGGCTCCTACCCTGTTCGACGGCGACGCCAGTCTAGTGCTGTAGCCCCTGCCGGCTCTCGCGAGACTGGAGAACAGAGCGGTACTGGACTATGAGCCTGGCGGTCAGCAGGCTCTCGTCGAGAGACTGCACCGCCTCGCGCCCGTTGCTCCGCTCTCTTAGCAGGAGGATCCGCTCGAGCGCAGCCGCCAGTGCCTCCGGTCGTTCGTCGTCACACACCTCGCACCCGGCAACGCCCTGCAGCCTCTCCGGCACGTCGGCTACACGCACCGACACGACCGGCAGGTTGCAGGCCAGGGCCTCCTTCACCACGTTGGGCGACCCCTCCTGCCGTGACGTGAACAGGAGGACATCCCCAGCGGACATGTGAAGCGGCACCTCCTCGTGGGGCACTCCCCACACCACGTGCAGATCGGCAGGGAGGGATCGGCGGAGCACGTCCACCGCCCGCTTGGCCAGATCAAAGCGCTTCCGCGCCTGAGAGGGCCTACCGGCGAATACGACGAGGTAGCGGTCCTCGGGAAGCCCGAGGCGCCGCCGAGCCTCGGCCAGAGGAACGGGCCGAAACAGCGCGAGGTCGAGCCCGGAGGGGAGCACCGTGGCCGCCACGCCGGGTGGCAGAAACCTCTTCATGTGCTCCGCGACGACGATAACGGCATCGGCCTGCCGGGCGACAAATCGGCTGGTCCACTGTGAGACTCGGCCCGGTAGCGTACGCCGTCCGGTCGCATCGCTGATGATGCCCAGGAGATCGCTCCCACGAAATGTCACGACGAGCGGCAGCCATTTCGGGATCCCCAGGAGCCCGCTCTGACCGAACTGTGCATGGATGAGATCGAAGTGCTCTCCTTTGATTCTGCGACGCACTCGGGCCCAGGCGAACAGGTAGCGCAGCGGGTTCTTGCGTCCGGCGAAGAAGAACACTTGGACGCCTATCCCGGCAGCCTGCAGGAACTCCGCCTGGCGCTTGATGAAATGGGTGGTCGCGTCCGGACCAGGGAAGGGCCAGTCGCTCGTGATCATCAGGACGCGGATCCCGGCGCCCATCAGATGCCTTTCATACTGGACACGGGGCTGAGGCCACCATGACAACGGCAAGGGCATGCTTCGGTAGACAGCGAGCGGGTCGGCGGACTCGTCACGCCCGAATCATGGTCCGACCGGCTCAGACTGAGCCTGCCTCGATTTGATGGACACCCCAGCCGCCCCGATATTGGGGGTATGGAGGTGTCGCATGACCCAGTTCCGCCGTGCGTTCCCGCCTGAATTAAAGCTCGAAGCTGTCCGCGAGGTGACCGAGGGCGGCCGAGCGGTCGCCGCGGTGACCAGTGAGGACGCCGCCCGCGCGGCCGGCGTCTCCCCGCCCGTCGGCGTCCGCTGGTTTCGGGAGTGTGGTGGCATGCCCCCTTCACATCTGGCCGCATCCGCCCCGCGGGGTCGGCGCGGTACCTCTCGTTCGCTGCGCGCGAAGCACTGGCCCTCCTCTACGCGCACGGGCTTGGCGTGCGCGCGTGCCGGGATAGGCTGCGACAGGCAACAGGAATGCCCGAGGCGAGATTCGAACTCGCACGGGGATTGCTCCCCGGTGGATTTTGAGTCCACTGCGTCTGCCGTTCCGCCACTCGGGCCCCGCGCCGGTAACTTCGTCGGCCCCCCATCCCCACGCAAGTCGAGCCGCAACCTTGGAAGGCCGGCCATGGGCGGATAGACTTCCTCCGACCTCAACCTGGACCTCTTTTGGCCCTCGCTCGACCCCCCGGACTTCACCCCTGGCATGACATCCCGACCGGACCCAACCCACCGGACCTGGTCACGGCCGTCATCGAGATTCCCACCAACGAGCGCAACAAGTACGAGCTCGACAAGACACTCGGCATTTTCCGGCTCGACCGCGTCCTCTACAGCGCCGTCCACTACCCCGGCGACTACGGTTTTCTTCCCCGGACGCTGGGCGACGATGGCGATCCGCTGGACGTGCTCGTCCTGATGACGATCCCCGTCTTCACCGGCTGCCTGGTTGACGCGCGCCCGATCGGCCTCTTCCATCTGATCGACCGCGGCGCCGCCGACGAGAAGGTGCTGGCGGTCCCCACCGGCGATCCGTATTCCGACGGAATCAACGAGCTCGGCGACGTGCCGCCACATTATCTCAAGGAGATCGAGCACTTCTTCCAGGTCTACAAGGATCTCGAAGGCACCCGCACCGTCACCCGCGGGTTCGAGGGCGCGGCCGCGGCCCGCAGCGCGATTTCCGACGCGATGGGTGCCTACCAGAGGGAATTCGGGACCTGATTACTGATCGGTGAGATGGCGCAGCGAGACCGGCGGCCCCAGAATCTCGCGCCAGACGATCGCGTTGCGCAGTTGTGCGAGGTCGACTCTCGGCGTCGCCGTGGCGTCGGCCGCCTCACGGCGGATGCGATCGTCGAATTTGAGGCGATCGGAGGCCCCGAGCGGCCGCTCATTCTCGCGCACGGCAGCAATCCGGCGCGCGGCGATACCCTCCGCCTCGTCGTCGAAATCCACGACGACTTCCGGCGCGCCCCTGACTGAGACACCCTGCAGTCTGGGAGCCCTTGCTGCCGGCTGAGGTTTGATCGGCGGTTGCGTCGGTCTGGCCTGGCTCGACGGCTTTTTCCTGCCGAAGAGGTTGAAGAGCAGCCAGAGCACACCGACGCCGACCGCGACGACCGGATCCATCGGTCAGCCTCCCGCGGGCGGCGCAGCCTCGCCGCCGGCAATTGCCTGCCGCATGGTGGTATCAGCCTGGATATTTCGATAGCGCTGATAATCCATGACACCGAGGTTCCCGCTCCGGAATGCATCGGCGATGGCCAGCGGAATCTGCGCTTCGGCGGCGATCACCTTGGCCCGCTGATTCTGGGCCTCCGCCTTGTACTCCTGCTCGACTGCGACGGCGAGGGCACGCCGCTCCTCGGCCTTCGCCTGGGCAATGCGCTTGTCCGCTTCGGCCTGGTCAGTCTGCAGCTCCGCGCCGATGTTCTTGCCGACGTCCACATCGGCGATGTCGATCGAAAGAATCTCGAACGCGGTACCGGCGTCGAGTCCCTTGGAGAGCACCGTCTTGGAAATGAGATCGGGATTCTCCAGCACTTTCTTGTGGGACTCGGCCGATCCGATGGTACTCACGATTCCCTCACCCACCCGGGCGAGGATCGTTTCCTCCCCTGCCCCACCCACCAGCCGGTTGATATTGGCACGTACCGTCACCCGCGCGAGCGCCAGGAGCTGGATGCCATCCTTGGCCATTGCCGCGACCTTGGGCGTCGTGATGACTTTCGGATTGACGCTCACCTGCACCGCCTCGAAGACGTCGCGGCCCGCGAGGTCGATGGCCGTGGCCTGCTTGTAGGTGAGGGCGATGCCGGCCTTGTCCGCCGAGATGAGTGCGTTCACGACGCGCTGCACGTTGCCGCCCGCCAGGAAGTGCCCCTCGAGGTCGTTCGGGCTGAGCTGGATGCCGGCCTTGTGCGCGCTGATCAGCGGGAACACGATCGCCTTGGGATCGACGCGGCGGAAGCGCATCCCGAACAAGGTGTAGAACGGTATCCGAATTCCGGAAAAGAGCGCGGTGAGCCAGAGGCCGAAGGGGATGAATTGAAAGAAGACGACGAGGATGATGATGGCGATGAAGACCAGCGCCACGACCACCCCAAGGCTGAGCATCGAATCGTCCACGATTTGAACCCCTGAGTAGAGGAAGGCCCTACACGATGCCGCGCACGATGTGGCGATAGCCCTCGCTGCGCGTCACCCGGACCGGAGTGCCCTGCGACACGTATTCGCCCTCGGTGACCACATCCACCCGCTCCGCCCCGATCTGCGCCGTGCCGGCCGGCCTCAGGTCGGTCACGGCGATGCCCTCCTGTCCCACGAGATCGCCCCTCGGGAGCGCAGAGATGTATCCCTCCGACTGAGGCGCGGAATGCCGGAGGAAGAGACCGGAGAACCGGCCGCTCGACGGGAGATGCCGCAGCCAGGCATACCCCACCGCCACCGTGATGACCAGACTCGCGCCGAGCACGGCGACCGCCTGGGCGATATCACCCGTGGTGGGCGCGCCGCCCACCATCGCCATCACGATGGCGGCGCCGAACGCCACGATCGCAAGAATGCCCGCCGCCCCGAAACCGGGCAGGATGAACACCTCGACGAGAAGCGCAATCAGGCCGAGTCCGAGGAGGAGCACTTCCTCCCACCCCGCGAGTCCGAGCAGGAAACTCGATCCGAAGAACAGTCCCAGCGAGGCGAGGCTGAGGACCCCACCGAGGCCGAACGCGCCGTGCTTGATCTCGAACACGAGACCGAGGAGGCCGAGCGAGAGCAGGAGCGGTGAAACGAGAGGATTGGTAATGAAGCGCACCAGTCCCTCGGCCCAGTTGGGATCCACTGTGACGACGTGGGCACCGGGCAGGCCGATTTCCCTGAGGAATTCGGACGCGTCGGCCACCGATGCCTTCGCATATCCCACCCGTACCGCTTCCGCCGTGCTCAGCGTCAGCACCTGTCCCTCCTTCACCACGCCGGGGATCCCGGCGCCCGCGTCGACCATGGCCTCGGCGATGCGCGGATCGAGCCCGCGCTGCTCGGCGAGCGCGCGGAACTCGGCCCGCATGGCGGACACGATCTTTCCCGAGGCCTTGACGCCTTGCCCATCCACCGGCGTTGCCGCGCCCAGCACGGCACCCGGACGCATGTAGATGCGGGAAGCCGAGAGAGCGATGAGCGCTCCGGCACTGTAGGCGCGAGGATTCACGAAGGCGTAAACAGGGATGGGCGACGCCCGAACGGCGTCGGAGATCCGCTCGGCCGCGTCGATGCGGCCGCCCGGAGTATCGATATCGAGGTAGACGGCCGCCGCACCCGCCGCTTTGGCCTCATGGAGGCCGCGGGTGACGTACGGGGCCAGTCCATTTTCGACGGTGCCCGACACCGCAATCCGATACACGGTGGGCGACTGGGCGGGGAGAGTTGCCGCCCCCAGCGTGAGGAGGGCGAGCGTCATCAGGCACCTGCGGCGCATCGCGATTCCTGGTGGGAGACAGCTGAAATGTACTGCCTTTCGGCCTACCTATCCATGAACGGCCTCCTTCGGCCCCTCGCGCCGCCGTCGGCGTCGCCCCGACCTTCCCTGAACTCTCTTGCCCGCCGCAGAAGACGCTCGCGAATGGCGAGGAGTTGCGCACGCTGGACCGGATCGAGATAGGTCCGGAGATCGGCGAGCTCGTCCTTATAGGTCTCCGCATACGAGACCCTGCCATTCACCAGGTCGTCCGTGAGCCGTGCGACACTGTCCCTGTTGGCCGCGACGCCGGGGCGGAGCTGTTCGGCCAGCGCGCGCCGCACGGTCAGTTGACGTTTCTCGAGCTCGCGGCGCCGGTCGCCGAACTTGGTGGAGGTGGCGCGCAACCTGACCATTTGATCGTCGTTGAGCTTGAGCTGCTCCTTGATTCTGGTCGCGAAACGCTCCTCGATCCGCTGGCGAAGAACAGGAGCCCGAGGGCCCGCCGTGGTCGTGTCCTGAGCACGCAATGGCGTCGCAAGAAGCGCGGTCAGCGCGGCACAGGAAAGCAGGAGACTACGCATCAACCCTCCCACGCGGCGAGCGCACGATCGAGTTCGGCGCCGTCCATGTCGTCGAAAGCAGGGCCATCGAGAGACGAGGAAATATCGGGTGAGGCATCGAGCACGCCGAGAATCGACTCGAGTTGGGACACAGGCAATCCATCGAGCTCCGGAAGCGGCAGGGACTGGGTCGTAGAGCTCGATACAGGCGGCGGTGCGTGAACAGTCGCGACCGGGACCGGGACCGGGACCGGGAGTTGAAGCGGAGGCCGAGCAGTGCGCACGGCCAGGATCGCCACCGCGGCAGCGGCGAGCCCCGCCGCGGCCCAGCCCCGGCGCCGGATGCGCGCGGCAGACCGCTCGGTTGCGACGCGTCCCACTATTCCGGTCGCGACCACATTCCAATCACGTGACGCCGGGAGGGAGTCGCCGAGCCCGGCGGCGATTTCGACGAGCCGCCATTCACTGCGGCAATCGGCACAGGCGGTGAGATGAGTCTCCTCCTCGGCGCTCCACACGCGCCGGCGGAGCGCGATGTCCGGCATGCTGTCGGATAGCTGTTCACAAACCGTCATCGTACCAGCTCCTTCAATCGTTTCACCGCGTGGTGATAATGGACCCGCGCGGCACCAGCGGTGGTACCGAGGGCCCGCGCGATCTCCTCGTACTCCGTGCCCTGTTGCGCGCGCAACAGAAAGACTTCGCGCTGGAGGCGCGGCAGGAGGGAGATGCCCTCACGCACACGTTCCTCGGCTTCGTTGGCGGCGTAGTCGCGGGCCGGGTCGTTCCGGTCGGCGACTTCGTGATCTCCCAACGGGAGCATCTGGCGCCCTTTCCGCTTTCTGAACTCATCCTTCAGCAGGTTGCCTGAGATGGTAAAGAGCCAACTTCGAAAGGATGCTTCACGCCTCCATCCTCCCAGGGCGCGAAAGGCTCGGAACAGAGTCTCCTGGACCAGGTCGTCCACATCACCAGCCATTGCCCCGGAACCGTACAGATACCGTCCGAGCGCCGGAGCGTGGCGCCGGACGAGCTCCGTGGCCGCCCGCTCATCACCGCTCCGGTACGCTTCGACAAGATCATGGTCGGCCGGGGTTTGTGGCGTTGGGGCGGTCATCCGGAAGGTGGTGACGTTAGTTGGACGGGTTCGTTAAGTCGGACTATCTTCCCGGCCATGCCACGACCGAGTGTGATTGCCCACCGGGGCGCTTCCGGATACGAGTACGAGAACAGCCGCGCCGCCTTTCGTCGAGCCGTGATGCTCGATGCCGACGGCGTGGAGTTGGACGCGCACGCCACCCGCGACGGGGGCATCGTGGTCCACCATGACCCCGAAGTGCCGGGGGCGGGGCAAATCGCGCTCATGTCCACGGCGGAAGCACGCCAGGTCCGATTGCGGAATGGTGAGACGCTTCCACTACTTTCGGAAGTGCTGCAGCTGTTGTACGACAGGGATGTATGGGTCGAGGTCAAGCACCTGGCGCCGGCCCACGACGAATCGCTCCTCGACGTGCTCCATCGCGGGCCATGCCCGGCGCGCTATGCGGTACACAGTTTCGATCACCGGATCGTTCGGCGGCTGGGACTGGCCCGGCCAGATCTCCGGACGGGCATCCTGCTCTCGGCGTACCTCGACGATCCCGTCTCCGCGATGCGGTCCGTCGGCGCGGTGGCCCTTTGGCAGGAGTGGCAACAGATCGATCGAGAGCTGGTCAACCGGGTCCATACGGCTGGTGGGATAGTCATCGCGTGGACCGTCAACGAAATCGGCGATCTCGAGCGACTGACCCGGATGGGTGTGGACGGGCTCTGCGGAAATTACCCCGACCGCATGCGCGTTGCGCTTGCCGCCCGGGTGGAGGAGACGTCAAGTACCTGATTCGGGGCGATGCTTCTTTGCTTCCGCGAGCTGACCCTCCAGCCGGGCGATATCGACTTCGAGATCATCGAGACGCAGCAGAAGTGCATCGAGCCGCCTTGCTTCGACTTCCTTCCCCCGCTCCTTCCTGTAGACCAGCATTCCCAGATCACGAGCCGCACCGTCCCGCCGGCGCTTTACGCGGAGCAATTCGATCTGGAGCTTGCCCTCGTCAAGGGCCGCCTGGGCCTTCTTGCCGAATGCCTCCAGCTCCTGATTGAGCCGGTCGAACAACGTGGGCTTGCTCACGAAGCCTCCATGAATCGAAAACTCAAGGGGGCGCGGTAGATCCGCAGCCCCCTGAATTGCTCGAGTTCCGGCGCGGCGGACAGCCGGCTAGGATGCCGCCGCCTCTGCGACGGGATACACCGATACCTTTTGGCGGCCTTTGTCCTTGAATTCGAACTTGACGACGCCATTGGCGACCGCGAACAGCGTGTCGTCGTTGGCGCGCCGAACATTCTTGCCGGCATGGAACCTGGTGCCGCGCTGGCGAACGATGATGTTGCCGGCCACGACCGATTCGCCACCGAAGTGCTTGACGCCGAGATACTGGGGATTGCTGGTCCGGCCGTTCCGGCTGGAGCCTACACCCTTTTTATGTGCCATGGTTGCCTCAGCCGAGCGTGACGTCAGTAATGCGGACCTCGGTGTACTTCTGCCGATGTCCGGTTTTCCGGCGGTAGTTCTTCCGGCGCTTGAACTTGAAGACGTAGATCTTGGCTTCCTTGCCCTCGCGCACTACCTCCGCGACCACACTGGCCCCGGCAACCAGTGGGGCGCCCGTGCGAATGGTTTGCCCATCGGACGAAAGCAGCACCTCGTCGAAGGTGACTTTGGCACCGGCTTCGGCATCCATGCGCGGGAGGCGGAGCGTCTTGCCCTTTTCGGCGCGGAACTGTTTGCCGAGGGCGCGGAAGATGGCGTACATAGGTGAGTCCGTGGACAAAGTTAGCATCGCAATCAGCCGCTAAAGGTATGTCAGGTTAGCGGTTGAGACAAGGGGTGGGTTATGCCACGGCGTACAGCTCCGTCACGTCCCGCCCGGCGGGGCGGCTCATCAGCCGGAATTCGTCGAGTCGCATCATGGGATCGTCACGCAGCTCGAGGTCGAGTCCGGTCAGCTTGGACAGTGTTTGCAGCAGCTTGGGCTCTTCCTCCAGGAGGTACAAGGCCACTTCCGGGTGCAGGCGCACGGCCAGCTGCCGCTCCCGGTTTTCATGCGCGGCGCGCTTCAAGGCCCGCTCGAGCCGCCTGGCCACGACTTCCGGGGTGAAGACCCGGCCGCTGGCGGCACAGGTGGGGCAGTCGGTGGTCATCGAGTGCCAGAGCGAGGGGCGCACACGCTGGCGGGTCATTTCGACGAGGCCCAGCTCCGATACGGCCAGCGCCTTGGTGCGCGCGCGATCCCGGCCCAGATGGGTGCGCAGCTCCTGCAGCACCTTCTCACGGTTGGAGCGCGTTTCCATGTCGATGAAGTCGCACACAATGATGCCGCCGATATCCCTCAGCCGGATCTGGCGCGCGATTTCCCTGGCGGCCTCGATATTGGTGCGCAGGATGGTCTTCTCGGGATCTTTCTTGCCCGTATACCGGCCGGTGTTGACGTCGATGCTGATCAGTGCCTCGGTCGGCTGGATGATGAGAGACCCGCCGGTGGGCAGCTCAACTCTGGCCTTGAACAGTTCCCTGATTTCGGCCTCGATGTCGAACTTGTCGAAGAGAGGCGTCGGCTCGACGTAGAGGTGGACCCGGCTCATCAGCTCCGGATCGATCTGGTTGAGATACTGCTCGATCTCGTTGTACAGCTCCTTCGAATCCACGTGCAGCGCGTCCACCTTGGCGCTGAAGAGGTCGCGGATGATTCCGCGAGTCAGGCTCGTCTCCCGCTGCAGCAATGCGGGGGCGCGGCGCACGAAGGTCTTCTTGCGGTTGATTTTTTTCCAGAGCGCCAGCAACGAATCGATCTCGCGCCGGAAGTGCTCTTCGGTCACGCCCTCCGCCACCGTCCGCACGATGACGCCGCCCGCGTCCCCGGGAAGCAGCTTCGTCACCATCTCGCGCAGCTTCGCACGCTGTTCCCTGCTCTCGATTTTTCGGCTGACGCCGACTTTCGAGGCGTACGGCATGTAGACGAGGAATCGGCCAGGGAGAGAGATCTGCGCGGTGACTCGACAACCCTTGGTGCTGATCGGCTCCTTGGTAACCTGGACGGGGAGCGTCTGGCCTTTTTTCAGGATGTCCTGGATGTTGGGAACCGCGCGGCGGGAGGAGATTTCCCGCTGTTTGGCTTCGCCGGCAGGATTTCGTTCGGGGCTCGCGGCGGCCGTCCCTGCACCACCGCGCCGCCTCCTATCGCGGCCGCGCCAACCGGCCTTGCGCTCGGGACCGGTCTCCGCCGGGACCTCGCTCGCTTCCACCGGATCAGATGCCGACTCGACCTCATCCGCCCCTTCTTCCTCCGGCTCCTCGTCTTCATCGGGCTCGAGCAGATCGGAGGCGTGGAGGAAGGCGCTTTTTTCCAGGCCGATGTCCACGAAGGCCGCCTGGATGCCTGGCAGGACCGCTTCGACACGGCCGAGATAGATGTCGCCAACGGTTCGCCGGTGATCCGGACGATCCACGAGCAATTCGACCAGCCGCTCGTCCTCCAGGATCGCCACACGGGTTTCCCGCTGGCTCCCGTTTATCAGGATCTCGCGCTTCAAGTCTCGACCTCGGCCGCACGGTTCCGCGGCCCGCTATTGAAAGAAGTGTGGTGTGGCCGACAGGGCCGGACAAGGACCGAATAGTCGCTGAGGCAATTATATGCAGCGGCAAGGCTTACGGCAATCGGCCTCAGGTCGAGGCAATTGCCTCCGCCGGCATCAGGCCGGAGAGGATGTGACGCGCCAGGACGATGCGCTGGACTTCGCTGGTCCCTTCGCCGATCTCGCAGACCTTTGCATCGCGCATCATCCGCTCGACCGGATAGTCGGTGGTATAGCCGTATCCCCCGAAGACCTGCACCGCCTTGGTGGTCGTGCGCATGGCCAGCTCGGAGCAGTAGAGCTTGGCCATGGCCGCCTCCTTCTTGAACGGCTTGCCCTGCTGCTTGAGCCAGGCAGCGTGATACAGCAGATGCGTGCCCGCCTCGATTTCCAGCGCCATGTCGGCCAGCTGAAAGCTGATCCCCTGGAAGCTGCCGATGGGGCGGCCGAACTGCTTGCGCGCCCCGGCGTACTTGAGCGCTTCCTCGTACGCCCCTTCGGCGATGCCCAGCGAAAGGGCCGCAATACCGATGCGGCCGGCATCGAGCGTCTTGAGGAAGTTCACGAAGCCGAGGCCGGGCTGGCCGAGCAGGTTTTCCTTCGGGACGACCGCGTCCTCGAAGATCAGCTCGCGGGTGTCGCTCGCACGCCATCCCATTTTGTCTTCCTTCTTGCCGGCGCGCACGCCGCGGGTCTTGGCCAGATCCGCGGCGTGACCCACGCCGATCTCGCGGCATTTGGCCAAGTCGACCGTGTCTTTCGTGACGATGAAACTGGTGATGCCCTTGTTACCGAGCCCGGGCTCGGTCCGTGCGGTGACGGAGAAGATCTCGCCGACACCCGCGTGCGTGATGAAGATCTTGGACCCGTTGAGGAGATAGTGATCACCCTTGTCGACCGCGGTCGTGGCGGTACCGCCCGCGTCGCTGCCGGCCCCGGGTTCGGTGAGGCCGAAGCCGCCGAGCACTTTGCCGGACGCGAGCAGAGGCACGAACTTGCGCTTCTGCTCCGCGGTACCGAACTCCACGATCGGCGAGGTTCCGAGGTTGGTATGTGCGCTGATGGTGAGCGCATGGCTCGCGTCGACCTTGGCCATCTCGTGGATGGCGATGTAATAGGAGAGCTGATCCATCCCTGCCCCACCGAGCTCTTCCGGCCAGGGGACGCCGAGGAGGCCGAGCTCTCCCATCGCCTTGATGTTGTCCCAGGGGAATGTCGAAGTCCGGTCGAGCTCGCGCGCCACCGGCGCCACGTGCTCGGCGGCAAACTCGCGAACCATCTCGCGGACCTGATGATGATGCTCGGTGAAGTAGAGCGAATCGTCCATAGGAGGGACTGGAAGGGTTGGGGTGAGTGGGCCGGCGAGTCCGCCGGGGCAGCCGGTGACAATATACACCACCAGGCGCGATCATCCGACTTGCCTGCGAACCAGTGTGAGCAACTCGTCGCCGAATTTCGCGAGGGTGCGGGGTCCAACGCCGGGCAGCCGTGCCAGCGAGTGCCGGTCACATATCTGCCCTGATGCGAGCGCCACCAAGGTGGCATCGGGGACGACCTGGTGTTCCGGGACGCCCATCGCGGCGGCGATGCCCCGACGCCACTCGATGAGTGCCTGCCGGAGCGCCGATTCGATCGGTGCCTGCCGGGTCGATGTAGCGAGAGGGTTCAGCGCCCGCAGGATGGTGCCGCCAAACTTCCCGGCGAGTGTCGCGCCGACTCCGGGAACTTCCGCCAGCTCGGCGGCGGACGATGGAGGTTTTTGCGCGAGGCTCATTACCACGTCAGGCTCGAGAAGGCTGCCGCCCCAGGGCCCCTGCCGGCCGCCGATGGCGCGACGCAGCTCCGCAAGGCGTGCCGCGACCACTGGATCGGCTGGTGCCGGAGCCCGGCGCGTTCCGCAGCGATCGCAACCGGCGCAGCGATCGAGCCGCTCACCGAAGTATTCAAGGATGGTGCGCCGCCTGCATGACCGGCCGATTGCGTACGACTCAACCGACTGGATGCGCGCTTCGGCGCCGCGGCGACGCTCGAGCACGCCGCTCCAGTCGACCGACCCCTTCTCCGGCCGAAGCTCCCGCCTCAGCCGCTCAGCGGAGTCCCGGACGTTCCCGGCGATGGCGCCACAATCCTTCGAGCTCCATACTCGCTCAATTGTTGCCCGGGGTGGAAAGGTGACATCGAGCTGGCGTCGATGCAGCCCGGCGTCGCCGGGGCGCCAGAGGAGGACGCAGCGTGCGAAGGCGCCATCGCGTCCCGCGCGCCCGGCTTCCTGGTAGTACGCCTCGGGCGTCGCGGGCAGCGTCCAGTGAACGACGAGCCGAACGTCGGGCTTGTCGATACCCATGCCGAAGGCGCAGGTGGCCACGATCACATCCACCCGGTCGTCCAGGAAATCCTGCAGTGTGGTGGCGCGCCTGGCTTTGGTCAGTCCGGCGTGGTACGGCGCCGCCCGATGGCCGGCCCGCACGAGTGCGCGGGCAACCGCTTCCGTGAGTCCGCGAGTCGGCGTGTAGACGATGACCATCTGATCATCGCCCCGGAGGAGCTCGAGCAGTGAGCGCAGACGCTCCGGCTCGGAGCGCACCAACACCACGCCGAACCAGAGGTTCGCGCGATCGAACGAGCCGAGATGCAGATCGTATCGACCCGGCCTGAAACGCATGATGGTCGCGATGTCCGCGCGTACCGCCGGCGTGGCGCTCCCCGTGAGTGCCAGACACGGCGGCCGGCCCAGCCGGTAGCGCGACGCGCCAAGTGTGCGATAGCTGGGGCGGAAGTCGTGACCCCACTCCGTGACGCAGTGGGCCTCGTCGACGGCGAGCAGGACGGGCCGGATGCCCGCCTCGATCAGCTCGGGAGCCAGCGTTCGCAACCGTTCGGGCGACGCATACAGCAGGCGCAGGGTGCCGTCACGAAGCGACGCCCAGACCACGTCCTTTTCCCTCTCATCGAGCGAACTGTGCAGCCCGGCGGCGGGGATTCCACGCGCACACGCCGCCGCGACCTGGTCCTGCATGAGCGCGATGAGAGGCGACACGACGATCGTGAGCCCACCGAGGACCATGGCAGGCACCTGAAAGCAGATGGACTTGCCACCGCCGGTGGGCAGCACGGCGAGCGTGTCCCTGCCCCCGAGGATCGAACGGATGACGCCGACTTGCGCCGGCCTGAAGTCGGGGTACCCGAAATGCAGCTGAAGCAGCCGCCGCGCCTCGGCCATGGGGTCGGGCATGGCGGAATCTCGGCGCGCTCGCCTTCGACCCGGGGATTCCCGCCGCGCGGGGCGGCGCCGGATTGTGCGGCAAAAAAAAGGCCGCCGCGGCATCGCGACGGCCCCCACATAGGTCCGGTCGGGACTAATTGCCGCCGAGCCGGATGCCTACGGTAATCGGAATAAATTTCGTGTTTGGCCCAGCAGTGAACACGTCATGGAACCGACCCTCGGCGAAGAAGCCGACCCCGCGGGCCTTGATGTCGAATCCGGCGCCCGCGTTGAGGCCGAATTTGGTAGCAGTGTTGCCTTGACCTGGGAGGACCACGTCGCTGCCGCCAACCAACTTGAAATTGTAGATGCCGCCGCCACCGATGATGTATGGACGGAACTTGGTGGTTTCCGACGTCTTGAACTTGTAGATGAGGTTTCCTGTGCCCATG
>JBDTTA010000047.1:0-14371 GCA_039930845.1 Gemmatimonadales bacterium
CCGCCCTACCGCCCTACCGCCCTACCGCCTACCTTACGCCCTCACAATTCATCCTCCCCGGGACCCACACCAGGCCCGGGGCACCAGACCAAAGGAAGGTGACATGACCCGCCAGTACGAGGTGGTCTATATCTTCGACAGTGCGCTCGAAGAGGCCGCCATCAACGAACGCCTCGCGCGTTTCCACGCACTCATCCAGCAGCCCGACGGCGAAGCACCCCAGGTGAACCACTGGGGCAAGCGGACGCTTGCCTATCCCGTCAAGAAGCACGAGACCGGGTATTACGTCGTCGCGAAGTTCGACGCCGAAGCCACGACCCTCCCCGAGTTCGAGCGCGCCATCAAGCTCGACGACGGCGTGCTGCGCTTCCTCGTGGTGGTCAATGAAGGCGCCCAGCCGGTGCCCGTCACCGCCGGCAAGAGCGACGAGGAGGACGACGAATGAGACGCCCGCAGAAGACCTGCGCCATCTGTGAGTCGGGTGTCCGCGTGGTGGACTTCAAGGACGAGCGGACACTGTCCCGCTTCCTGACCGAGCGCGGCAAGATCCTGCCGAGCCGGCTTTCGGGTACATGCGCCCGGCACCAGCGGCAGCTCAGCACGGCGATCAAGCGCGCTCGCCAATTGGCGCTGCTGCCCTATATCAAGGGCTTCGTCGGCTGACCTCGCTCGGCGCTCCCCCGCGCGGGGCCGGTGGCCGGCCGGCGCGCGGACCGGCGCCGTGGGGCCCGCTCCTCGCGCTGGCCGGATACCTCCTGCTTGCTCCGCCGGTGTTCGTCTGCGGGCCATTGGCCGGCCTGCTCCTCGTGTCGAGGCCCTCCACGGCGCGCGAATGGGGCTGGCTTCTCGGTGCCACGCTCTGGACCGTCATGTGGCTCGAGCCGCTCGGCGGACTCGGCGCCCAGGTCGCGAGGGCGGGCGCGGTCTTTCTCTCCGGCAGTTTTCTGGCGCTGACGCTCTGGCGGCCCTCGCCGATGTTTTCCCGGGCCCTCGTTGCGGCGGGTATCGCGGGCGCGGTATTGGCGGCGTGGATGCTCCGTCTGGGCATCGCATGGGCCGCGGTCCGGCAGGCGGTCAGCCACGATCTGGATGTCTACCAGGAAACGGTGCGGGCCCAGTGGCAGCAGGCGGGAGTCCCGACCGACATCGTAGCCAGGATGTCGGGCGTGGCGGAGACGGTGGCGCAGCTCTTCCCGGCGCTGCTCGCGATCGCCGCGATTGCGGGACTCCGGCTCGCCTGGGCGTGGTACCACCGCGTCGCCACCAAACCGCTCGGTGCCGCCCCCGCGCCGTTTCCCGCCTTCCGTTTCAACGACCAGCTCGTCTGGGGCTGGGTCGCGGCGCTCGGCCTCACGCTCCTCCCCGTCCCCGATCCATGGCCGCTCGTGGGCGCCAACCTTCTGCTGCTCTGGACCTCGCTCTACGCGACCCGCGGGCTTGCCGTCATCCTGGCGGGCGCTGGACGTGTGCCGGCGCCGGTCTTCGTGGTGCTCGGCGCCATCTCGATGTTCCTGTTGCCGTTCGTCGTGGGTGGACTCACCCTGCTCGGCCTTGCCGACACGTGGCTAGATTTCCGGCGTCGGATGACGCCGGCCAACCGAGGGTTCTACCGATGATCGAAGTGATACTCCGTGAGGACGTGAAGTCGCTGGGACGCGCCGGCGAGATGGTGCGGGTGAAGCCCGGGTACGCGCGCAACTTCCTCCTCCCCCAAGGGCTGGCCTTCGAGGCCACCGAGGGCAACAAGAAGCGCATCGCGGCCGAAGGCAAGGCGCGGACAACGCGGGATCAGGCGGAGCGCGCGGAGGCGGAAAAGGTCGCCGCCACACTCGCCGGTGTCACGGTAACGCTGAGCGGCAAGGCCGGCGAAGAGGGCAAGCTCTTCGGCTCGATCACCGCGCAGGACATCGCGGACGCGCTCGCAAAGCTCGGCCACGACGTGGACAAGCGCCGCATCGAGCTCGAACACCCCGTCAAGACGCTCGGCCACCACACCGTTGGCATCCGCTTGCCGCACGAAGTCCACGCCGAGGTACAACTGTCGGTCGTCGCGGAGTAACTCGACGCCGATGAGCAGCGGAATTGCGTACCTCGATGGCCCCCGCCTTGCCCGATCGCTCTTCGCGGCCGCCGACTGGGTGGCCGCGGGGCGAGACGAGATCAATCGCATCAACGTCTTCCCCGTCCCGGACGGCGATACCGGCACCAACTTCAGCCTGACCCTCCGCGCCGTCGCCGATGCCCTCCGGGCCCTTGGCGACGCGCCACTGCCGGAGACTGCCCGCACAATGGCGCGGGCTGCGGTCCTCGGAGCCCGGGGCAACTCGGGCATGATGCTCGCCCACTTCATGCTCGGCTTTGCCGATGCGCTGGGCGAGGGAACCACCGCGACGACCGCGGAGGTCGCCCGGGCCATGCACGCCGGCGCCG
Source organism: Gemmatimonadales bacterium (assembly GCA_039930845.1). Classification (GTDB taxonomy): domain Bacteria; phylum Gemmatimonadota; class Gemmatimonadetes; order Gemmatimonadales; family GWC2-71-9; genus CAVVWJ01. The sequence continues at coordinate 2,431 of JBDTTA010000047.1, forward strand.
ATCGCCTGCAGGAGGCGCTCGACGATCCTCGCGAGGGAACGATCCTCACGGTAGCACGCGAAGCCGCGGCGGCAGCCGGCCGCACCGCCGTCCGCACCCCCGATCTCGGGGAGTTCATGCGCAGCCTGCTCGATGAGGGTGAGGTGGCGCTCGCGCGGACACCCGAGCTGCTGGCCGTACTCCGTGAGGCGGGAGTCGTCGATGCCGGCGGCAAGGGGTTCGTCCGGATGATCGAGGGAGTGGTGCGCTACATCGAGGGCGACCCCATCCTCCCGGTGGCCGCGGCCAGCGATCCCACCGCCGCATTATCGTTCAGTCCGGCGGCGCTCGTCGAGGTGGCCGCGGAGCGGGACTTCCGCTTCTGCACCGAAGTGCTGGTTCGTGGCGAGCAGCTTCCCTCCGCCAACGAGGCGCGCTCGGTGCTGCGCCAGTTCGGCGGGTCGCTCGTCGTCGCGGTGGCTGGGGACATTCTGAAGATCCATGTGCACACGGACACCCCGGAGGCCGTCTTTAGTTATGCGAGTCGATGGGGGCGGGTGGAGACCACCAAGGCCGACGACATGCGGGCGCAGCATCGCCGGCTCGCGCATCCGGGACGCCGGGCGGTCGCGGTGGTCACCGACAGCTCGGCCGATCTCCACGATGGCGTACTCGACAGGCACCGAATCTCGCTGGTCCCGCTTCAGGTCGTCTTCGGCGACGATACGTTCCGCGATCGCGTCGAGCTGAAACCGGAGGACTTCTACCGCCGCCTGCGTGACGCGCGCGAGCTCCCGACCACCTCGCAGCCGTCGCCCGCCGAGTTCGCCAGGGTCTTTCGCGACGCAAAGGAGGAGGCCGAGGAGATCGTCGCCGTGCTCCTCTCCTCAGGTCTCTCGGGCACCTTCGCCTCCGCCCAGGCCGCGGCGCGCGCGGCCGGAGTCTCCGGCGTCCACCTGATCGACAGCCGCTCCGCCTCCCTCGGAGTCGGGATGCTGGCGCTGCGGGCCGCCGAGCTCGCCGAGGAGGGATGGGACGGCGCACGCATCGCGGCGGAGCTGGGCCGGGTGCGGTCGCGATCGGGGATGCTGCTCACCGTCGACCGGTACGACAACCTGCTCCGGTCGGGGCGCGTCTCCCGGGGCAAGGCGTGGGTGGCGGGGATGCTCGACGTCAAGCCGATCCTGTCGCTCGATGAGGCGGGGAAAGTGGTCCCGGTGGATCGCGTGCGCGGCCGCGACAACGTCGTCCCTCGAATGCTGCAGCTGCTCGACCAGCGGCTCACGCCCCGGCCCCGCGCCATCCGATTCGGGGTGGCGCACGCGGAGGCCCCCGAGGCTGCCGACCGGGTCCGGACGGCGCTGGTGGCGGCGTATCGGCCGAAAGACTGCTTCGTGTCGCTCGCGACGGGAGTGCTCGGGACCCACGTGGGTATCGGCGCCTGGGCCATCTTCTACCAGGTGGAAGACTGATGACGCCGTCGCGTCCGCCCGATGGGCTCCGACTGGCGCTCGACGCGATCCGGGACCTCAAGGGGAACCACCTCGTCGTCCTCGACCTGAGGGGGCTCACCGACGCCACGGATTACTTCGTGATCGCGTCGGGCACCTCCGATGCCCACGTCAGGGGCATCGCGGAGTCGGTCATGGAAAAGCTCGACCGGCGCGGCCACCACACGCATCACGTGGAGGGGCTGACCGGAGGTCGATGGGTCCTGCTCGACTTCGTCGATTTCGTGATTCACCTGTTCCACCCCGAGACCCGCTCGTTCTATCAGCTCGAGCGCCTCTGGGACGACGCACCGGAGCTTCTGATCAGCTCCACCTAGGCCGAGGCCGACATGCTCCGACGTATTTCGCCCGTGCTTCTCCTCCTGCTGTTGAGCGTGCCGGGCTCACTCGCCGCGCAGTACTTCGGACGGAACAAGGTCCAGTACGGCACGTTCGATTTCAAGATCATCCAGACCGAGCACTTCGATGTCTACTACTACGACCGCGAGCGGGTGGCCGCCCTGGACGCCGCGCGCATGGCCGAGCGGGGCTACGCGCGGCTGTCGAAGGTGCTGAATCACGAGTTCAAGGAGCGCAAGCCGATCATTCTCTACGCCTCTTCGGCGGACTTTCAGCAGACCAACGCGACCGACGCGGGGGGCGAGAGCACGGGGGGCGTGACCGACTTCGCCCGCAACCGGGCCGTCATGCCGTTTTCCGGATCGTACAGCGACTTCGAGCACGTCCTGCAGCACGAAATGGCGCACCAGTTTCAGTACGACATCTGGTCGCGGGGCCGCGCCGGCGCCGGTCTCCAGACGCTGATCGCCATCGCGCCACCGCTCTGGTTCGCCGAGGGAATGGCCGAGTATCTGTCACTCGGCCCGATCAATCCCGAGACGGCGATGTGGCTGCGTGACGCGTCGCTCGAAGGGAAATTGCCCACCATCAAGCAGATGACGGCCGATCCCTACGAGTACTTCCCCTACCGGTTCGGCCATGCCCTCTGGTCGTATATCGGTGAGCGCTGGGGGGACGAAGCCGTCGGCGCCATCCTCAAGGCCACGCTCGCGGGCGGGATCGAGCCGGCGTTCCGCCGCACCATCGGCATCACGCTCGACCAGCTCTCCGACCAATGGCGCGACGCCGTGCAGAAGCGCTATCTGCCCGAGATCGGCTCGCGCACCAAGGCGCGCGCGATCGCCGACGAGCTCCTGAGCAAGGAGCGCTCGGAAGGCACGCTTCACCTGGCCCCCGCGCTCTCTCCCGATGGCTCGCAGGTGGCCTATTTCAGTGAGAAGGACTTCTACTCCGTCGACCTCTATCTGGCCGACGGTGTCACCGGAAAGGTCAAGCGGCGGATTCTCAAGTCCGGCGTCAGCAGCAACTATGAGACCTATCGGTTCATCAACTCGCAGGCCAACTGGTCGCCCGACGGGAAGTACCTGGCCTTTGCGGCAAAGCGGGGACCCCGCGACGAGATCGCCGTCGTGGAGGTGGCGCGCAACAAGCAGGTCGAGCGCATCCGGCTCAAGCTCAGTGGCGTCACCACGCCGGCGTGGAGCCCCGACGGGCAGCAGCTCGTTTTCACGGGGTACGATGGCGGACTCAGCGATCTCTTCATCGTCGATCGCGACGGCGGCAATCTCCGGCGCCTGACCAACGACAAGTACGCCGATCTCCACCCCGTCTGGTCGCCCGACGGCACTACCATCGCCTTTGCCACCGATCGCGGCCCCGAGACCGATTTCAACAAGCTCGCCATCGGAAACGCCCGGATCGCCCTGTACGACGTGGCCAGCGGCAAGATCACGGTGCTGGACCACATGGACCACGGCAAGAACGTGAGCCCGCAGTGGGCGCCGGACGGGAAGTCGATCGCCTTCGTGTCCGACCGGAACGGCGTCAGCAACATCTTCCTGTACGACCTCGATGACCACGACGTCTACCAGATCACCGATCTCTATACCGGCGTGCAGGGCATCACGCCGCTCTCTCCCGTGCTGAGCTGGGCCAGCGAGGCCGACCGGCTCGCCTTCGTGTACTACGAAAAGGGCAAGTTCGACGTCTACTCGATCACCAACCCCCGCGGCCTCAAGCGGCAGCCGTACAAGGAGGTCGTCAGCGACAGCGTCGGCGTGCTGGCCCGGGCCACGACCCCGCCCTTCGACACCACGCGATCGTTGCAGGTGCGTGAGGACGTCCGCCCGCAGGTGGGCGAGGGGGGCTCGATCTACCGGACGCCGCAGGGATTCCGTTCCTCAGGCGATCTGGCAAAGGGCACCGACACCACCCGGCTGGCGCAGCCGGTGTCGATTGCGGCACTGCTCGACTCGGCCGACCTGAGCCTGCCCGATACCAGCGAATTCACGTTGAAGGACTACCGGGTCCACTTCTCCCCGGACTACATCGCGCGGCCGTCCATCGGTTACGCGCGGGACAACTTCGGGCGCGGCTTCTTCGGCGGGTCGGCCATTTCGCTGAGCGATATTCTCGGCAACCATCAGCTGGTGTTCTCGGGGTACGTGAACGGGAGAATCAGTGAAGCGCAGGTCCTCGCCGCGTACGTCGATCTGAGCAAACGGATCAACTGGGCGGTCGGCCTCTCGCAGGATCCCTACTATTTCCTCGAGCCGAGCGAGGTCGTGGTCAACGAGCCGCAGCCGGGGCTCAATACCTTCGTGACCAACATCCGCCGGCTGGTGGTCCGGTCGATCTTTGCCCAGGCCTACTACCCGCTCAGCCGGTTCCAGCGCATCGAGGCCGGCGCCCGCTTTGCCAACGTGGACGACGCGATCCTGAGCGTCAAGGAGTCGTATATCCCGCAGACGGGGCAGGCCTTCGACAATCCGACGCTCACGACCGACAATCTGCCGGGCGTGAACTACGCGCAGCCCTCTGCCGCGCTCGTGTTCGACAACTCGCTCGCCGGGTATGTCGGGCCGTTCTACGGCCGTCGCTATCGGGTCGAGTTCGCCCAGACCATCGGTGACTGGAAGTTCTCCCAGGTCACGGCCGACTACCGCCGCTACGATGGCATCATCGGGCCGATCGTCCTGGCCACGCGGGGACTGTACTTCGGCCGCATCGGGCGCGATGCGCGGGAATTCAGAATCTTCGGTGGCAGCACCGATCTGATCCGGGGCAATACCTCGGGCTCCTACCGCCGCAACGAGTGCCTCAACGCCAACGATATCAACGCGGAGTCGGGCTGCGCGGTGTTCGACCGGCTGGTGGGGACGCAGATCGCAGTCGGGAGCGTCGAGCTCCGGTTCCCAATCCTCAACCCGTCGTTCGGCCTCCCCGCGGCGATTCCGCCGATCGAAGGCGCGATTTTCTACGACATCGGGCTGGTGTGGGACCAGAACAGCACGCTCAAGTGGAACCGCAGCGCCGGCGATGACGCGATCCGGGTCCGGACGCCGCTGCAGACCATCGGCGCCTCGATCCGCGCCAACCTCTTCGGCTTTGCCGTGGCCCGGCTGGACTATTCGATTCCACAGGAGCGGAAGGGGGTCAAGGGACTCTGGACCTTCAGTCTCGGTCCCACCTTCTGACCTGACGCCCTGCCCCACTATGTTTCGGGGGTGAACTTCCACCTCTCGACGCTGGGTGTGGGAACCCTGCTCCTCGCCGCGGCGTGCGGGCGCGAGCAGGAGTTGAAACTCGGCAATCTCCCCGCGTCCACGCGGGGCCCCGCGCCCTCATCCGCTGTGCGCCTTCCGCGCGACGGGGGGCAGGCTCGCCTCTACCGCGTTCCCTCCCTCGAACCTTCGTCGTGGTCCACCGAGGAAAAACTCCCCCCGCTCGAACGTGCCATCGGCGCCGACCCCGAGCAGGGACTCGTGTACGCGATCGACACGAAGCACAACGTCGTCGGCGTGGACCTCGAGACCCGGCGAGTGCGATCCTTCCTCGAAGAGGTGCGGTACGCCGCCGTGGGCCCGGACGGCGCGCTCTACACGGTGGACACGGGGAGCGTGGTTACGCAACTGGTGCGTCGCACCCCGGTCCGCTTCCGGTCGAAGCTCCAGGGAACGCCAGCCGAGCTTCACGGGACGATGGGCGGCTCGCTCATCGCGCGGCTCGCGGGAAACAAGGCGGCGCTCGAGGTGCTCGGCTCCGATCAGGCGCCCACCTCCGTGCCGCTTCCTCCGGGCCCGATGGCCACGAGCCGGTACGGCGACCTGGTGGCCGTCGCGGCGGATACCGCCGTGGTCATCTATGATCCGGCGGCCAAACGTGCCCCGCTGGTCGTGCATGTATCGGGACACGCGAGGGATGTCGTCTTCTCGCCCTCGGGCCACCGGATCTACGTCGCCCGGGATGATCGCAACCTCCTCGTCCTCGATCGCTTCACCGGCGATGCGCTGGGCGAAATCGAGCTGCCGGGTCCGTCGAAGGAACTGAGGCGCGACGAATACGGGCAGTGGCTGCTGGTCCGGCCCGCGGAGGGAGATTCCGTCTGGGTGGTGGACGTGGGCAAGGCCCGGTACGCCGGCGCCGTGGCCACAGGCTGGGCCAGCGACCTCCCCGCGGTTGCCGCGCCGAGCGCCCTGCTGATCCGCATTGGCGAAGATGTTCGGGCGCTCAACCTGGCCGCGGAAGGCTTCCCGGAAGTCGGCAGGGTCAAGGACGCGGCGGCCGACCTTTGGCTGCCACTTCGCTGGAGACCCGCGCGCGATGCCGAAGCGCTGGCTGTGGCCGATAGCGGGGCCGAGGGCGACGATTCGGCCGGCGCGGCCGCGCCGTCAGTCTTCCTCCAGGTCAGCAGCTCCCAGAATCCCACGTGGGCCAGGGAGCTGGGCGAAAAACTGAAAGGCGCGGGACTTCCCGCGTCCGTGCTGCCGCCCGCGCGGAGCGACGAGGCCTACCGCGTCGTTCTCGGCCCATACGGCACGCGCGAGCAGGCGGAAGAGGCCGGCAAGAAGATCGGTATGCCCTCGTTCGTCGTGGCGCCGCAAGACCCTCCCGAGAGGTAGACTCGATGAAGCTCACGCGGCTCGAGCTGTCCGGCTTCAAGTCGTTCGCCGATACCGTCAACCTGACCTTCGAGGAGGGGGTGACGGCCATCGTTGGCCCCAACGGATGCGGCAAGTCCAATGTCTCCGACGCCGTCCGCTGGGTCCTCGGGGAACAGTCGGCACGGCTGCTCCGCGGCGGAAAGATGGAGGACGTCATCTTCCAGGGCTCGACCGCGCGCCGACCGGTCAACGTGACCGAGGTCTCGCTCTATCTCGACAACAGCGACGGCGACCTGCCCATCGCGTATCGCGAGGTCGTGGTGACCCGCCGCCTCTCGCGCTCGGGCCAGAGCGATTATCTCCTCAACGGGTCGCCCGTCAGGCTGCGCGATATCCAGGACCTCCTGCGCGGCACCGGGCTGGGCAGCGACGCGGGCGTGGTCATCGAAGCAAAGATGATCGACCTCCTCCTTTCCGACCGCGCCGACGAGCGCCGATCCCTCTTCGAGGAGGCGGCCGGCATCGGGCTGTATCGGGACCGGAAGCACAGCACCGAGCGTCGGCTTGAGGAAACCGCGGCCGATCTGCAGCGGGTGGACGATCTGATCGGGGAAGTGCAGTCGCAGATCCGGAGTCTCGCCCGCCAGCGCGGACGCGCCGAGCGGCACGGCAAGCTGATCGAGGAGAAGTTCGCGGTACAGGTCACGCTGGCGCGGCGCCAGCTCGACCGGCTCAGCGACGAGGTCAGCGGGATGGAAGCCCGGTTCGCGGAGCTTGCGGAGCTGCTTCCCGCGGGGCGCGCGCGTCTCATGGAGGGCGAGCGCCGCCGCGAGGACACGGCGCGTGGCCGCACGGCCGCGGAAAGCTCCCGGGCGGAAATCGCACGCCGGCTGACCGCCGTGCGCATCGAGATCGGAAAGCTCGACGGAGATCTGGCGCTCGCGGCGGAGCGGCTCGCCAACGCGTCGGCACGACGGCATCGCGCCCACGAGGAACGAGCGCAGATGGAACTCCGCGGACAGCAGGCGTCCGGCGAGCGCGAAGCGGCCGAAACCGAGCGCGCATCCGCCGCGGGCGGACACGAGCGCATTCAGGGCGAGCTTGCCGCGCGGGCGGGCGCCGAGGATGAGGTTCGACGGCGGCTTGTCGAGCAGCGGCAGCTCGTGCGCCAGTGGGAGCAGGAGCTCCAGACCCTGGCGCAGACGCTCCGCTCGCTCGAAGGGGAGCGTGCCGCGCTCGAAGGTGAACTGGTGGCGCTACGCGAGCGCGCCGCCCAGGCCGCAACGCACCGTGCGGCGCTGCAGGACGAGCTGGCGGCGGCGGAGCAGCGTCGCAATCAGGCGGTCGAGCGGGCCGGACAGCTCGGCCAGGAATCGAAACGCGCCGCCGCCGAGGCCGAGCGGGCGCGGCACCTCGTCGCCGAGGCGCGCGAACAGGAGGCGCTGCACCGCGCCGAGCGGCGGCACGCGGAAGAGGCGCTCGCACAGATGACCGCCCGTCGCCACGCGCTGGAAGAGCTGGAGCGTGACCGGGTCGGGCTCGCACCTGCGGCGGCGGCATTGCTCGGGGCGCGCGAGCGCTTCGGCGATGGCGTACTGGGCCCACTCAGTGACTTCGTGACCACCGGCCGGGAGAGCGCCGAGCTTGCCGAGCGCCTGCTCGGCGACTGGATGCACGCCGTGCTCGTGCGCAATTACGAGAGCGTGCGCCAGATCCAGGAGTGGCATGCACAGCAGCAGCCCGGCGCCCTCGTGCTGCTGCCGCTCGACCCGGGACCGAGCGCCCCGGGAGGCGGCCACCCGTTCGACAGCCGGCTTCGGGTCGACGAGCCCGCCACTGGCTGGGTGCGGGCGGCGCTGGCCGGATCGGAAGCACTCGACTCGGCGGGGCGCGTCCTGAAGCGGGCAAGCGGCGCCATTTTCCTGAGCGGCGCGGGGGTGCCGTCAGGACCGCTCCGTCGCCGCGCCGAGCTCGGCGCCCTCGTTCAGGACGTCGAGCGCGGCACCGCGACGCTGACTAACACCGACGTGACGCTCGGGGCTACGGTGGAGCGGCTCGCTGAGCGCGAGCGCGCCCTGGTTGCTGCGACGGCCGCGGCCGATCTCGGCCGGGAAGCCGAACGGCAGGCGGTCGCGGTCCGGGAAGATGCGCTTCGGCTGGCAGGCAATCTCGCGCGGGAGGCGGGAGATTCGGATACGGAGCTGCGGCGCGTTACCGAGCGGCTGGCGCACGCCGAAGCGCGGATGACGCAGATCGGGGCGGAACTCATCACGGGCGACCTCACGCAGAGCCGGCTGGACGAGTCCCTCGGCGAGGGGCGGGCGCGCCTGGCCGAGCTGGAGTCCGAGCAGGAGGAGGCACGGGAGCACCGGGTGCACTGGCAGGTCCAGGAGGCTCACGTGGCGGGCGGGCTCAAGTCCGCCGAGGAGCGTCTGCAGCGCGCCTCCGCGATGCGGGAGGAGGCGGAACGGGCCTTGCTCGCGCTGGCGGCGGAGCTGGGCGGACTCGACGCGGAGAGCGCGGCGGTCGGTGCGCAGGAGTCCGAATGGAAGGAGCAGCGCGCGGAGCGCGAGGTGGCGCGTCACGAGCTCGAGGCCGCGAGTGCCGAGGCCGAGACCGAGCTCGCCCTGGCCGAGGCCGCGCTGGCCGATGCCGAGCACCAGGTGAGCGAGGCCCGGGCCGGCGTGGAGCGGGCAAGCGAAGAGAGTCACACACTCCAGGTCCGCCTCACCGAGGCATCGGGGGCCCGGCGGAGCATCGTCGAGCGTGTGGAGGCCGAGTGGCGTCGGCCCTTCGAGCAGCTGCTGGAGGGCGCGGAGCTCCTCGATCTCGACCTCGAGACGCTCGAGGCGGAATCGGGGCGGATTGTCGCCGCGCTGGAGGGGATCGGGCCCGTCAATCCCATGGCGGTCGAGGAGCACGCCGAGGAGTCGAAGCGGCTCGAGTTCCTCACCACGCAGCGCGATGACCTCGTCGGCGCGAGGCAGTCACTCCTTCAGGCCATCCGGGAAATCGACGGCACTGCCCGCACGATGTTCCTCGAAACGTTCACGGCGGTGCAAGCAAACTTCCTGAAGGTGTTTCAGACATTGTTCGGCGGCGGCGAGTGCGAGCTGCGCCTGGCCAACCCCGACGATCCGCTCGAGAGCGAGATCGACATTCACGCTGCCCCGCGCGGCAAGCGGACGCAGCGTATTCACCTCCTCTCATCCGGCGAGCGCACGCTGGTGGCGGTATCGCTGCTCTTCAGCATCTATCTGACCAAGCCAAGCCCCTTCTGCCTCATGGACGAGGTGGACGCCCCGCTGGACGACGCCAATGTGGGCCGCTTCACCCGGCTGCTTGACGAGTTCAAGGCAAGCACCCAGTTCCTCGTCATCACCCACAACCCGCGCACGATGCAGTCGGCGGACGCGGTGTACGGTGTCACGATGCAGGAGCCGGGGGTCTCGACCATCGTGGGCGTGCGGCTCGGCGAGCCGGAGCCGGTGTGAGGATCATTCGATGCTGATCGTCATGCGCCACGGCGCGGATGAGGCCGAAGTCAGGGCCGTCGTCGCCGCCATCGAGGAGATGGGTTACCAGGCGCGGCCGATGCCGGGCAAACAGCGCGTCTCCATCGGCCTCGTGGGCAACGACGGACGGGTGGATGGCTCCAGGCTCGCCGCGCTGCCTGGCGTGCAGGAGATCCTGCACGTCACCAAGCCGTACAAGCAGGTGTCGCGCGAGTGGAAGCAGGAGTCCACCATCGTCCGGCTCTCCCCCGAGCTGGCCGTGGGCGGCGACGACGTGGTGGTGATGGCCGGCCCCTGCTCGGTCGAGAGCGAGCGGCAGATCATCGACGCGGCGCGGGCGGTGCGGGAGGCGGGCGCCACCGTGCTCCGGGCCGGCGCCTTCAAACCGCGCAGCTCCCCCTACTCTTTTCAAGGCCTGGGCGTGGCGGGATTGCGTCTCCTGGCCCGGGCACGGGAAGAAACGGGACTGCTGATCGTGACGGAAGCGATGGACGCGGAGGGGATGGACCGCGTCGTCGAGGTGGCCGACGTCGTCCAGATCGGCGCCCGGAACATGCAGAACTATCCCCTGCTCAAGCACGCCGGTCACTGCGGCAGGCCGGTCCTCCTCAAGCGGGGCATCGCCGCCACGATCCAGGAGCTGCTCCTCTCGGCGGAGTACATCCTCGCGGAGGGCAATTCACAGGTCATGCTCTGCGAGCGCGGCATCCGGGGATTCGATCCGGCGACGCGCAACGTCTTCGATCTGAGCGCCGTCCCCGTGGTGCACGCGCTCTCGCATCTCCCCATCGTCGCCGACCCCAGTCATGGCACGGGGCATCGCGACATGGTGACGCCGATGGCGCGAGCGGCGGTCGCGGCCGGCGCCGACGGGCTCCTGGTGGAGGTCCACCCGAATCCCGACCGGGCATTGTCGGACGGCGCACAGAGCCTCTACCCCGAGCAATTCGAGCGGATGATGAAGGAGATCCGGCTCATCGCCGAGGCGATTGGCCGCCGTGTGGCGGAGCCGGTGGGATTGCGCGCATGAGCGGACGGCTATTGCTGCTGCTGGCACTGGTGACGGCGGGCCCGGCGCGCGCGCAGGACGCGGCGGCCATCGTCGGGCGATCCTCACGTGTCTACCGCTCGCTCACGAGCCTCAGGGCCGATTTTCAGCAGGTCATCCAGAACCCGATGATCGACAGCTCGGAGAGCCGGGGGACGCTCATGCAGGCGGGCGATTCCAAATTCGCGATGCGGTTTTCGGAGCCTCCCGGCGAGGCGATCGTCATCGATGGCGCGCACGTCTGGGTGTACACACCGAGTACCGTTCCCGGCCAGGTGATCCGGCTCTCCGTACCGAGTGGTGGGCCGGTGTACGGCTACAACATGCTCGCCTGGCTGCTCGACCGGCCCGCCGAGCGGTACAAGGCCACCTTTGTGAAAGACGATCGGCTGAACGGGCGCTCCATGGATGTCATCGAGCTGGTGCCCGCGGTGCCGGACTTGCCCTTCGAGCGCGCGGTCGTCTGGCTCGACCGGCAGGATGCGCTGCCACGCCGGCTCGACATCACCGAGCGCGGTGGATCCCGGCGCATGCTCACGCTGTCGAAATTGCAGGTGAACCGGACCCTGCCCGACCGCAGCTTCACCTTCGAAGTACCGCAGGGCGTCAGGGTCGTGGATCAATGACGCGCTGAGGGGGACGGACCGGCCATCCCGAGGAGCGCCTGCGGGCTTGGCGCCGACCGCAGTAACGCCACCGCCTCCCGTACCTGCGCGTCCTGCTGCACGCGCCGCCGCTGCTCCGCATCCTGCCCGAAGCGATATCGAACGATCTCGTAGCCAAGCTGATCTCCCAGTATCCGTGCCCCGGCGCCGAACGTCGAATCGGGCAAGGAGACGCCATTCGCCTGGAGCCGGCGCCGCACGTCGTCGCGCATGGCGGACGTCACCGCGAATCGACGTGGTAATCGCGCACATGCGCGAGCACCGCCTCGAAGAGGCGGGC
>JBDTTA010000048.1:0-14352 GCA_039930845.1 Gemmatimonadales bacterium
ACCGCCCTACCGCACTCACCGCCCTCATCCGATCCGGGCTCGCAACCGGCTTCACGTCGTCGAGCGCGGCGTCCGCCGGCGAGCGTCCCCGGCGCGTGTATTGATCGAAGAACACCCGGGCCTGCTCGAGATCGGCGGGGGAGAAGAAACCTTCCCCCAGGTCCTCGCATCCGCGCAGCGCGATATCGACGAGATCCACGGCGGTACTGGCCAGCACCGCATCGTGTAGCCCCGTCCTCCCGGCGCGCTGGAGGAGTCCCAGGTCGGGGCGGCCGAGGAGATCGGCGGCCGCACCGAGTGCGCGGGGCTCGTAGGTGATGCCGACGGCGAGCGCCAGCGGCGCGGCGTACCACCGAGGCGAAATGGCGTCGGCCGACCGAAGCTCCAGGTGCCCGCGCGGCCGGACTTCGGGAAAGAGGGTGCTCAGGTGCTCGTCCCACTCGTCGGGCAGTGGCGCCGCCATCGCGAGCCATTCCCTGAATGGTCGGTGCTCGCCATTGATGGCCGGCATCAGCATGGCCGGGGCGTCGAGCGCGAAGTCGAGATACGCGTCGAGCGGCCGACGGCCGTCGTACGGCAGCCCCGTGCGCACCGGATCGAGCTCGCGCCACACCTGTGCCCGCGTGCTCCGGAATCCTGTCGCCCTGCCCTCGTACACCGGCGAGTTGGCGAAGATCGCCACCATGTACGGCGCGGCCGCGTTCAACACCCGCCAGCGCATCCACGTTTCGTCCCCGAAATCGAGATTCACCTGGTACGACGCTGTCTGCCGCATCATGCGCGCGCCTGCCGGGCCCAGCCGCGCCAGGTATTCCGCCATCCGCCCATACCGCTTCCCCTGCAGCAGCAGCGGGGCGCGCTCGACGGGATTGATCGGATCGATGCCGGTGGCAAGGAGGGTGATGCCTTCATTGCTCGCCGCGGTCCTGAGCGGCGGAATGATGGATCGGAGAAGGGCGAGCAACGCCGATGGCGTCCGACACGGTGGAGAGCTGTACTCGAACTGTCCACCCGGCTCGAAGGTGAAGGCGCCTCCGGAGGGAAGCTGGAAGGAGGGTGTGCCCTTGGAGGCCTTCGTTTCCACCCATCCGTGGCCGGCGCCGTACCGCCGGAGAAACGGCAGTGTCGAACGCGACGAGTCATCGGAGATGGGACATCGGTCGCCGGTCGCGGAATCGACGGGGATGAGCTCCGTCTCTACGCCGACGCGGCCGGGTGCGTACGTAGCGCCGGCCGGTGGAGTGAAGACATGATCCGCGAGCCAGGACCGGAGTGACGCGCGAGTCAGCTCGATCATACCGGAGCCCCCACCACCAGTCCGAATGGCGTGAGCGGATCGGTGGGCCACGCCTCGATACGAAAATTCGCCGCCTCGAAGAGATCGGCGACGCTGGCGCGATCGTACTTGGTACTGATTTCCGTCCGGATCGACTCGCCCCTGGCAAAGTGAATCAGTCCGATGCCGGGGATCATCACCCGCTGCTCGCGTACCGAGACGAGGTGCATCTCGATCCGGTGGGCCTCGCCCTCGTAGAATGCCCAGTGCTCGAAGGCGAGCGGATCGAAGTCAGCGCCCAGCTCGTGGTTGAGTACCCGGAGCATGTTCCGGTTGAATTCGGCCGTGAGCCCCGCCGAGTCGTTGTACGCCGCCTCGATGATCGCGACGTCCTTCCGCAGATCCACCCCCATGAGGAAACGGTCGGACGGGGCCATGGCCGCGCGCACCCGCTTCAGCAGGCGGATGGCGGCGGGCAGATAGAAGTTGCCGATGGTGCTGCCCAGAAACGCGAAGAGCGCCGGATGGGGCATGCGCCGGGGGAGGTTGAGCTCTTCCGAGATGTCGGCGATGGCCGGCTCGACGCTCAGTCCCGGATATTCCCGGCGAAGCGTCGCCGCGGTGAGGCTCAGAAAGGTGGCGCTCACATCGATCGGGACGTACAGCTCCGCGTGTCCGGCGCTCCGCATCGCGTCGAGAATGATACGGCTCTTTTCCGCGCTTCCGGCCCCCAGCTCGACGAGCGTGCGGGTGCCGAGCTGCCGGACCAGCTCCGGCATCCATCCCTCGAGGAGGGCCCGCTCGGTTCGTGTCGGGTAGTACTCCGGCAGCCGGGTAATCTCCTCGAAGAGCTCCGATCCCCGTTGATCGTAGAAATACTTGGGGGGCAGCTCCTTCTGCGGCGCGGAGAGGCCGGCCGCGACTTCGGCGAGCATCTGCGCGTTGGGGGCGCCCGATCGGGCGACGGCGTTGAGATTCTCGCTAGACATCACGTGCACACCTGAAGCCGCTGAAAATCTGCCGGCGGATAGGGTAATCCCAATTGCGGAAGCTGTTGCGCACCGCGCCGGGGCGGGTGGCCCATGAGCCACCCCGAAGGACCTTGTACTCGCTGCCGAAGAAGACCTCGGAGTATTGACTGTAGGGAAAACTCTGGAAACCGGGCCAGGGACCGAAGTCGCTGGAGGTCCACTCCCATACATCGCCGATCATCCCCCGGCAGCCGATCGGCGACACGTTGAGCGGGTACGCGCCGATCGGCGCGGTGCCGAAGGCGAGCTGGTCGAGATTGGCGAGCGCGCGATCGGGCGGCGTCTCCCCCCACGGATAGGTACGCCGGATACGCGTCGCCGGGTCCCATGATGCGGCGGCTTCCCACTCGAGCTCCGTCGGCAGGCGCTTGCCGTTGAAGCGCGCGAACGCTTCTGCCTCGTGGTAGCACACGTGGCAGACGGGATGGAGGGGATCGACCGGCCCTTCGCGATCCATCGCGCGCGTCGTCCAGCCGTCCACTGTCCTGGTCCAGAACTTCGGTGCGATCGCGCCGGATTCTTCCCGCCAGCGCCAGCCGGACACCGACCAGTACGCCCTCGTGTCGTAGCCGCCGGCCGCGATGAACCGGAGAAAGTCGCCGTTGGTGACCGGATGAATGTCCATCCAGAAGGGCGCAAGCTGGACGAAATGGCGGGGGCGCTCGTTGTCGTACGCTGCCGAGCGATCGTCGGTGCCGATCTCCACGGGGCCGCCCGGGAAGTGGACCATCTTCCCCGCGGCCGCGCCCGGTGGCGGCGGAGGAGGAGCCATGCGCGCGACCGGTCTATACGGGCGGCCTTGCTTGAGCTGGAGGGTCTGGAGCATCGTCTCGTTGTGCTGGTACTCATGCTGCAGGACCATGTTGTAGACGAAGCCGTCATGGAGCAGCGGATTGGACTGATCGAAGTCGCAGGCGGCGAGGTGGCCGAGCACCCGGCCGCGGATCTGGTCCATGACGGTCCGGCAGTGCTCGAGGTCCGGCAGGGGGAGAGTGCCGCGCTCGCTGCGGGGGTGCTCGAAGGGGTTGTAGAGACCCGGCATCTCGACAAACTCGATAGCCCCATCGAGGTTGCGCGTCAGCCAGAGCTCCTCGAAGTGGGCGATATGGCCGAGGTCCCAGAGCAGCGGGCTCATCAGTGGATCGTGCTGCCGGCGGAGCTCGTCGTCGGTGAGCGGGGCCAGCACCAGAAAGGTGCGGTCGCGCGCCTCCTGCAACTGTGCGGCGATGGCACCCGGATCGGCCAGGCGTGAAGCCACGGTGCTCGTCATGCAATGCCCCCCCCGTCCAGGCCGATTCCGGCCCGGGCGTCAACGCGAACCATCGGATTTGCCACCTTTTCCATGATACGCCCGGCTGCCCGGTCTGGCGAGACGGGGAACCCGGACCTCATGAACGTCACGGGGATGCGGGAGGTTCCATCCTGAGCAGCCCCAATTCGAGCCCGTCACAGAGGGCCAGCCAGCTGGCCTCGATGATGTTCTCCGAGCAGCCGACGGTGCTCCACCGGTCGGCCCCCCGGGCGGACTCGATGATGACCCGGGGCCGGGCCCCGGTGCCGAGGTGCTCGTCCACAATCCGGACCTTGTAGTCCACCAGGTGCACTTCGGCGAGCTGCGGAAAGTGAGGCACGAGAGCCTTCCGGACGGCGCAGTCGAGCGCGTTGACGGGACCATCGCCCTCCGCCGCGGTATGCACCCATTCGTCGCCCACGCGCATCTTGACGGTGGCCTGCGAACGGCTTCCCTCGCCGCCCCGTCGCTCCACGATGACCGTGAAGTCCTCGAGCGTGAATGGGGCGCTGTAGTCCGGCGCGGACCGCCGCAGGAGCATCTCGAACGACCCCTCCGCCGCCTCGAACTGAAACCCCTGGTGCTCCAGCTCCTTGATGCGCTGGAGCACCGCGGCCTCGCCGTCGCGCGCGCTCAGGCCGAGCGCTTCGGCGCGCATCCGGACGTTGCGGCGGCCCGACACCTCGCTGACCACCACGCGCATCTCGTTGCCGACGGCGGCGGGGTCGATGTGCTGATAGCTCTCCGGCACCTTGGCGATCGCGGCGACGTGCAAGCCGCCCTTGTGCGCGAACGCGCTGCGCCCCACATACGGAGCGTGCGGGTCGGGGTGCTGGTTGGCGACCTCGGCGACGAAGAGCGAGGCCTCGGTCAGACGCGACAGCGCCGCGGGGTCCAGCACCGGGATGCCGACCTTGAGCTGCAGCGTGGCGATGAGGGGGACGAGGTCGAGGTTTCCGCACCGCTCCCCGTAGCCGTTGATCGTCCCCTGCACGTGCACGCAGCCGGCCCGCACCGCCGCGAGCGCGTTCGCCACGGCTACGCCGGCGTCGTTGTGCGGATGGATGCCGATGGCCGAGCGGATCCGGTCGCGGACGAGGCACACGCGGTCGTGGACGGCGTCGGGCAGCGTGCCGCCGTTGGTGTCGCACAGCACGACGCAATCGGCCCCGGCTTCGGCGGCCGCCTCGAGGGAAGCGAGGGCGTACTCCGCATCGAGCTCGTAGCCGTCGAAGAAATGCTCGGCGTCGTAGATGACTTCCTTGCCGAGCTGTCTGAGGAAAGCCACGGACTCGCCGATCATGCGGAGATTCTCCTCGCGCGTCGTCTCGAGCACGCGGTCCACGTGCAGCGTCGAGCTCTTGCCGACGATCGTCACCACCGGCGTCTCCGCGGCGAGGAGCGCGCGGAGGTTCCCGTCGTCCTCGCAGCGCACACCGGCCCGCCGGGTGCTGCCGAAGGCGGCGATCTTCGCGCGGGTGAGCGGCTCGTCGCGGATCCGGCGGAAGAAATCAGCGTCCTTGGGGTTGGAGCCGGGCCATCCGCCTTCGATGTAGCTCACTCCCAGCCGGTCGAGGGCGCGGGCGATCTTCACCTTGTCCTCGACCGAGAGCGAGAGTCCCTCCCGCTGGGTGCCGTCGCGGAGTGTGGTGTCATACAGGCGGATCGTCATCATCGGCTCGGGCGTGGAGGTGGGCGTAAAAAAAGTGCGGCCTCTCGAGGGAGAGGCCGCGTCGTGGTGCCGTGCGGGGCGGTGCTGCTACCCGTGTGCCGGCGCGCCGCCTCTCAGGGAGAGTCGGAGCGGATTAATCCCGAGGAGCGCGCGGGGGGACGGCATGATGAATAAATATACAGGGACGGGGGAACGGGGAACAGGGAACGGACTGCGACCCCCCGTTCCCCGTTCCCCCTTCCCTGCTGTATTATCCTCCATGCCTTCGCTCGATACCCTGATCCCCCGGTTCAAGTCCGCCGACCGCACCACCCGGCTCGAGACCCTGCTCGACTACTCCCGGAAGCTCCCCCCATTGCCGGAGCGGCTCGAGCAGGAACGGGAGCGGGACGACCACCGGGTGCACGAGTGCCAGACCCCGGTGTTCCTGTGGGTCGAGGTCGAGGGAGGACAGGTCCACATCCATGCGGACGTTCCGCGGGAGTCGCCCACGGTTCGCGGGTTCATCTCACTCCTGGCGCGGAGCCTCGACGGCGTGGCGCCGGACGAGGTGGCCCGTGTCCCCGACGACCTCCTCGAGCAACTGGGCCTGAGCGAAACGCTCGGGATGACCCGGACGCAGGGACTCACCGCCATTCTCTCCCGGATCAAGCGCTCCGTGGCTGCGGCCGCGTGAGCGTTGGCGTCCTCGAGCTCGTCGGAAAAGGAAGCGGCTTCCTCCGACGCAGGGAGGCGGGCTATCTCCCCACCGACGGGGATATCCACGTCGGCGAGCGGATCATCCGGCAATACGAGCTCCGCGCCGGCGACGACATCGAGGGTGAGGTTCGCAACGGCGGCAGGGGACGGGGGGCGTCGCTCGAAAAAGTATCGCTGATCAACGGCCGCACTCCCGAGCAGATCCGCGGCCGCCTCGAATTCACCCGCCTCGGCGCCATCCATCCCAACCAGCAGATCAAGCTCGAGTGCGGCCTCGTCCGCGGGGGCCAGCCCGATTTCACCAACCGCGTCATCGACATCCTCTGCCCCTTCGGCAAGGGGCAGCGCGCGCTGATCGTCGCCCCCGCCAAGGCGGGAAAAACGATGGTGCTGCAGTCCATCGCCGAAGGGGTGACCGCCAATCAGCCCGACGCGGCGCTGCTCATTCTGCTGGTGGACGAGCGGCCGGAGGAGGTCTTCGAGATGGAGGCGGCGGGCGTCGGCGAGATCGTGGCATCGAGCTTCGACAACCCCGCGTCCCAGCACGTCAGGGTCGCGGAGCTGATCCTGGAGCGCGCGCGGCGCAGGGTCGAGCTGGGGCAGGACGTGGTGCTGATCGTGGATTCGCTGACGCGGCTCGCGCGCGCCTACAACGCCGTCGAGAAGGGCACCGGTCGCACGCTCTCCGGCGGTCTCGACGCCCAGTCGCTCGAAAAGCCGAAACGCTTTCTCGGAAGCGCCAGGAGGGTGGACCCCTCGCAGGGTGGCGGCTCGCTCACGATCATCGCGACCTGTCTCGTGGACACCGGCAGCAAGATGGACCAGGTGATCTTCGAGGAGTTCAAGGGCACCGGCAACAGCGAACTGGTGCTGAGCCGGGAGCTGGCGGAGCGGCGGATATTTCCGGCGATCGACCTCGTGGCCAGCGCCACGCGACGGGAGGAGCTGCTGCTTTCGGAGGAGGAGCTCGCGGTGTCACGGCTTCTCCGTCACCGCCTCGCGGGGATGCCGACGGTGGCCGGCATGAATGACCTCATCACCGACATGAAGCGGAGCCGCACCAACGCCGAGCTGGTCAAGACGCTCGCCGCCGGTTAGCACCTCCCCACCGGTCAGCGGGCTGCGGCGGCCCCGCGGTTGGCCCGCTCGAACTCCTTCATGAACGTCACCAGCGCCACCACCCCTTCGCGGGGGAAGGCGTTGTAGATGCTCGCCCGCATCCCCCCCACCGACCGATGTCCCTTCAGCCCGTCGAGCCCGCGCTTGGTGGCCTCGGCGATGAACCTGGTGTCCAGCTCCTCCGAGGGCCCCCGGAAGGTGACGTTCATCAGCGAGCGACTCGAGGCCTGCGTCGTTCCCCGGAAGTAGTCGCCGTTGTCGAGGTGATCGTACAGCAGCCTGGCCTTGGCCTCATTGTGCTCGGCCATGGCCGCGAGGCCGCCCTGCGCCTTGATCCACTTGAACACTTCGCCGATGATGTAGATCCCGAAGGTCGGCGGCGTGTTGAACATCGACTTGTCCGCGGCGAACGTGCGGTACTGGAGCATCGTCGGGAGCGTCTTCGGGCCCGCTTGGACGAGATCGTCGCGGATGATCACCAGCGTCACCCCCGATGGACCGAGGTTTTTCTGCGCACCGGCGTAGATGAGCCCGTACTTCCGGACATCGATGGGGCGGCTGTACATGTCGCTCGACGTGTCGGCCACCAGTGGCGCGGTCGCGGGCACGGTGGGCTCGCTCCGCCACTGCGTGCCGTAGATGGTGTTGTTGGTGGTGAAGTGGACATACGCCGGATCGGGTGAGTAGCCGGTCTCTTCCGGCCGCGGAATGCGGTCGAAGTTGGTGGACTCCGAGGTGGCGGCGAGATGGATCTTGCCGCCGAGGACCTTCGCCTCCTTCACCGCCTTCTGCGCCCACACGCCGGTGAGGAGATAGTCCGCGGTGCGATCGGCCGGCAGCAGGTTCATCGGCACCATCGAGAACTGGAGCGACGCGCCGCCCTGCAGAAACAGCACCCGATAGTTGTCCGGAATTCCCGCCAGCTCCCGGCACGCCGCCTCGGCTTCGTCGATGATCCGATCGAACACCTTGCCGCGATGGCTGTGCTCCATGATCCCGATCCCGCTTCCGTCAACGTTCCACACCGCCTCCTGCGCCTTGCGGAGCACCGGCTCGGGAAGCGCGGCGGGGCCGGCGCTGAAGTTATAGATGCGCTCGTTCATGTCTGGCTCAACTCCGCGCTGATGATGTCCTGGTTGCCGGTACGGATGCGGTCTAGCGCGCCCTGATCGGGCGCGCCGTCCAGATGGATCCGGACGAGGGAGGCCTGGGCGCCGTGATAGATGATGCTCTCCACCTCTTCGACGTTGATCGCCTCGCCCGCCAGGACGGTAAAGACGTGCGCCAGCACGCCCGGCCGGTTCCGGTGGCGGATCGAGAGGACGTGCGTCGCCGAGCTCCGCGCGAGGCGGTTGACCACGTTCGGGACGCCGCCGGTTTCCTGGAAGCCCTGGACGATCCGGATGACCTCATGGGCGATGGCCACCTGCGCCTGCTCGGTGGACGCGCCGACGTGGTGGGTGCCGTACACCCCCGGCGACTGCGCGAGGACGCTGCTGAACTCGGCGGCGCCACCGGCCGGCTCGTTCTGGAAGACATCGAGCGCCGCGCGAATCCCCTTCTCCGCGATGGCGCGCCGGAGCGCGTCCTCGTCCACCACCGACCCGCGCGACGTGTTGATCAGGTAGGCGCCCGGGCGCATCGCCGCGAGAAACTCCGCGCTGACAAGGTGCTTCGTTTCGGCATTGGCCGCGACGTTGATCGTCACCGCATCGGAGAGGCGCGCCACCTCGAGCGGCGTCTGCGCATAGACAATACCCAGCGACTCGGCCTCGCCGTTCGTGAGGCTTCGCGACCAGGCGATGACCCGCATGCCGAACGACCTGGCCCGCACGGCTACCTCGCGTCCGATCTGCCCCAGCCCGACGATGCCCAGCCTGCGCCCGTAGAGTCCCCGCGCCTTCGAATATTCGGCCTTGCGCCACTTACCCTGACGCAGGTCGGTCACCTGATCGGGAATCCGCCGGTCGCACGACAGGAGCAGTCCCATCACCAGCTCCGCCACGGCGATCGAATTCTTACCCGGGCAGTTGGAGACGAAGACGCCGAGTCCCGAGGCGGTGTCCACATCGATGGTGTCGATTCCCGCGCCGGCGCGGATGACCAGCGTGAGGGCGGTGCCCGCCTTGAGTGCGTCGGCGCTCACCTTCTTGCCCCGGACGATCAGGATCCGCGGGTCGATCTCTCCGATGAGCGCCGGCAGCTCCTCCGCCTTGACGTCCGGACGGGACACCACCGTGCAGCCGAGCTCCTCGAGCCCGTCGATGCCTACTTTTTCGAATTTGTCGGCGATCAGAACTTTCAATTAGATCTCTCATGGTGAACATCAGGTGATTCAGATCTCATGCACGAACAGCCCGCTCCGGAGCTTCGGCTCGAACCAGGTGCTCTTGGGCGGCATGATCTGGCCCGCATCGGACACCGCCATGAGCTGCTCCAGCGTCGTGGGAAAGAGCGAGAAGGCAATCGCCATCTCCCCCGACTCCACCCGGCGCGCCAGCTCGGATGGCCCCCTGATTCCGCCCACGAAGTCTATCCGCTTGTCGGTGCGCGGGTCACCGATGCCGAGGATCGGGCCGAGGATCCGGTCCTGCAAGAGCGCCACGTCGAGCGAGCCGATCGTGTCGCCGCGGTCGATCGACGACTCGTCGAGCTCCAGCCGATACCACCTGCCCGCCAGGAAGAAGCAGAGCTCTCCGGGGCGCCGGGGCGCCGGATCGTCGGTGGGCGTGACCCGCCCGACATCCGAGAGCCGGGCCAGCACCGCCGATGCGTCGAGCCCGTTGAGATCGCGGACGACCCGATTGTAGGGCAGAATCCGGAGATCGTGGTCGGGGAAGAGCACGGCGAGAAACCAGTCGCTTTCGCCCCCACTCGTCGAGCCTCGAAGCTCCCTGCCCGCGCGCCAGGCGCTCGCCGAACGATGATGCCCGTCGGCCACGTAGGCGTGGGAGACTCCCCTGAACGCTTCTACGAGCGGGGCAGCCTGGGGCACCTGCCAGACGGCGTGACGAACCCCATCGGGTGCGACGAAGTCGTACAACGGAGCCGTACCGAGAATCGGCTCGACCAGCCGGTCGATCCCGGCATGCCCACGATAGGTGAGAAAGACCGGCTCGGCGTTGGCCCGGAGCGTCAGGACGTGCCGCGTGCGGTCGTCCTCCTTGTCGGGCCGGGTCTTTTCGTGCTTCCGGATGACGTCGCGCTCGTAGTCGTCGATGTGGACGCAGCCCACGATGCCCGTTTGCGCCCTTCCGTCCATTTCCTGCCGGTACAGGTACAGCGTGGGCGACGCGTCTCTCCGCAGCGTTCCGTCGGCGAGGAATCCCTCGAGCGCCGTGCGCGCCTGGGCGTAGACGCGAGCATCGTACGGATCGACGTCGGCGGGGAGATCGATATCCGAACGCCCCACGTGCAGGAAGCTCCGCGGGTTGCCCCGCGCCAGCGCCTCGGCTTCCGCGCGGTTGACCACGTCGTACGGCACGGCGGCCACCTGGGCCGCCAACTCTGGTGCGGGACGGACTGCGCGGAACGGATTCAATCGCATCGGAGCGGTGTCACCTCGAAAAAGGCCGGTGTGCCGGACACATCCTACCCGCGCCGTGGACGAGGCGTCAAGCGGTCACGATGCGTTCACACGCAGCGAGCACGGCGTCCACCGCGAGGGCCAGCAGCGCGGCCGGCAACGCACCCGAAAGGATCATCCTGGTGTCCGAAAGCGCCAGCCCTGCCGCGATCGGATCGCCGAGACCGCCGGCCCCGATGAACGCGGCGAGGGTGGCGGTGCCCACGTTGATGACGGCCGAGGTCCGGATGCCGGCCATGATCACCGGCGCCGCCAGGGGCAGGCGGACGTAGCCAAGCACCTGTCCCGGCGTCATCCCCAGCGCCGAGGCGGCGCCGACTGCGTCCGGCGCCGCGTCTCTCACGCCGGTGTAGGTGTTTCGAAGGATCGGATAGAGGGAGTAGAGAAAGAGCGCGACCAGCGCGGGCACGACTCCGATGCCGAGGAGCGGGATCATGAAGGCGAGGAGCGCGATGCCGGGGAGGGTCTGGATGACGCCGACCGCGCGGATCACCGGCTCCGCGCCCTTTCGCGTCCGTTCGAGTCCCAAGCCGAGCGGCACGGCTACCAGGATGGCCGCGCCCAGCGATACACCCACCAGCAGTAGATGGCGGCCGGTCAGCCGCAGGAGATTCGCCCGGCGCTCCCAGAGGTACCCGAATATGCCTTCGCTCCTCGGCGATTCGACGACAGCGGAGCCGGGTTTCGAGCCCACGAGGCCGATCCCGGCGAGCGCGGAGGAAGCGACGGCGGCCGTGCCCTGACCATCCACCTCGACCCGCCGGTTAAGCGTTCGCATGGCGTCTTCACTCAGCAAGCCGCTCAGCTCGGTGAGGGCGGCCACGGCGCCGGGCTGCCGGCGAGCGAGATCCGACCCGACGAGCGCTGCCGCTTCGTACGGCGGAAAGAAGCCGCGATCGTCCCGGAGCACGACGAGGTCGTACTTCGCGATCAGCCCGTCGGTGGAGTATCCGTCGATGACGTCCACTTTTCCCGCCGCCAGCGCCTGATACTTGATGGCGGGCAAGAGCGCCTGTACCGAGCGAAACTTCAGCCCATACGCCCTGGAGAGCCCGGGAAGTCCATCCGCCCGGCCGATGAAGTCGGGCGTCAGGCCCGCGCGAAGTGACGAGCCCACGCGGGCGAGGTCGCTCAGCGTTGCCAGGCTGAGCCGCGTGGCGGTTTCGCGGCGCACCGCGATGGCATACGTGTTCTGGAATCCGAGCGGCGGAAGCCAGCGCACGCCCCAGCGATCACGGAATTCCCGCGACACCTTCGCGTAGACAGCCTGCGGATCGGACATCGGCGACTGGCCGAGAATCGCGAGCAAACCAGTGCCGGTATACTCGGGATAGACGTCGATGGTGCCGCCACGCAGCGCGCTGAAGGCGATTTCGGTGGCGCCGAGGCCGGGGCGGCGGTCCACCGAGTACCCACGCGCCTCGAGAAGCTGGGCAAAGATCTCGGCGAGGAGATAAGACTCACCGAAGGGCTTGGATGCGACAATGACGGGGCGGGACTGCTCCACCTGTGCGACGACAGGCATCGCAACGGCGAGCGCCGCTGCCGCGAGTACCGTGGCCTTGAGCGCCGCCGCCGTCATGCCGTGATCCGGGCGCGTTGCAGGAGATGGCGGACGTACGCTGTTGCGGGAGACTCGCGCAGCTCGGCCGGAGTGCCGGTCTGCTCGATGCGGCCCTGTCGCATGACCACAATGCGATCGGCCAGGTGCATCGCCTCATGCAGGTCGTGCGTCACCAGGAGGGCAGTGAAGCGCAGCTCGCCACGGAGCCTGACAAAGGTCTCCTGCAAATCGGCACGGGTGATCGCGTCGAGCGCGCCGAACGGCTCGTCGAGCAGGATCACATCGGGATCTGCCGCGAGCGCCCGCGCAACTGCCACCCGCTGGCGCTGGCCGCCCGAAAGCTCCCTCGGCTTCCGCGCGGCGAACTCCGCCGGATCGAGGCCGACGAGCTGGAGCGCCCTCTCGCCCCTCTCGTTGCCGTCGGGCATGCCTCGAAGCCACGGCACGAGGGCGGCGTTGCGGCCCACGGACCAATGCGGGAGCAGCCCGCCGTCCTGAGGGACGTACCCGACCCGTCGTCGGAGCGCGATCGGATCGACACCGGCGGGGTCCACCCCATCCACCAGTACCCGTCCCGAGTCGGGATCCGTCATCCGGTTGAAGCAACGCAAAAGCGTGGTTTTCCCTGAACCGCTCTCCCCGATGAGCGCGGCGCACTCGGCGCGGCGCACCTCGAGAGAGACGCCATCGAGCGCGGTCACACTTCCGTACCGCTTCGAAAGCTCGATCCCGCGCAGCGTGATCTCACCGGGCATGCGGCAACATACTCGCAAACTAAGAGGCCCGGAGCGGGGAAATGCACCCGTCGTGCGATTCCCTGCTCAGGTCGTTGCGGGAACGCGTCCGGCCCACCCCCATGACCGGCAGGGTAACTCCGTTCTCCGGCCACGCTTCACCGATATCGTCGCGAGGGATTTCCGCTACCCGCCGTGTGCAGGAATATGCACACGACGTGAGCACGAAATTGGCATCATGGAACGTCACCGTTACGCCAAGGGGCCGAGATGTACCGGATCGAGCTTAAGTCGGGGGAAGAATCGGTCTTCCGGACCATCGAAGAGCTGGCGATTGGAATCCGCAACGGACTGATCACGTCCAGGGCGCGGATTTATCACAATGCGTCCCAGAAGTGGCTGCCGATCGAGTTTCACCCGCACTACAAGAAGGCGCTCGTGATGCCCGCGGCGACGTCGGGCGAACGGCCGGCCGTCGGCGTGGCGTCACCTCGCGCGTCAGTACACGCGCCGGCGCCTGCACGTGCACCGGTCGCGGCTCCCGCCCTTGCACCGGCAACCGCGCCGGTGGCCGTGGCTGTGCCTATACCCCTTGCCGCGGGAGCGGGTCGGGGATCCTCGCCGGGTCTCGTATTCGTCGAGGTCGAGGCGCCCGAAGTCGATCTCGGTGTTGCCGACGTCCCCGTGTTCGACTCGGCGGTGCCCTCGCCGGTCGGAGAGCTGCCGCACATCACCTATTCGGAGTCGGCCCGGGCCAGTGCCCGACGTCCGCGCCCGCTCCAGCTCGGCGTGGCCGCGGCGGTGCTGATGGCCGGGGCGTATGTGGCGGTGTCTGCGGCGCTGCCCTCCCGGAAAACGGCCGCGGAACAGCCCCCGGCCCGGCAGATAGCCGACGTGGCGGCGCCAGCAGTTCAGGCACCGGTCGATTCGGCTCCGGCGCGAAACAGCGCGTCCGTGCCTCCGAGCTCGAACGGGCCGACGTTCGGTGGGGACCCGGTCGTCCAGTCGGGGTCCAGGCGCCCGGTCACGACATCGATCGGCGCATCTCCCGCCGCCTCGCCGCACGCGGACTCGAATTCGATCGAGCCTCCACCGGTGAACGTGGACCTTTCAATTCCCTCGCTGCCGCAAGGCGATTCCCTCGCGCCGGTGTCCACTAACGACTCGAATGCCATGCGCCGGATTCTTCGCGCGGTCGGCGGGAAAGGAGCACTGGCGGCCCCCGTCCAACCCTGAGCGTGTGAGCCAATCCACAGCAGCAACCTCCCTCCGACGCGATACTCACTCGTCATAAGCTGTTATTATCAACAGCTTGTGTTAACAACCCTGTGGAAAACATCTGCGTAGTGTGGATAAACGGCGCACCTTGGTGGACCATGC
>JBDTTA010000049.1:0-14302 GCA_039930845.1 Gemmatimonadales bacterium
ATAGCCCTACATACTCCTGACCTTCAGCCCCACTACATCCTCGACCTCCATGGTCTCCTGCGTAAAATACGGCTCCCCGTACCGTGCCCGGATCAGCGACCCATAGTGTGCATTCTGGGTCTCGACCAGCGCGTACAGGTCCTGCCCCGTGGGGAAGATCTCGCCGGCCGCCTTGGCGCCGTCGAACTGGCTCGCGTAGCAACGGATGGCGGCCAGCTTGCGCTCGAATTGCGAGCTGATGTCTACCACGAACGTCGGCTTGATGGGGTCCTCGCGATACGACAAGGCGTAGAGAATCTTGTGAGGCCGGTGGCGCGCCCCCGGCGTGTCGTATTTCTCGAGACCCGAGAGGAAACAGGCGTCCCGGCCGAGCTCGGAGGCGACGCGATGATCGGGATGGCGCCCCACGGCGAAGGGGAGGATCACTACCCGCGGCGCGAAGTGCCGGATCTGCGCGACGACGGCGCGCCGCGACGCCTCGTCGTTGTACAGATGGGCGTCGGGGAGGCCGGCGTTGCGCCGCTCGCTGGCTCCGAGAATCTCCGCGGCGCGCGCCGCCTCGTCGGCGCGAAGGGACGCGCTGCCTCGCGTGCCCGACTCGCCGGCGGTGAGATCGAGGATGCCGGTACGGTGTCCGGCGTCGGCGGCCTTGAGCAGGGTGCCGGCGCACGTGAGCTCGACGTCGTCACGGTGCGCGGCGATAGCGAGGATGTCTACGGGCATGGGGAACCAATATACCTACTCATGGCGGAGGGCCTCGACGGGGTCCATGCGCGCCGCCCGATTGGCGGGATACAGTCCGAACGCGAGTCCGATGCCGATGCTCACGCCGCACGCCAGGACCGCGCTCCACAGCGGCACCGCCGATTCGAGGCGTAGCGCGGCCTTGAGTACTTCGCCGGCCAGGAGGCCCACGGCAATGCCCAGCAGCCCTCCGATGAACGTGAGCGTCGCCGCCTCCACGAGGAATTGCCAGAGGATCTCGCTCCGGGTGGCCCCCAGCGCCTTCCGGAGACCGATCTCCCGCGTGCGGTCGGTCACGGAGACCATCATGATCGCCATGACACCGATGCCACCCACCAGCAACGCCACGCTCGAGAGCGACACCATCGCGAGAAAGAAGTAGGTGGTGAACTTCCCGACCACGTCGAGGATCTGGTCCTGCGTGATCAGGTCGAAGGTGTTCGGCATTCCCGGCCGCAGGTTGCGCACCCGGCGCAATGCTACCGTGGCCATGTCGCGGGCGGCTTCGGGCTCGATCCCGGGTTGCGGCCGGACGGCGATGAAGAGGGCGTTGGTCTCGTCATAGTGAAAGTTCCGGCGTGCGGTCTCGAACGGGAGGACGCCGCCCACTTCCTGGCCGGGGGGTTCGAAGATGTTCCCCGGTTTCTGGTAGACGCCGATGATCCGCAGCGACTTTCCGCCCACCCTGACATACCGGCCGAGCGGCTCGACGCGGCCGTAGAGCCGGTCGGCCACGTCCTCCTCGATCACGATCACGTCGGCGCCGGCGAGCTCTCCTTTCGTGAAGAAGCGGCCCCGCAACAGGGTGCCGCCCTGGATGTCCATGTAATGCTCGTCGGCGCCGAAGAGCGTCAGCGTCTGCGTCCGCTCGCCCTGATAATCCATTCGCTGAAAGAGCTGGACCCAGATCCCCGCATAGGCAATCTGCGGCACGCGCGCGAGGGCCTGCGCGTCGGTGGTGGCGAGCACCGGCCTGATGCGCACCGCGTACGGCAGGCGATCGGGATTGAGCGGGGTCTCCGAGAAGAACCGCATTACATAGAACACCGACGGACCCGCCGTCTCGATGGCGTTGAAGATCTGGGCCCGGATGCCCTGTACCATCGAGGCGATGGCCATCACGGTGGTCACCCCGATGACCACCCCCAGGATCGTGAGGAAGGAGCGCAGCTTGTTGGCCCGGAGCGAGTCGAGGGCGATCGTGACCCCCTCGCCGGCGTTGCGGAGGACCACGATCTACTCCGCGCGCAGTGCGGTGATGGGATCGAGGCGCGCCGCACGGGAGGCGGGGAACACGCCGAAGACGATGCCCGCGCCCGCGCCGATGGCCAGCGCGAGGACCACCGACCAGAGCGTGATGCGGGCCGGCAGCGGGGTGAAGGTCGAAACCAGCGCCGCGAGCGCCCAGCCGCCGAGCACGCCCTGGAGGCCGCCGAGCGTGGAGAGCACCACCGCCTCGATGAGGAACTGCCGCCGGATGTCGCGCCGCCTCGCGCCGAGCGACTTGCGGAGGCCGATCTCTCGGGTCCGTTCGGTAACGCTCATCAGCATGATGTTCATGATCACGATGCCGCCCACGACGATCCCGATGCAGACGACGGCGGGAATGGCGGTGAAGAGGATGCGGGTGAGCTGGCGCCAGAAGGCCACGAGGGCGTCAGCCTT
Source organism: Gemmatimonadales bacterium (assembly GCA_039930845.1). Lineage (GTDB taxonomy): Bacteria > Gemmatimonadota > Gemmatimonadetes > Gemmatimonadales > GWC2-71-9 > CAVVWJ01. The sequence continues at coordinate 2,410 of JBDTTA010000049.1, forward strand.
GTCGACGGTAAAGTCGTTCTGCTCTCCCGGCCTGAGGCGATGCGCGATCCGCATCGCCTCCTCGGCACGCGCCATGGCGCCCTCGATTTCCTCCGCCGTGCCCATCTTGACCGACACGACCGTCGTCTTGCGCCGCCCATAGAACGATTCGAAGGTGGTGAAGGGGAGGAGGATGAAGCCATCGAAGGACTGGCCGAGCACTCGCCCCTTCTTCGCGATCACGCCTTTGACCGTGACCTCGCGCCCCCCGACCCGCACCTTCTTTCCCACGGCGCGTTCGGCGCGGTCGAAGAGCTTGTCGGCGACGTCGAAGCCGAGCACGCCGACGAGCCGGCGCTCCCTGATATCCGGCTCATTGAGCGGGTCCCCGGCGAGCATGGTGTAGTCCTGCACCACCTGGTACGGCGGCGTGACCCCGAAGATGAGCACCTGGCCCACGGTCCGGTTTCCGTAGACCACGTCGCTCGTCGGCGTCGGCCAGCCGGACTGCAGCGACACCGCGCGCGCCTCCGGCAGCGTCCGCTCGATCACCTCCGCGTCTTCGGAGGAGATGAGCGGGCGCTTGCTGATCGCCCTGACTTCCTCATCCTCGAGGAGACCGACCGAGATCGGCGAGCGGCGGACCTGGAAGGCGTTGGTGCCGATCATCGCCCCCGTCAGGTTTTCCTTGACGTAGGCGTTCATCCCCTGGATGACCGCGACGACGACGACCAGGAAACCGACCGAGACGATGATGCCGAGCAGAGTGAAGAAGGAGCGGAGCTTGCTGGACCAGATCGCCTGAAGGGCGAGACGCAGGGCCTCGGAGAGGGGCATGGGGGGAAACTACGGGGAACAGGGAACGGGGAACAGGGAACGGGGAACAGGGACGCCCCCCGCTTTTCCCCGCCTTATTCGTATCGCAGCGCGTCCACCGGATCGAGCGCCGAGGCGCGGCTGGCGGGATAGAGCCCGAAGAGCACGCCCGTGAGAATCGACGCGAGGATGGCCGCCACGACTGAGAGGAGTGGAATCGAGGCGGGAATCGGGGTGAACCGCCGGATGCCGGCCGCGAGCAGAGCGCCGAACGCCAGTCCCACGAGGCACCCGATGAGGGTGAGTGTCGCCGCCTCGACGAGGAACTGGAACATGATCTCGCCGCGCGTGGCGCCGAGCGCCTTCCGCACGCCGATCTCACGGGTGCGCTCGGTCACCGAGATCATCATGATCGCGATGACGCCGACACCGCCCACCATCAGGGCGACGCTGGAGAGCGTGATCATCGCGATGAAGAAGCCGGCGGTGATCTTGTTGAAGGTCTCGACCACGCGATCCTGGGTGACGATCGCGAAATTGTTGGCTTGCGACGGGCGGAGTCCGCGCTTCGCCCGGAGCGCCGCCGTCACCTGGTCCTGGGTGTCGAGCAGCGTGGCCCGCTCGGTGGGCATCACCGCCACGTTCATCCATCCCCGCTCATACTCGGCCACCTTGGTGAACACCGTGTGCGGAATCACCACCCGGAGCTGGCTCTCGTCACCGAAAATCGAGCTGGCCTCGGCGTGGACGCCGATCACCCTGAACGGCTGCCCGAACACCTTGATCGTCCGGCCGAGCGGGTCGCGGCCCGGAAAGAGCATGTCCGCGAGCTTCTCGTTGATCACGGCCACGAGCGCGCCGGCCGCGTATTCCGGCGGCGTGAACGTCCGGCCCGAGAGGATGTCTCCGCCCTTCACGCTCACCCAGCTCGGCCCGCGCCCCGACACGCCGACACTCTTGAGGTTGACGCTCTCGAAGCTCACCGGGCCGTCGGCGGCCTCGCCGATGCTCACGTCCTGCACCGTGGGGAGCCGGCGGATCAGGTCGGCCTCCTCCACCGTGATCCACGGCATCCTCCGCCACGGGGAGAGCTCGTCGGACCCATCGGAGATGTCGAGGCCGCCCTGGAAGTACCGCTCGACGAAGAAGGTCTTGGGGCCCGCCGAGGCCAGGATGTCCATGACGCTGTTGTTGATGCCGGAGATGGCGGCGCCCATGGCGATCACCACTGTCACGCCGACCGCCACGCCGAGGATTGTCAGCGCGGCGCGGACCTTGTTGGATCGAAGGGAGTCGAGCGCCACGATCACTCCCTCGGCCATGCGCGAGGCGATCGTTCCGCCCGCTGCGCGGCTCATTCGTCCCTCAGCGCGACGATGGGATCGAGCCGGGAGGCGCGGCTCGCCGGGTACACTCCGGCGGCCATGCCGACCGAGATGCCGAGTGCCACGCCCACCAGAATCGACCACGGCGCGACCGCGGCGGGCAGCGGGGTGACGGCCTTCACCACCCAGGCCAGCGCCAGGCCAAAGCAGATACCCGCCATCGCCCCCGCGAGCGAGAGGGACGCGGACTCGACGACGAACTGCGCCAGGATGTCGGAGCGCCGGGCGCCGAGCGCCTTCCGTATGCCGATTTCGCGGGTGCGCTCGCTTACCGCCATCAGCATGATGTTCATGATGACGATACCGCCCACGACCAGCGAAATGGCCACCAGTCCGGGTAACGCGAGGAACAGGATCCTGGAGATCTTCTTCCAGGTGCCGAGCGCGCCCTCCGCCGTCTGGAAGGCGAAATTGTTCTCCTGCCATGGCTTCAACTGTCGGCGCCCCCGCATGGCGGCCTCAGCCTCGCCCATCGCGCGCTCCATCGTCGCTGGGTCGGCCGTGCGCACGATCAGCGCGTCGAGGATGTTGATGGGGCAGATCATCCGGCGGGCGGGCGCATTGAACGGCATGATCGCAAATTTGTCGAGCGAGAGCCCGAACAACGTCCCCTGTTTGGCCACGACGCCGATGATCCGGTAGGGAAGCCCGCCGATCTGCACCGACTTGCCGATGGGATCGATCGACGGAAGCAGCTTTTCGGCCAGCTCGCTACCGATGACCAGCACCGGCAGCGCGCTCTGCACTTCCTGCGGCGTGAAGGCGCGGCCCGCGGCGATGTCGTAATTGCGGATCTCGAAGTAGGTCGCTTCGGCGCCGACGAGATCGATGTCCCTGGCCACCTTGCCCTCGTAGTGCACGGCGACACGGTCCGAGCAGTACTTGGCGAAGATGGCCGGCGTGTGAATGCGCTCGCGGATGTAATCGGCGTCGCTATAGCTGATTCTGGGACGGCGGGACCAGGCGAGCCACGTCTCATCCGTCACGTGCCCGGTCACGATGTTCGGGCGCTGCCGCAGCTCGAAGGTGTTGGCGCCGACGAGGGTATTGGCGAATCGGTCGACCATGTAGCGGTTCAGGCCCTGGACGATCGACACGACGGCAATGAGAAACGTCACGCCGATGAGCACGCCGATCAGCGAGAAGAAGCTCTTGAGTTTCTGCGCGCGAATCGTGCGGAAGGCCATGCGAAACGCTTCGAGCAGCGGCATTCAGGCCGCCGCGCCCCGGTTGAGGCGGTCGCTCTCCACCCGGCCGTCGCGCAGCACCACCACGCGGTCGGCGTGCGCGGCGATGTCGGGTTCGTGGGTCACCATGATCACGGTCTGTCCCGAGGCATGCAGGTCGCCGAACACCCGCATGATCTCCTCGCTGGTGACGCTGTCGAGATTGCCGGTGGGCTCGTCCGCCAGGAGAATCGAGGGCTCGTTCACGAGCGCGCGGGCGATCGCCACACGCTGCCGCTGGCCCCCCGAAAGCTCGTTGGGGCGATGCTCCATCCGATCGGCGAGCCCCACGCGGCCGAGCGCCGCCGCGGCCCGGGTACGGCGCTCCCGTCCGCCCACGCCGGCATAGACCAGCGGCAGCTCCACGTTGTGAAGCGCGGTAGCGCGCGGCAGGAGGTTGAAGGTCTGGAACACGAAGCCGATCTCGCGGTTCCGCACGCGGGCCAGCGCGTCGTCCGAGAGCCGCGAGACCTCCTGGCCATTGAGCCAGTACTCGCCGCCGGTCGGAGTGTCGAGGCAGCCGAGCAGGTTCATCATGGTCGACTTGCCGGAGCCGGACGGCCCCATGATCGCGACATACTCGTTACGTCGGATGTTCAGCGACACGCCCCGGAGCGCGAGGATCGTCTCCTCGCCCATCCGGTATTCCCGGGTCAGGTCCCGGATGCGAATGATCTCGCTCATGACCTGGCCGTCTCCTTCTTCGTCGTATCGGCCGCGCGGACCTTGGCGCCATCCTTGAGCTCGCGGATGGCCTGATAGGTGCCGGCGGCGATCGTCTCACCGTCCCGCAGGCCGTCGATCACCTCGAAGTATTCGTCGCCGGCAATGCCCACCTTCACCGGGCGGAAGGTGGCGAGTCCATCGCGCACGACGAAGACTCCCTCCGCTTCCTTTGCATGGGTGCGCAGCCGGAGCGTGTCGGCGGATGGCGCGGAGTCGTTCTCGTTGGGCAGCCGCTCGTGGTCGCGCACCGTGAGCGCGATGATGGGAATGCTGAGCGCGCGCGCGCGCGTATCGGTGATGATGCGCGCGGTGCAACTCAGGTCGGGGCGGATGTCCTGTGGCGGATTCGTGAGCGTCACCTCCACATCGAAGTCCACCGCCCGGTCGTTCGACCCCGACGCCGTCTGCGTGGTGGTCAGCTTGGCGCTGTGACTCACCTCCGTCACCCGTCCCCGGAACGTCGTGTCCGGGTAGGCGTCGATCGTGACTTCGACGGAGTCTTCGGATGCGAGCCGCACGACGTCGGTCTCGTCCACCTGGACCTTGGCGAGAATCACCGACAGGTCCGCGATCGTCATGAGCAATCCCGTCTCCCGGGAGAAGGTGCCGGGCACCGCCACTTCGCCCTCTTCCACCGCGAGCCGGACGACCCGGCCCGAGATCGGCGATATCAGCCGCGTCTTGCCGAGGTTATCGCGCGCTTCCTGGAGGCTGGCGCGCGATTGATCGAGCTGCGCCTGCATGGCCACGTAGTTGGCCTGCGCCACCTCATAGGCCGTCTGGGCCTGCTCGGCCGATTCCACCGTGATCAGGTTCGGGCCCAGTTTGGTGAGCTCCTGCACACGCCTCCACGCACGCTCGGCCTGGTCGCGGTTCGCCCTGGTCTGAAGGACGGTGGCCTGGGTGGAGGAGACGACGCCTTGCGCCCGGTCGACCGCGGCCTGGTACTGTGCCGGGTCGATCTGGATGAGGAACTGCCCCTTGCGCACCGTATCGCCCTCGCGCACCGCAATCTTGATGATGCGGCCGGTAATGTCGGCGCTGATGTCCACCGAGGTCTTCGCCTCGATCTTCCCGCTGGCGGTCACCGCGCTCACCAGGTCACGGTGTCCCACCTTCTCGAGGCGGACCTCGGTGCCTTCGTTCTTCTTCTGGTGAACCCGGAAGGCGACCACGCCCCCGGCCACGATGGCGATCACCCCGATGGTCAGACCGATTTTCATCCCGCGCGACATGTGTGTCCCTCGTTAACGAAGTGGACGACCCACCGCGGCCTCGAGCGCCACGATGGCTTTGTGGTAATCATAGACCGCGGTCACGTAATCACCCTCCGCGCGCTGCACCGCGTTCTGCGCATCGGACACCTCGAGCGACGTGCCCGCGCCCAGCCGATAGCGGTCCTGCGCCAGGCGGAGCTGGTCGCGCGCGGCCTCGCGATTGGCGGATTGCACGCCGATGGCCTGATACGACGTCTGCAGCGCCAGGTAGCGGGCGTGGACGTCGCTCCTCACCTGGAGCCGGCGGGCACGCGCGTCCTCGTCGGCATCGTCTTCCTGCGCCCTGGCCTGTGAGACCCGGAGGGAGCGCCCGAAGCCGGTGAAGATGGGCAGCGAGATGCGGAGGTTGGCCTGAAAGGGCTGGCCGGTATAGTGGAAGGGGAAGACGTTGTTCGAGCTGCGAATCTGCTGGCTCACCGGGTCGAGGAGTGCGCCGCCGCCGGTTTGAAGACCCGCGGCGCCAAAACAATCGCCGACCTCACCGCCGAGCCCGAGCCCGCTGCGGATCTGGTTGTTGTACTGGCAGTCGGCGGCCTGCGCCTGCGCCCCCGACAGCGACTGGTTGAGCAGGAGGTCGGTATTGGTGAACTGCTGCGTGAACCCGCTCCAGCCTGCCTGGAGGGAAAGCGTGGGCAGGAACTCCGACTTGGCAGCGCGCACGTTCCACGAGGCAGCCGTGCGTCGCGCGCGGAGGGAGCGGAGCGCCGGGTTCTGTACATCGGCGAGCGCGAGCAGCGAATCGAGATTGAACGCCGGCGCGGTCACCGGAAAGGAGTCGGTGAGCGCGATCTCTTCAATTGGCGCGGGGGGCTCCACTCCCATCCGCCGAACCAGGTCGAGCTTGGCTTCATTTTCCGTTTGTACCGCCCGCAGGAGCGCCACATCGCTCTGGCCCTTCGTGACCTCCGCCTGACGCACGTCGAGCAACGTGGCCTGTCCCACCTGGTATCGCGCCTTCGCAAGCGCGAGAAAGTCGGCGTTGCGAGACACCTGTTGCCGCGCCACGCCGACCTGCGCCGTGGCCTGAAGAGTGTTCAGGTACTGGGTCTCGATCTCCGCCCGCAGTGTGATCGAGGCGCCGCCGATGTCCTCGTCGGTGGCGCGCTTGAGCGCCTTCTGCTGGCCCGGCCCGGACAACACTCTCCCATCCAGCTGCCAGAAGACGCCGAGGTTGTAACCCGAGGTGAGAAATGCCGAGGTGGGCCGGATGAAGCCGCCCCCCACGTTCGATTCCCCCGAGCCGAAGTATCCCAGGTCGGACGACACGTTGAGCTGCGGCAGGAAATTGCCGTAGGCATTGCGCACCCCCCACTTGGCGGGCCCCGCATTGTTGAGCGTCTGCCGGTAGGTCGGACTGTTCGCGCGCGCCTGCTGGAGCGCCTGATCGAGCGAGAGGGTGACCGTCGGGACGGGCCGCGCGGCGATGGTGACCGTGTCCCGTGCCGCGGCGGTGGTATCCTGCGCCGCCACTGACACCGGGACACACCAGAGCAACGAGAGGAGGCCGAGCCAGCGATTCATGTGTGGAGCCCTTTGAGGGGTGGACGTGACCGAGCCCAATACGGAGGCCTCGCCGCGGAGGTTTCAGAATGCGACAAAGGCTCGCTTCAGACCGGCTGGTGAACGACTTGGAAGGGGAGCTACTCGGCTCGCGTGACGAGCAGGCCCTGGCTCGGTATTTCGAGTCGCTGCACGCGGCCCAGCGCGTCGGTCGCGAGTGTCCCGGTCAGCTCGCCGGAGAGCGCGATCTTCGACGGAGCGCCATTGCCGCCCGATTCGCGGCGTGCGACAAAGGTGGCGCGCTTGCCGGAGCGGGGAAAGACGGCGGTCAGTGTCCGGCCACTCGGCGTGGCGAGATCGGCCACGGCGGAATAGAGCGAGAACACCTGCTCGTCGAGGAGGACGACGTCCGGTCCGCCGGGAAGCTCACGCCCCGACTCCGAGCCTTGCCCGACGGTGCGGACGATGAGACGGACGCCCGAGCCCGCCGCCAGAATCACCGTGACCACCCCATCCTTCTCGACATCGAGCTGGAATTTGGCGATCGCGCCATCGGAGGTCCGTTCGAGCGTGGCCGAAAGCTGCGTGGTGGGATTGGTGGAGGGGTATCTGGCGGCCGCGGTGATGCTCGATCCGGCCACGCCGCGGCCGCGACTCGAGCGAAGGGTGAATTCTTCGCGTCCGACCTCGTGGCCCCCCTGCTGGACGACCAGCCTGGACTGGTCGGGCGCCTGCGCCGGCGCGGGCAGGGACTGCAGCATGAACAACAGCATCACGGCGTAGCGCATTCAGGCTCCGCTGGCCTCGGGTTCGCCCAGACAGCGACCGATGCGATCGAGGATGAATCTATACAGGGTCGCCCCCTTCTGCGGCGAGGCGAGACTGGGATAGCCGATCGACCCCGGAGAGCCGGGCGGCAATTGCCGGCTCTGGCCCGGACGATACTTCTGCATCGTCCGCGGGCTCATCGCGAAGTCCCGTGAGAGCTCCATGTGCACCAGCTCGGGCGCCAGGTGCAGGAGCAGGGAAGTGTCGAGCTCGCCGCCTTGCACCGGTGCGTCGGGATACTCGAGGAGATCGCCGAAATCCAGCTCGAAGATGTCGATCACCTGGATCGTCGCGCCGTCGGTGCGGATCGTGCTGAGGGCCTCCAGGTGCGCCTCGCTGGTCTGGGCCGTCAGGATCACCAGCTCCCTCACGCCTGCCCCCTCTTCCCACGATTCGATAAGTTCGTTCATCACACGGTGCAGCGTGCGCCTTCGCAGCGAGGCGCCCCCGGGATTGGTGCGGGACGATGCGTGGACGCCGTACTCCAGCGTCGGGGTGCGGATCACGCCATGGCTGGCGGACAGATCGTCTGCGAGGTGTTCCACGATGATGGTATCACAACCGAGTGGCAAATGCGGACCGTGCTGCTCGGTGGTCCCGACCGGCACGAGGAGTGTCGGTCGAGCCTGCAGGCGCTCGCGCACCGAACCGGGGGTCATCTGCTTCAGCCGCCAGGGGCGTCCTGAGTGAGTCATCGGGTCCGGTGGTGGGTGGTGGTGGTGCTCGCGGCGGGAATCGCCGCGGGCGAATGGCTCCGTCGGCCCTCATGGGCGTGGGCCGCCGTGGGGACGGCCGCGGTCGTGACCGCGCTCTGGGCGCTCCGGCCCTTCGCCGGGTACCGTCGGATCGGCCTCGGTGTGGCGCTCGCCGGGCTCGTGCTCGCGCTGGGAATCGCGCAATGGCAACTCGGCGCGATCGAGCGCCACTGGCCCGAGCAGCGGAAAGACCGGATCGATGCCGCCTACCTCCGTCTTGGCGGCGACCTGCACTCGGCCTTTCATCGTGCGGAGCGCCTTGCTGCTGCCGCGGCCGCGGCCGCGGGCGACGATCGCGAGATCGCGTTCGCGGCGCTCGGTCGCATGGTGCCTTCGCGCGGCCCGGAAATGAGCGTCGTCGTGCTCGACTCGCACGGGCAGCCGTGGGCGTGGGCTGGGCGGCATCGGCTGGCGCCGCGTGCGGAGGGCGATTCGGTCGGCTCCCGGACGACTGGATATTACGTCGAGCTCGAGGCGCGGCGCCATACGCCAAGCGGCGGTGTCGCCATCGCCGATGTGCTCATCTGGGCCCATCCGGCGGTTCCCGACCGTTCCCGCAGCCTCGCCGAGCTTTTCCGCCAACGCACCGAAGTCGACCTGGTGGTCTTCTCTCCCGGCACCGCCCCGGATTCCGTGGAGGTGTTCGATTACGAGGAGCCGACCACCACCGGGCAGCATCTGCTCTTCAGCGTTCAGCCGGTGCCGATCGAGCAGGGGACCGCCAAGGAGCTGGCGTACGCGCGCGGCGCGAGGGTGGTGACGTGGCTCATGCTGATCGCGGTCATCTGTGCGTTCAGCCTCGCGAGCGGCCCCCTCGAGCGTATTACCATCCTGGCCCTGGTTGTCGGGCTCGCGGTGCGCGCACCCATCGGTCCCGCCCTCGGGATTCAGCCGCTCTTCTCTCCCGCCACGTTTTTCCGCTCGGTCCTCGGACCGCTGTCGAGCTCCGCCGGCGTGCTCGCGCTCGCCGGGACGCTGCTCATGACGGCCGGTGTCTGGCTCTGGCGCCAGCGGTTGCCACGTCGATGGTACGGCCTCGTCGTCGGCGGGTTTCTCCTGCTCGGGGCGCCCTACGTGATCAGCAGCCTCGGCCGGGGAATCACGCCGCCCGCGGCGGGTGTCTCCGTCGGACTGTGGCTCACCTGGCAGATCGCGCTGCTCGTCGCGGCCTCCGCGCTGCTCGTACCCACGGCCGCGCTCTTCCGCGGCTCGGGCCCGGTGAAGAAAACGTCATGGCGCATCGGCGGTGGCGTGGCCATCGCCTTCGCGGCCGCCTTGATCGGTGTGCTCGTCTGGAGCCCACGGGGCGGGTGGCCCGACTGGTACACCTTCCTGTGGACGCCGGCGCTGCTGCTCGTCACCCTGCCGGCGCCACGGTGGGCCGTCATCGGGGGCATCGCACTCGTTGCGGGGAGCTCCGCCGCGCTGGTGACGTGGGGTGCCGAGCTCGCCGGCAAGGTGCAGGTGGCGCAGCGTGATGTGGCGCGGCTCGGCAGCGAGTCGGATCCTCTCGCGGTGCCGCTCCTCGAGCGCTTTGCCGATCAGGTCATGAGGGGGCGCCCACCTCGCACCGCGTCGGAGATGTACGCGCTCTGGCATGAATCGTCGATCGGGCGTCAGGGATACCCGGCGCATCTCGCGCTCTGGACCTCCGCGGGATCGCCGATCGACGAGCTGACGCTCGATTCCCTCGATCTGCCGCCCTCCCTGTTGTCGACGATGGTGCGCAACATGACGGCATCGGACTCCCTGCAGGTGACTCCGCTCCTGCGTGTGCCCGGTGTGCACTACGTTCTTCGCGTACGGGTGACCCCCGCCGAAGTCCTCACCGTCGCCGTCGGGCCGCGGTCCGCGCTCATTCCCCCCGGCCGCGTGGGCCGCCTCCTGAATCCATCGGGTTTCGAGCTCCCGCTCTACCGTCTCACGCTTTCCCCGCCAGCCGATCCGTCGGCGCCGACACCCAAGCCACGCTGGCGTCGCGAAGGGTGGGTGCTTCGCAACGAGTATCCGCTCGACCTTCCCGGCGGGCAGCGAACGGTGCATGCACTGGTGGAATTGCGGGGGCCGGTGCCCCTCTTCGTCCGCGGCGTGCTGGTGGTGTTGCTCGATGCCGCGGTGCTCGCCTCGCTCTGGTTTGCCGCCGAGCTGGTGTCGGGCGGGCAGCCCATCCGGCCTCGCTGGTGGAGTCTCCGGCGATCGTTCCGGATGCGCCTCGCCTTCACGCTTTCGATTTTCTTCCTGCTGCCGGCCGTCGGCTTTGCCGCCTGGAGCTTCGCCAGGCTCGCCGAAGAGGTGCAGCGAAGCCGCGACCTGCTCATCACCCAGACGCTCCGTGATGCCGTCGTCACCGCCGGCGGGCTCCTGCATGGCGACGATGCCGCGGTCGGCGAACAATTGCGCGAGCTGAGCCGGCGCATCGACGCCGATCTCGCGTTGTACCTCGGCGGCAGGCTGGCCGGAGCGAGCACCACCGTGCTCGAAGACCTCGGCGTGACGCCGCAGCTCATGGATGCGCGCGCCTTCGAGGCGCTCACCGCGGGCGGCGAGCTCGAGGTGACGCGGGAGGGCTCCATTCCGCGGCTCGCCGAGCGAGTCGGGTACCGCGTCATTCAGCCGGGCCCTCCCTCGGAGATCAGCGTGCTCGCCACGCCGCAGTTGGCGGAGGACTCGTCACTGGCGGTCCGCCAGCTCGATCTCGCGCTCGTGCTCCTGCTCGCCACCCTCGCGGGTGTGGCCGGGGCCGTGGCGGGGGCGGAACGGGCATCGCGCGCCTTGTCGCGGCCGGTGGCGGACCTGCGGCGTTCGGCGCTGGCGCTCGGCCGCGGCCAGGCAGTACCTCCCCGGTCGGGGCATCCTCCGGTGGAGTTCGAGCCGGTATTCGGCGCCTTCGAACGGATGGCGGCCGACATCGCGTCGAGTCGTGGAGCACTCGAGGAGGCCCGTCGCCGGACCGCCGCGGTGCTGGCCACCGTGGCCACCGGGGTGGTGGGTCTCGATCCCGGCGGCCGGGTGCTGATCGCCAACCGGCAAGCGGTGGAGCTCCTCGGTGCGCGGCTCGACGAAGGCGATCGGTTTCTCGACCAGCTCGCGCCGGAGTGGAAGCTGCTCGCGGGCGCGGTTTCCCGCTTCCTCGCCGATCGGCGCGCCGATTCCACCGCCGAGCTGGAGGTGGGCGGTCGCCGCCTCTCGCTGCAGCTTGCTTCGCTCGAATCGGACGTGCGAGGCGTGGTGATCGCGCTCAACGACGTGACCGACGTCTCTCGCGCGGAGCGGGTGCTCGCGTGGGGGGAGATGGCGCGCCAGGTGGCCCACGAGATCAAGAATCCGTTGACGCCGATGCGCCTCGGACTTCAGCATCTCCGCCGGGTCTATCGCGACCGCCGCCCGGAGTTCGATCGGAC
>JBDTTA010000050.1:0-14267 GCA_039930845.1 Gemmatimonadales bacterium
CGCGCGCGCCTGACGGCCGACGGCACCTGGCTGCTCTGCCTCTACACCGAAAGCGGCCTCGATCTCCGCGAGCTGCTGAGAGACGACGCGGGCGACGACATGATTCGTGAGCGAATCGTGGCCACCTGGGGGGCGCGCACCGATCGGGGTGCGGAGGCGCGTGCCGCGCTGGAAGACCGCGGCGTGCTCTATCCGATTGAAGGTTTGCGGGCCGAGCCGCGACGCGAAATGCACACCCGGGGAGGGTGATGCCGCTGCACGTGGCGCTGATTCAACCCCAGATTCCTCCGAACACCGGCAACATCGCGCGGTTGTCCGCCGCCACCGACACCCCACTTCATCTGATAGGCCCGCTCGGCTTTTCCCTTGAGGCGAGCGACCTTCGGCGAGCCGGTCTCGACTATTGGGAGTCGGTCGATCTCTGGCTGCACGCCGACTGGTTCGCCTTCCGGGACGCGATGAACCGCGACCGCTGTCTCTATTTCTCGGCTCGTGCCGAGCGAAGCTTCTGGGACGCGCCGTACCGTGGGAACAGTTGCCTGGTGTTCGGCAGCGAAACCGAAGGGATGCCCGCCCGCATTCTCGAGAAGCATCCCGAGCGATGCTTCCGCATTCCGATGACGGGGCCGGTGCGGAGCCTCAATCTCGCGACGGCCGTTGGGATCGTGCTCTATGAGGCGATCCGACGCACGACGGCGTCGTAGGGTCCGTCCGGGGTTTGCCGGTCTCTTCTAAATCGGTATATTGCGGCGCTTTACGCCGCAGTTCAGCTACTCACTTCACCGGGAATGGTCTTCGATGCTCGGAAAAGTTGCCGTCGTCGGGGCGGGGAACGTGGGCGCTACCGCGGCGCAGCGACTCGCCGAGAAGAGCCTGGCACGCACCATCGTGATGATCGACGTCGTGGAAGGCGTTCCGCAGGGCAAGGCGCTCGACCAGTGGCAGTCGGGCCCGATCGAGGGATTCGACAGCAGAATCATCGGCACCAACAGCTACGACGCCGCCGAAGGCGCCGAGCTGTTCGTGGTGACCGCCGGCATCGCGCGCAAGCCGGGGATGAGTCGGGACGATCTGGTCAAGACGAATGCCGGCATCGTTCGTTCCGTGGCCCGGGACATCGCACGAGTCGCGCCGAAGGCGATCATCGTCGTCGTCTCCAATCCACTCGACGTCATGTGTTACGTTGCGATGACGGCGAGCGGCTTTCCCCGCGAGCGCGTACTCGGCATGGCCGGCGTGCTCGACACCGCGCGCTACCGGATGTTTCTCGCCGAGGCGATGGGCGTCTCGGTCGAGGACATTCAGGCGATGGTCCTCGGCGGTCACGGCGATACGATGGTGCCACTCGTGTCGTACACGACGGTGTCGGGGATACCGGTGAGCCAGCTCATCGATCGGGCCCGCCTCGACGCCATCGTGAACCGCACGCGAAACGGGGGGGCGGAAATCGTCGCCTTGCTGAAGACCGGCTCCGCCTACTACGCGCCGAGCGCCGCGGCGGTACAGATGGTCGAAGCGATCGCGCTCGACAAGAAGCGGATCCTTCCCTGTTCCGCGTGGCTCACGGGTGAGTTCGGGCTCACCGGCATGTTCTGCGGCGTTCCGTGCAAGCTGGGACGCGCCGGTCTCGAGGCCATCATCGAGATTACGCTGACCGATCAGGAGCGCACGGACCTTCGCAAATCGGCGGAAGCGGTGCGTGAGACCCAGGCGGTGGTGGACGCCGTCTGACGGAGACGATTCATGAATCGGCTGCAGGGGCTGTGGCATTCGTCGGTGGGAAAAAAGTCGGTCATGGCGGTCACCGGACTCCTTGGCATCCTGTTCGTGATCGGCCACATGGTCGGCAACCTGCAGGTGTTCCAGGGGGCCGAACGCATCAACGCGTATGGCCATCTGCTCCACGGTCCACTCAACGAGCTGCTCTGGGTGGTTCGTGTGGTGCTGATCGTGGCGGTGGTGCTGCACGTCGTCGCGGCATGGCAGCTCACGGTTCGCGACCGTGCCGCCCGTCCGATCGCCTACGCACGTCGTGAACCCCAGGTCTCGACCCTCTCCTCGCGCACGCTGCGCTGGGGCGGTGTCCTGCTGCTCATTTTCATCATCGTTCACATCCTGCACTTTACCACCGGGACCATCCGGCCGGCGGGCGTGTTCACCGCGGGCGACGTGTACGCCAACGTGCTCGCGGGGTTCCGCATTCCCTGGGTGACCGCGTTCTACGTCCTCGCAATGGTCGCGCTGGGGATGCATCTGTATCACGGGACCTGGAGCTCGTTCCGCACGCTGGGCATGGCGCCTCCGTCGCCAAGGCCGCTCAAGCGCCGCCTGGCGCTCCTGGTGGCCGTGCTCGTGGCGGTGGGATTCGCCGCCGTGCCGATCGCGGTGCTGGCCGGATTCGTCGGAGGCGGGCAATGAGCTTCACTCTGGACCCGAGGGTACCGGCCGGACCGATCGAGCAGAAATGGGACGCCCACCGGTTCGACATGAAGCTGGTCAGCCCCTCGAACAAGCGGAAGCACACCATCATCGTGGTGGGCAGCGGCCTCGCTGGCGCCTCCGCCGCGGCCTCGATGAGCGAGCTCGGCTACCGCGTGAAGTGCTTCTGCTTTCAGGACTCGCCGCGCCGCGCGCACAGCATCGCGGCCCAGGGCGGCATCAACGCGGCGAAGAACTACCGGAATGACGGAGATAGCGTCTACCGGCTGTTCTACGACACCGTCAAGGGCGGCGACTTCCGTTCGCGCGAGGCCAATGTCTACCGGCTCGCGGAAGTCAGCGTCCAGATCATCGATCAATGCGTCGCGCAGGGGGTGCCGTTCGCGCGGGAGTACGGCGGGCTTCTGGCCAACCGGTCGTTCGGCGGGGCGCAGGTGTCGCGCACCTTCTACGCCCGGGGGCAGACCGGCCAGCAACTGTTGCTCGGCGCCTACCAGGCGCTCGAAAAGGAGATCGCCCGCGGCGGGGTGACGATGTACCCCCGGACCGAGATGCTCGATCTGGTGGTGATCGACGGGCGGGCACGAGGCATTGTGGTGCGCGACATGGTCACCGGGAAAATCGAATCACATGCCGCCGACGCCGTGGTGCTCGGGACCGGCGGGTACGGCAACGTCTTCTACCTGTCCACCAACGCCAAGGGGTCGAATGCGACGGCCATCTGGCGGGCGCACAAGCGCGGCGCGGCCTTCGCCAATCCGTGTTACACGCAAATCCACCCGACCTGCATCCCGGTGAGCGGGGAGTACCAGTCGAAGCTCACGCTCATGAGCGAGTCGCTCCGGAACGACGGGCGGGTATGGGTGCCTAGGCGCGCCGGCGACACCCGCGCGCCAGGCGAGATCCCGGAGAGCGAGCGCGACTACTACCTCGAGCGTCGTTATCCGAGCTTTGGCAACCTCGCGCCGCGCGACATCGCCTCGCGGGCGGCAAAGGCCGTCTGCGACGAGGGGCTCGGTGTCGGCCCGGGCGGAAAGGGCGTCTATCTCGACTTTGCCGACGCCATCGCGCGCCTCGGCGCGCACACCGTGCGCGAGCGGTATGGCAATCTGTTCGAGATGTACGCCCGGATCACCGACGAAGACCCGTATCGTTCGCCCATGCGGATCTACCCGGCGGTGCATTACACGATGGGCGGGCTCTGGGTGGACTACAATCTGATGAGTACCATACCCGGCCTGCATGTCATCGGCGAGGCCAACTTCTCCGATCACGGCGCCAACCGGCTCGGCGCGAGCGCGCTCATGCAGGGCCTGGCCGACGGCTACTTCATTCTCCCCAACACCATCGGCGACTACATCGCGTCGAGCAAAATGGGACAGGTGGACGTTTCGCATCCCGAGTTCCGCCTGGTGGAGGCCGAAGTCACGGCGCTCACCAAGCGGTTCCTCGGCATCAAGGGCCGGCGCACGGTGGACTCGTTCCACCGGGAGCTGGGGAAGCTGTTGTGGGACAAGTGTGGCATGGCGCGCACCGCGAAGGGACTTGGGGAGGCACTCGAGCAACTGCCCCCGCTCCGGGAAGAGTTCTGGCGAAATGTGACTGTGCCGGGAAGCGGCGCCGAGCTCAACCAGTCGCTCGAGCGAGCCGGCAGGGTCGCCGACTTCTTCGAGCTGGCCGAGCTGATGTGCCGTGATGCCCTGCACCGGGAGGAATCGTGCGGCGGCCACTTCCGGGAGGAATATCAGACGGAGGACGGGGAGGCGCTGCGCGATGATGAGCACTTCGCCTACGTCGCCGCCTGGGAGTACCTGGGCCCTGACCGGCCCTCGCGGTTGCACAAGGAGCCGCTCGAGTTCGACTACGTGCACCTGGCGCAGCGGAGTTACAAGTAGCGAATGGCCAACCGCCCATAGCCTCTTCAGGGATCCGAATGAACTTTACCCTCCATGTCTGGCGCCAACCCGACGCTGCTGCAACGGGGCGTCTGGTGCGCTACGAAGCCCGGGACATCAGTCCCGACATGTCGTTCCTCGAGATGCTCGACGTGGTCAACGAGCAGCTGACGGAGCTGGGGGAGACGCCGATCGCGTTCGACCATGACTGTCGCGAGGGGATCTGCGGGGCGTGCAGCCTGATGATCAACGGTATCGCGCACGGTCCCAACGTCGGCACCGCCACCTGCCAGCTCCACATGCGGAGCTTCACCGACGGACAGGAGATCTACGTCGAGCCGTGGCGGGCCCGGCCGATGCCGGTGGTGCGCGACCTCGTCGTCGATCGGAGCGCGCTCGACCGCATCATCGCGGCGGGCGGCTACATTTCGGCGCCGACGGGGGGAGCGCAGGATGCCAACACCACCCTGATCGGCAAGGACATCGTCGACATCGCAATGGATGCGGCACAATGTATCGGATGCGGGGCGTGCGTCGCCGCGTGCCCCAACGGTTCCGCAGCGCTGTTCACTGGCGCGAAGATCACGCACCTCGGATTGCTCCCGCAGGGGCAGCCTGAACGGCTCGATCGGGCGCGCCGCATGGTGGCCCGGATGGACATCGAAGGGTTCGGCCACTGCACCCTGTTCGGGGAATGCCAGGAAGCCTGCCCCAAGCAGATCAGCATCGACACCATCACCGCGATGAACCGCGACTTTCTCCGGTCGAGCCGCGCACCGGAGCGCGCGGCACTCGCCGAGTCGGACTGACCCTCTCGCGCCTGGCGCTGGTCGTGGCGGCCGTGCTCGCGCCGGCCGTGGCCGACGGACAATCGCAGCCGTGGGCGGATGTGGGTGCGGCCGGCGTGGTGGCGTACGAGTCATCCTCCGTCGTGCCCGGCGGGGGTTCCCTCGGCGAAATTCGCGTTGTCCAGCCGACGCTGATGCTCCACGCGGGTGGGGGGGGGCACTTCCGGCTGATGACGACGGTGAATTTCGAAGGCGCTACCATCCCCGACGGCGAGCTCGCCCTCGGCGACTGGGGCGAAGGGTTTGTCGATCGGCGGCATCCCCACACCTGGGCCCACGAGATCGTCCTCACTGCGGACGATCTGCTCGGCGATCGTGACGGCGCGAACCGCCTTTCACTGAGCGCCGGGAAGGGATTCGCCCCCTTCGGCACCGACGACCCGATGGCTCGACCCTTCCCTTCGCTACCCCGTCAATCATCATCTCTCCCAGATTCTCGAACGTGCCGTGGCGATCGCCGCGGTGCGGAGCCATGTGATAGCCGGTGAGTTCGGCCTCTTCAACGGAGACGAGCCCAAACGGCCGGGGCAGTGGCCGAGGATCGGTGGCCGCTTCGGCGACTCATGGGCGGCGCGAATCACGGCGTACCCATTGAACGGAGCGGAGCTCCAGGCCTCGCACGCCAGGGCGCACTCGCCGGAACACAGGGCCGGCGCCGGCACCGATCAGGACAAGTGGAGCGTGTCGGCGCGCTGGTCGGGGGGACTGGGGGGTCATCAGGTGTACGGCATGCTCGAGTGGGCGCGGACATCGGAGGCGGACGGGTTCTTCGTCCTCCACTCGATCCTCGCCGAGGGTGCATGGAGCGCGGGTCGCCATCGTCTCCAGTATCGGTTCGAGCGGACCGAACGGCCGGAAGAGGAGCGAATCAGCGATTTCCGGTCGCGGCGCCCCCACCTGGAGAACTCGATTCTGGGTGTCAGCCGCTGGACGGTGCACACCCTGGGCTACGAGGTGGATGTGGCACGGGTCGGGAGCCTCAACGCACGGCCGCTCGTCGAGGTCTCCTACGGTGTGATGCGGAAGGTGGGTGGCGGGCTTTTCGACGTCGGTGCGCTCTACGGGCAGGATCATTTCTGGTCGGTCAGTCTCGGTGTGCGGCTCGCGGCCGGTGTGCCGCTGCACCGGATGGGTCGATATGGCAGTGTGGAAGACATCGAGATGAGTCTCCACCACCACGGCGGAGGAATGGAGTGAAGCGATACCTGTGGCTCGTGCTCGGCGTAGCGGCCTGCGGCGGGGACGGCGGCGACTCGAACGGCTCTGGTCCCGAACCGACTCCCGCCGAAGAATTCCGGGTCCTGGGTGGCGGCAATAACGTCCCCGATCGGTACAGCTCGGACCTCTGGGTATCCGGCGGATACGCGTACACGGGCACCTGGGGCGGGGTCGCGCGGGCGGGCAATCCCGGCAACGCCCTCTATATCTGGTCGCTGAACGCCGCGGGCGCCCCGTCCCTCGCCGATTCACTGGTCATCGCGGATATCGGAACGGTGAGCGACGTGCAGGTGAGCGACGACGGCCAGGTGCTTGTGCTCGGCGCGGAGCGCGGGGCGAACGCGGGATTGCTGGTGTACGACCTCACCGACCCCCGGAGCCCCTCCTTTCGCGATAGCGCGAGCGTGGCGGCCGGCATCCACACGGCGACCATCGCCGACATCGGCGGCAAGCGCTACGTTTTCGCCGCGCGCAATCCCGGCGACCCCGATCCCGGTCCCGCCCTCCTCATCTACGACATCACCGATCCCTCAACGATCGGACTGATCGCCACGGTGCCGGTGCCGCCGCTCTACGGCATTCACGATACGTACGTTCGCGATGGCCTGGCGTTTGTATTCGCCTGGAACACCGGAGTGATCATCTACGACGTCGGCAACGGGATCAGGTCGGGATCGCCCGCGACCCCGGTCGAGGTGAGCCGAATTCTCACCGCCGCGTCGGGCGTCAAGGGCGGCTCGGCGGTCCACAACGGCTGGTGGTTCCACAATCCGGTGAGCGGAGAGCAGCGCTACCTCTTCGTCGGGCAGGAAGGTGCCGGAATCATCGGCGCCGCGTCGAGCGGGGACATTCATGTCGTGGACGTGTCCGACCTCGCACATCCCACCGAGGTGGCGTTCTTCCACCTCGACGGTGCCGGCACGCACAATTTCTGGATGGATGAGCAGCGCCAGGTGCTATATGCGGCCTACTACAACGGCGGTGTGGTGGCGCTGGACGTCTCGGGGACGCTGGCAGGGGATCTGTCGAGCCGCCTCATCGCGCGACTCAAGCCGGGCGGGGAGGGCGACACGTACGTGTGGGGCGTTCAGCTCGCCGGCGGGTCGCTCTACGCGACTGACATGGTGAGCGGACTGTGGCAGCTGGAAGTACCGTAAGGGGCTATTGGCTATTGGCTATTGGCTATCGGCTGCTCGCTGCCGCCCACCGATTATTCGACCGATCCACGTCCGGATACCATCCGTCCGGATCGATCGTCACGCTGTTCACCTTCCGCGGCCCGGGGATGACCGCGGTGTACTCATCGCCGCGAAACCAGACCTCGACCGGCAGTGAGATACGCACGGAGCTTCCGTCGTCCAGGGCGAGTGCGAGCTCGACGGGCATCGGCATGTGACCAGGATTCCGTAGATACACCCGTGAGACCACGCCGGCCGAGTCCGAAAGCGCAACCGAGTCGACGGCCTGATCGAGGCGTTCGGTGGTGAAGAACCACGACCGCCAGAACCAGCTCAGGTCCTCACCCAGCCCATCTTCCATCGTCCTGAAGAAGTCGGCCGGAGTGGGATGCTTGTACGCCCACCGGCGGTAGTACTCGCGGAACACCGGATCAAAACGCGCTGGCGATGTGATGTGATCGCGGAGAAGGACGAGGCCCACCGCCGGCTTGTTGTAGTTCGTCTGCCGCCAGTTCTCGTTCGACCAGACCCGGTCGGCGGGAATCATGATGGGCTGCTCCTGGCCGGACAACGCATTCTTCACGTACGTGTCCGGCACGCCGCGTGCGAGCGGGAGCGGCTTATCGGGCCACCGCTTGGGAAAGTTGTAGTGATTCATGAAGCTGTTGAAGCCCTCGTCCATCCACCCGTATCGACGCTCGTTGCTCCCCACCACCATCGGGAACCAGGTGTGGCCGAATTCGTGATCGGTGACGCTGTAGAGCGCCACCGGATCCACGCGCTCGTGGCAGAACACGATCATCGGGTACTCCATCCCCCCCTCGATGCCGTTCACGTTGATGGCGACCGGATAGGGGTACGGCGCCCACTGCTGCGAGTAGTTCTCGATGGCCGTTTTCGCGTACTGGCTTGCCTCTTTCCATGCGGGCTCTGCGCTCGGCGGATAGAAGCTCATCGCCAGGGTCTTGCCGCCGTTCACTCCAACCGCGTCCCACACGAAGTGCCGGGCTGCGGCCCACGCGAAGTCCCTCACGCTGTCGGCCGTAAAATGCCAGGTAAACGTCGGATAGTCCGTCGGAGGACGCGAGGCGGGGTCACCGATCTCGTCCTTGCCGCGAATGACGACCGTTTCGCTGCTGGTCTGCGCCCGGGCGAGTCGGGCGCGCTGCGCGGCCGTGAGCACTTCGTCGGGGTTCCGCAGCGTACCGGTGGCGGCGACGAGCATGTCGGCCGGTACGGTGATGCTGACGTCGAAGCTGCCGTACTCGAGATAGAACTCGCCCCGCCCATAGTACTGATCGGTGTTCCACCCTCGCACGTCGTCGTACACCGCCATCCGCGGGTACCACTGTGCCACTTCGAATACTGGGTTGCCGTCGACGTCCTCCGTCCCCATGCGATTGGGGCTCAGCGGGAACGGGAAGGACCACGCGATATCGAGTTTCTGCTTTCCCTTTGGCGGGAGGGGTGCGGCCAGGTCGATACGCATGACCGTCCCGTTGACCAGGTAGCGAAGGTCGGTGGCGGCGGTGGCGCGCTGTGCCTTCGATTTCGCTGGGGCGGATTGCGCCACCTTGAGCAGCCGCACACCTGCCGGCGGTCCCGGTGGGCCGCTCACCGAATCGCGGGCGCCCGCCGATGTGCCCGGCAGCGTTCCGAAGAGCACTGCTCCCCGGCTGGTCGGTGTGAAGAGGTTCTGATCGAGCTGAAGCCAGACGAAGCGGAGCGTATCGGGGGAATTGTTCGTGTAGGTAATGGTTTCCTCGCCCCGGACCGTGCGGGCGGCAGTATCGAGCGTGGCGCGAATGACATAGTCGGCTCGCTGCTGCCAGTAGTCCTTGCCCGGCGCGCCGCTCGCGCTTCGAACGCCGTCTGGCGTCGGGAGCGAGAGTCGACGGAATGCCGACGAGTCCCCCGGCTCGGAGCTCGGAACCCCGCCGGCTGCGGATGACGGCTGCTGCGCCGTGAGCGTAGCCGGAATGAGGCCGAGCAGCAGGAAGACGGAGCGGAGGCGCATGGGGTGCCCTGGCGTGGACTGAATCACTGTGTGCTCGTGCCGGGCAGCTGCCAGGCATCGTCGGATGGATCGACGTCGGGAAACGCGCCATCGGGATTCACCCGGGCCGCGACAAGACGTTTGTCGGGCGGGACGCGAAGGCGATACCGGTCGCCGAAGTACCAGATTTCGACCGGCAGTTTCAGCAGTTGCGTGGTACCGTCCTCGAACGAAAGCTGCAACTCTACCGGCATGACGGCGGATCCCTCGTTGCGGATCGTCACGAGCGCCGAGCTGTCGCGCCCCAGTTTGACCGACTCGACCGCCTGGTCGAGCGAGGAGGTCGTGAAGAAGAAGCTCCGCCAGAACCACGACAGATCCCGGCCCGATACTTCTTCGATCGTCCGGAAGAAATCGGCGGGCTGCGGATGCTTGAACGCCCACCGCCGGGTGTATTCCCTGAACGCGCTGTCGAACACCTCGGGGCCGAGGACCTTGTTCCGGAGCGCGAGCAGCATGATGGATGGCTTCACGTAGGCGAGGCTGCCGAGATTGTCGTTGTTCCGGTACCGGTTCGCCGGGGTCATGATCGGCTGTGCCGTGGGCGACTGATCGAGCGACGTGACGTGCCGCGATTCGTTGCGGCGGACGCCGGTATCGTCCCGGTTCCAGTAATCTTCCTCGGAGAACGTATTGATGAAGGTGTTGAACCCTTCATCCATCCACGCATAGCGCCGCTCGTCCGAGCCGACGGTCATCGGGTACCACATGTGGCCGATCTCGTGGGTGATGACGTTGTAGAGGTCGGCCGGGTCGTCCCCCTTCGCCTCCATCGCCACCATTGGATACTCCATTCCCGACACCGGGCCTTCGACCGCCGTGATCTGCGGGTACGGATACTGAAACCAGTGAGTGCTGTATTCCAGGATGGAGAACCGGCTCATCCTGGCGGCGTCCTTCCATGTGGCCACCGAGGACGGCCGGTACAATGCCTGCGCGAGGACGCCGTTCCATCCCGACGCATCCCACAGAAAGTCCGGCGACGCCGCCCAGGCCACGTCGCGGACCCGTTCCGCCTTGAAGCGCCAGGTGAGCGTGCCGTCGGTGCGCGGGCGTGCCGCCCCGGCGCTCAGCTCATCGGCGGTGACGATCGCCATGGTGCTGTCCGACTTGACGGCCGACGCCAGCCGGGACCGCTCGGTCGGCGTGAGGACCTGAGCGGGGTTCTGGAGGACGCCCGAACCAGCCACGATATAGCCCGCGGGCAGCGTGATCTCGTAGTCGATGTTTCCGTACTCGAGATAGAACTCGCCCTGACCCAGGTACTGATCGGTATTCCACCCATGTACGTCGTCGTAGACGGCCATGCGCGGATACCACTGCGCCATTTCGTACAGCGCGCCATCCCGGCCCATCCGGTCAGCGCCGTGCTCCGGAATATTGAAGGCATACGAGAGGTTGAGGTGCGCGGTTCCACCCGGGGCGAGCGGGAAGGCGAGCTCGACGTACATCATAGTGTCGTCGACCCGTGTCCGGAGAGGGACCGGCGCGGCCGATTTTTTCGCCACAATTGACTTCGCCTGGGTGACGCTCTCGATCTCGAACCCGCCTTCGAACCCCGCGCTGCCGAAACGGCTGTCCGATGGGAAGAGCAGGGAGCCGACGCTGCCGGGCCGGAAGAGATTCTGGTCGAGCTGCATCCAGACGAAACGGAGCGTATCGGGGGAGTTGTTGGTATAGGTGATCTGTTCGCTGCCGGCCAGCCGCCTGGTCGCCGTGTCGAGCGAAGCCTTGATGGAGTAGTCGGCGCGCTGTTGCCAGTACCTGGGGCCGGGCGTTCCAACGGCGCTGCGGAACTCCGTGGCCGGTGGCAGCGGGAGCGGGCTGAAGATTCCGGTGTCGCTCACTGGCGGCCGCAGGGCCTGCTGCCGGGGTGGCGGTGGAGGGGCGGTCTGCTGGGCGTATGCAGGGGACGCGGCGAGCAGGGCAAGCAGGAAATGGTGGCGCATCGAGAGTCTCGGTCCTGGTGGGGGTCGTGCGACTTAAAGCTTTGGAAGGGTCACGCCGGTTTGTCGCTGGTACTTGCCGGCCTTGTCCGCGTAGCTGACCTCGCAGAGGTCGTCCGGATCGGCCTCGAAGAAGAGTACCTGGCAGATCCCCTCGTTGGCGTAAATCTTGGCGGGAAGCGGCGTGGTGTTCGAGATCTCCAGCGTCACATGGCCTTCCCACTCAGGCTCGAATGGGGTCACGTTGGTGATGATGCCGCAGCGGGCGTAGGTGCTCTTGCCCACGCAAATCGTCAGTACTTCCCTCGGAATCCGGAAATATTCGATCGAGCGCGCGAGGGCAAAGCTGTTGGGGGGGACGATGCAGACATCGCCCTCGAATTCCACCAGACTCCGCGAATCGAACTCCTTCGGATCGACCACCGCGCTCAGGACGTTGGTGAAGATCTTGAACTCGGGGGCGACGCGCATATCGTAGCCGTAACTCGAGACGCCGTAGGAGATGACCCGCCGGCCCTTCGCATCGACCTCGCGGACCTGTCGCTCGACGAAGGGCTCGATCATGCCGCGCTCGTGGGCCATGCGCCGGATCCAGCGGTCGGACTTGATGGACATCGCACCTCGTGCAGGCAAAGGGCGGGGAACTCGCGGGCGGTTGATCCCGCACCCCGGAACGGCGGGGAATATAGCGGGTCCGGGTTGAAACACCTTTGGGGGTCGGTTAACTTCACCTTGAAAGTGAAAATTTTCACGAAAGCAGCGCGCTGATGCTCCAACCCTACCTTCCCCTCCTGATTCTGATTGCGTTCGTCATCGCGAACGCCATTCTGATGCTGGGGTTGTCGCACGTCCTCTCCACCTACCGCCGGACGGCCGTCAAGGTGGCGCCGTACGAGTCGGGCATGCCGGTCCTGGGCACGGCGAGAGACCGGTTTTCGGTCAAGTTCTACATGGTGGCAATGCTCTTCATCGTGTTCGACATTGAAGCGGTGTTCATGATTCCCTGGGCCGTGGCTTTCCGCCAGCTCACTGACATCGCGGGACTCCTGCTCATCGAAATGTTCGTCTTCATCGTCATTCTCGGCGTGGGATACGTCTACATCTGGAAGCGGGGGGCCCTGCAGTGGGACTGAGCGCCGCGCAATCCGACAGCACGACGGTCACGTCCGTCAGCCCCAACTGGGTCACCACCCGCCTCGATTTCCTGACCAACTGGGCTCGCAGCAATTCCCTCTGGCCCATGCCGTTCGGCACCGCCTGCTGCGCCATCGAGTACATGGCCACCGCGGCAAGCCGCTTCGACATCGCGCGCTTCGGCATGGAGCGGCAGAGTTTCTCGCCCCGGCAGGCGGACGTCCTGATCTGTGCGGGACGGCTGCCATTCAAGCTGGCGCCGGTCATCCGCCGCATCTGGGATCAGATGCCCCAGCCCAAGTGGTCCATCTCGATGGGCGCCTGTGCCTCATCCGGCGGCATCTTCGACAACTACGCAATGGTCCAGGGTATCGATACCATCATCCCCGTGGACGTATACGTGCCCGGGTGCCCGCCCCGCCCGGAGGGGCTGATCTACGGAATCCGGCTGCTGCAGAAGAAGATCATGGGTGAGAGCATCGACAACGATCTCCTGCGCGAGGAGAAGCTGGTGGGCCCGACGGGACTCTTCCTGCCGGCGGAGCGGGTGGACGAGCTGAGCGAGCCCTTCGGAAACTCGGTGCACCAGACCCGCACATCGTGACGACCCTCTCCCCATCCGCCGGGCCCCTCCGCGCGGAGTTTGGCAATGCCATCGAGCGCCAGCTCGTTTCGTGTGGCGACACCATCGTGTACGTCGCCAACGAGCGTGCGCACGATATCCTCGTCTGGCTCAAGGACTCGCCGGACCAGCGTTTCAACTATCTGACCGACATCACCGCGGTCGATTACCGCGACGCCGAGCGGCCGCTCGAAGTCGTCTATCAGCTCCGTTCGCTCCCCCGTCGCGCCGACCTGCGGGTCAAGGTGGCGCTCGACAAGTCCGGGCCGCTGGAGGTGCGCTCGGTCTGGGACCTGTGGCATGGGGCGGACTGGCTGGAGCGGGAGGTCTACGACATGTTCGGCGTGCGCTTCAGCGGTCATCCCGACCTTCGCCGCATCCTGATGTGGGAGACGTACGCCGAGGGCTATCCTCTGCGCAAGGAATTTCCTCTTCGTGGCCACTTCAGCCGGGCGGAGCAGACCCGCCAGGCGCTCGCGGCCAATCCCGAGGCGCACTACTCCATGGAAGAGCTGTCTATCGCCGAGGCTTACGACGAGCTCCCCGCCGACGTGCGGGAGCGGCTGGCGCGCGGCGAGCGAGGGTTTTTGCGGTGAGTCTCCGAACGGTCGAAATGGCGCTCGCCACGCCTGGCCTCGACGCCGAGGGGCGGCCCTCGCGCATCCCGCTCGGCGTGTCCACGAACGCCGGCGAGTTCGACGAGGACTTCGGCGCCGAGCGCATGCTGGTCAACATCGGTCCTCAGCACCCGGCCACCCACGGCGTGCTGCGGCTGGTCCTCGAGCTCGAGGGCGAGACGGTCAAACGCTGTATCCCCCATCTGGGATACCTCCATTCGGGCTTCGAGAAGCTCGGCGAGTACCGTCACTACAATCAGATCATCCCCCTCACCGACCGCACCGACTACCTCTCCCCCATGGCCAACAACGTC
>JBDTTA010000051.1:0-14223 GCA_039930845.1 Gemmatimonadales bacterium
CTCGCGGGGGGCATCGCCCACGACTTCAACAACCTGCTGACCGGCATTCTGAGCTACAGCGAGCTCGTGCTCGAGGAGTTGCCGCCGGGAGATCCCATTCGTGCCGACATCGAGCAGATCCGCCACGCGGGGCACCGCGCCGCCGCGCTGACCCGGCAGCTCCTCGCCTTCAGCCGGCGGCAGGTGGTCCAGCCGAGCGTGCTTTCCATCAACACCGTCGTAGCCGGTCTGGATGGGAGGCTCCGGCACCTGCTCAGTCCGGAGGTAAGTCTCGATGTGGTGCTCGAGCCCGGTCTCTGGTACGTTCTGGCCGATCCCGTGGAAATCGAGCAGGTGCTCGTCAACCTGACCACCAACGCGCGTGACGCGACGCCCAGCGGCGGCCACCTGACCATCACCACCGCGAACTGCAGAGTGGGTGTCGAGAGTCCCGAGCGAGCGGCTGGAGTGCGGCCAGGCTCGTACGCCGTCCTCTCGGTCGGCGATACCGGAATCGGCATGGATGTCGCAACCCAGGCGCGCATCTTCGAGCCGTTTTTCACGACCAGAGAGGGGAGCGGCGGGCTGGGTCTCTCATCCGTCTACGGGATCGTCGAGCAGAGCGGCGGACACATCTCGGTGCAGTCCGCCCCGGGACGCGGCGCCACGTTCAGTATTTACCTCCCTCGCCACGCCGAGCCGGGAGTGTCGGCGACAGGCGCGTCCGACCGCCGGACGCTGCCCGTCGGCACTGAGACGCTTCTCCTGGTGGAGGACGAAGCGGCCGTGCGTTCGTCGGCTCGCCGGCTCCTCGAACGGCACGGCTATACGGTGATCGAAGCGCGTCACGGGGTGGAAGCGTTGCGGGTGGCCGAGGAGGCCGGGGTGCATTTCGACCTGGTACTGACCGACGTGGTGATGCCCGAGATGGGCGGTCGTGAGTTGGTGGAGCGGTTACGCGCGAGGAGTCCGGGGCTCAAGGTGCTCTTCATGTCGGGCTACAGCGAGCGTGCCATTTCCGCCGACGGCACCATGCCCCCCGGCACCGGTTTCGTCGAGAAGCCATTCACCGTGGAGCAGCTCCTTCGCAGGCTGCGAAAGGTGCTCGACGACTAGTCGATCAGGCGCAGCATGTCGGACGGCGTATCGAGCCAGTAGTCGGGGCTCGCGCCGGTCAGATGGTCCCTGCCGAACGGCCCCCAGAGCGCGGCGGCGGTCAGGACACCCGCGGCGCGGCCCGACTGCATATCGTGGATGCTGTCTCCCACGTAAATCGTCTCGCGCGCGTCCCCGTCCAACAGCTTGACGGCCTTTTCCACCGGCTCCGGGTGAGGCTTGGGGTTGGTCACGTCATCGGCGCATACGAGCACGTCCATCATCCCGGTGAGGCCGGCGATGGCGAGTCCCCGGAGCGCTCCGCCGCGGTTCTTGCTGGTGACGAGACCCGTGCGCACATTGGCTTCGCGGATCAGCCTGACCGCATCGACGACGCCCGGGTACACCGCGACCATCCGGTCGTGGTGCTCGAGGTTGTACTCTCGATAGGTCGCGATCAGCGCCTTGATTTCCTCGGGATCGGTGCTGCAGTCGGAAAACTGCACCGTGAGCGGCGTTCCGAGTCCGCGAAGCCAGTCCTCGTCGGTTCGGGGCTCGCGCCCGTGCGCGCGCAGTGTGTGGTGATAGCTGTCGAGAATGAGGCGCACCGAGTCGATGAGTGTGCCATCGAGATCGAAAAGTATTATCCGTGGTTTGGGCATGGCGGAAACGTAGTGACGGTCCACCCGGGTTGCGCGGGCGATTGCCACTCTCTATGCTCTTGCAGTCCCCTGCCGCCGTCCTTGAGGAATCGACCATATGGTTCGCGAAGCCCGTCTCCGTGCCGAGTTCGCGGCGCTCTATCCCGGCGTAGATACCGATACATGGTACGCGGCGGCCACGCTCGCCGAGCATCTGCTCGGGCGCATCGTCCGCGGCGATGCCGACGAGTTGCCGGCGGCGCGCGTGCTTCTACCTGAGCACTTCGAGTTTCGCGGAGAGAGCCCGCCGAGCGGCGCCCGCATGCCGATCGGCGCGGAGGCCTATACGGGCCCCGACGTCATTCTCCGAAGAGCACAAGGCCACTGAGCCTCACCTCCAGCGCCTCGGGCCGCGGGGAGGGCGGTGGCAGTCGCGCGACTGACCCTGCCAGGTCGTGATCGGACAGGTCGGCCAGCCGCTCCACCAGCATCGCTTCGCCCGCAGTGTGTCCGCCCCCCGTGAAAGCCAGTGCGCGCTCGAGCCGTTGCACCAGGGCCGCCTCCCGGCGGCGGACGGCGTGGCACACGAGCTGATGAAGCCGCCCGGCTAGCCGGCGAGCGGCGGGTGAGGGCTCGACGCCTGACCAGCGTCGTCCCCTCGCCAATGAGAGGTGGCTTCGGATCGGTTGCAGGAGCGCCGCGAGTGCGCGCCGAACGGGCGGATCATCCGGCACCAGGCACTCGTCTCCGGTTGTGGCCAGTTCGAGCATCCGCGCTACACGGCTCGACTCCTCGCACCACTCTCCCCCCTCGTTCATCCACCCCGCCGCCGCGCCGACGCACTGGACCCTGCCTCCCACGTCGGCATGCAGGGTAAACCCGGCCAGCACACCTCTCGGCTCCCCCTTCACGACCCCGATCCCTGCGACCGCTGGCGACGTCCCGATGCGGGCCGCGAGCTCGGTCCGCCAGGTCCATTCAGCCGGCGCCGCCGGCCCGAGCCCGACGAGGCCCGGCAGCCGTGCCTTTCGAGAGAGTCCGTGCTCGATTCCAAGCGCCGCCTCCAGTATCGGTGGTGGAAGAAAGCGGATGACCTCCACGGATTTGTGGGCGGAGCCGAGGCGCAGCGCCCGGCCCTCGCGCTGCTCAAGGCGCATCGGCGTCCATGGGGCGTCGTAGTGGACCACTCTCGAGGCGCCCTGGAGATCGAGTCCCTCCGCCGCAACATCGGTGGCAATGAGATGTGGCACCGGAGACGGGCGGTGCCGATCCGAAGCGCCGCGGTCAGGCCCGAACCAGCCGAGCACTACCTCGCGCGGAAGGGCGCTGGCACCGAGGCCGGCGCGCTCCCCGGTGCACCAGGCGATTGCCGGCCCGCGAAGGCGATCGCGCAGGTGGCGCACCGTTTCTCGCCGGGCGACGAAAACGATCGTCGGGCTCCGGTCGGCGAGGATGGCCTCGAGGCGCTCGAGTTTGGGATCGGGGGCAGCAAGCAAATGGCGCGTCTCCACGATCGCGGATTCAAGAACGTCGATATCCGCCAGGTCGAGCTCGGCGGCACCCTGCTCACATCCGATGAGGGACCAGAGCACGAGCTGCTCCTCGATTTCACCGGCAAAACGACGAAGCTCCGCCCGGCCGAGCACGCGGCCCGACGCAAGCGCGTCGCGCGCATGAAGGAGGAGTGACCGATACCGGCGGAGCGCGCCGAGGAGCGCGGCGGGACTCGATCCTGCGGCGCGATGAAGCACGCCGCGCACCAGCGCCGCGGTGGAGGCATTGCGAGAGAGCGAGAGTTGATCGACGAGCGACATCGCGGCGGCGACTGCCACGCATTCAGCCTGATCCGCCGGGTTGACCACCGCGAGTCGTGCTGGACGTTGGCCACTTCGCGTCCTCTCCTCGATTACCACCCTCGC
This sequence comes from Gemmatimonadales bacterium, assembly GCA_039930845.1. Taxonomy (GTDB): domain Bacteria; phylum Gemmatimonadota; class Gemmatimonadetes; order Gemmatimonadales; family GWC2-71-9; genus CAVVWJ01. The sequence goes on from JBDTTA010000051.1 coordinate 3,635, forward strand.
AAGCGCGGAGAGTGCACGACCGGCCGCGATGGCCTGCGGCAACGAGACGAGCCCGTCGGCGGCCAGCGCGTCGTCTCGAATGCCCAGCCGAAGCTGATGGGCCAGATCGGCATGGCGATTCACGACCGGCGTGGCGCTGACGAGGAGCACCGGCCTTCCGGTGAGCCACGGCGCCACGTGGCCGTAGCGTCGTGTGGCGGCGTTCCTGAAGTGGTGACTCTCGTCCACGATGACCAGGCCCCGTGCGTCGGGCGGGAGGCGGCCGCGGCTTGCCTGCTCGTGCGAGCCGACTACCACAGGAATTCCCAGACACTCTGCGACGGTCCGCCACTGGGACACCAATGCCGCGGGAACGAGGCAGGCCGTTGACCCGCGATGCTCGAGCGTCGCGGCGATGGCGAGCGCGACGTAGGTCTTCCCGCTGCCGACCGGATCCGCGAGCAGAGCCCCCCGATAGCGTCGCAGCGCGGCGAGGACTCGGCGGAAGCTCCGGTGCTGGCCGGGAAGGAGCCACTCCGGCGGCGGCGTTGGGTCTTCCTCCGGGAGGAGCGAATGGGCGATGGCTCGCGCCACCGCCGATGGGGCGGCCGCCACGCCCGGACTGAGCCCCGTCAGGAGCGGAGCGGACACGGGCCCGAGCGCTTCAGCGACTATGCGCGGCGCCCACGCCCACCACGGACCGAAGCGCTCCCTGGTCGGGCGCGGAAAGGCCAAGGTGATGCGCGGCGAGATCGTCGAGCTCATGCTGTATCGCTCCGCCGTTGCGCGCCGAACGCGCCAGGACGTCGAGCCTGGAGTCTGAGAGCACCGAGGCGGGAAGCGGCAACCCGCTTACGGCGCCCGCGCCGAACCGCGCAAACCCGCTCGCGGCCGGCACGGCGATGAGGCGCGCCGAGGCCCTGATCCAGGTGCAGTTGAGCCAGGCGGCCAGCCGTTCCGCCACGGCCTTTGATTCGGTGGCGGTCACGTAGCAGGTGTTGAGTGGAATGGCGTCGTGATCGTCGTCGGCAGTGAGCGCCGCCGCGGTGAGCTGACGGGCCAGATCGGACCAGATGACCCGGTGCTGTGCGGTGGCTGACCGGGTGCGAAAGAGTGCCCACGGCGGTCCCCCACCGAAGTCCGCGCGCTTGCGAAGTGCAGCCTCGTGCGGGGCGAGATGTTCCGCGGCGCCGGGAGGGAGTGACGGGAGCGGCGCACCGTCAGCGCCATGAGTGTAGAGCAAACGCGTACGGGGCGTGGGGGTGAACGGCCGCACGTCCCGGCCGCGAATGGCGCGTCGGATGAGTGCTGCCTCGACCGACTCGGGCGGGTTGAGAAAGAGCGCGTTGGCGCCCGTCTTGAGCCCGAGGTGGCAGGCGAAATGAGTGCCGAGGACCGGTTGCTCGCGCGTGAGGTCGGCAAGCACGCGCCGCGCTCGGCCGCCGGAGAGGATCCAGGGACCGCCGCCGGTCAGCCGAGCCTGGGCGATGCGCTCGCCTTCGCCGGGATGAAGCGCGGTGCGCACCCGGTGTCCAGGAGGCGGCGGTGTGTTCCGGGCGATCATCGCCAGCGGATACACAGTGGCGTCGAACGATGCATCTGGATGATTGGTGAGATCGCTGACGCTTATGAGCGTGGTCGCTGACGCGAGGGCGTGCCGGGCCACCGCCCCGTAACGCGCTGTCGCCACCTTGGCCGGCAGCAGCAGCGCGACGACTCCGCCAGGCGCGGCCAGCTCGAGGGCACGCTCGAGAAAGGCGACGGACAGGTCGGGTCGATTCCCGAAGCTCCCTCCTCCCTTCCACCAGCGGTAGCGCCCGATGAGTCGCTGGCGCTGCTGGGGTGGGAGTTCCTCCGCGCGCAGCCACGGCGGGTTTCCCAGCACCATGTCGAATCCGCCCGCCGCGAAGACGTCGGCGAACTGGCTCTGGTAGTGGAACCAGGGAAGCTCTTGCTCCCGCTCGAGCGTGCGCCGGGCCGCGCGCACCGCACGCAGCTCCGCGCGAAGGCCGCCGAGTCGCGCCTCGAGCGACGCATCGAGCCCGCGCCGCTGGCCGAAGAGGTCGCGGCTCCGTGCCGCCTCGATGCATTCGCCGATGCCTGTGCGGAGCTTCACTTCGGCCGAGGTAAACGAGTCCTCCGCCGCCCGCGACTCGAGCAGTCGGAGCTCGCGTACCATCGGTTTCTTGGCCGCCCCCACCGCGGTGACGACCGCCCGGCGCACCTCGGAAACCCGTACCGCAATGGCGGCATCGGGAGCAACAGCGCTCCCAAGTGGATCGAAGAGACTGTCCCCCTGCCGAACCAGGCAATCGAGATTCGGCAGTGGCTGCACCTTGCCCGGCCGCTCCGCGTGATCTCCCGCGATCACCGCCAGCCAGAGCCGCAGCTCGGCAAGCCGCACCGCCGTGGCGCTACGGTCCACGCCGAAGAGATTGCACTGGAGCACGCGCCGCTTCCGCGCGGACTCGTCTTCTCCTTTCCGCGTCTCGAGGCCCGACAGCCGCTCGAGGGCACCCAGGAGAAACGCGCCCGACCCTACGGCCGGATCGAGTATGGTGAGGGACGCCGCCGCAGCGACGGCGCGTGCCCCTCCCGCCAGCAGGAGGCGCTCGGCCTCGGCCTCGCCGCAACCGAGGCGCGAGGACACCGCCACCGGCAGGGCCGCATCCAGCATCTGCCGCACGAGCGCCGACGGCGTGTAATACGTTCCCGACGTACGGCGCACGTCGGCGGCCATGACCCCTTCGAACACCCTCCCGAGCATGTCCGGGGCGACGTCTCCACTGTCCACGCTCTCGTGCACCGTGAACTGGAATCGCTCGAAGAGACGGTCGAAGGCGTCGCGCCAGGCGGTGTTGGGTATGTCCCTGCGCTGCCTCCGCTCGAGCGGATGGGGCTCGAAGAGCCCGCCGTTGAGGAACGGGACTGCTCCGAACCTTGTGGCGGCGCGGCCCCGCTCGGCGTACGGACGATTGAGCGTGCCGAAGAAGAGCGGCCGAAGGAGATGTCGGTGGATGCTTCGCCGCGCGCCCAGACAGCGGTCTACCTCTTCGGCGAGAAATCGTTCCCGGCCGGCGAGCCACCCCTTGGCCTGTACGAAGTAGAGGAAGAGCACGCGAGTGAGTTGCAGCAGGACGTAGCCTCGCCGGTCGGCGCTCCGCACTCCGGCCGGTGGATCGGCCGTCATCCTCTCGAGCGTGGCTCTGAACTCCCGAAAGAACCGGGCGCCAGCCTCTTCAGCTGAGAGGGCGTCGGCGGCTTTGGCGGCGTAGGCCAGCGCGCCGCCCTCGGCCCGGCCGGCGAGCTTGCCCAGCGCAGCGAGCGCGAGCGCTGACGGGCAGTCGAGCCCGACCGCCAGCACCGGCGCACCGTCGAACGCCACCGAGAACGCCAGCCGCCTGGTCGCCACGTCGAGCGCGATGACACCCGCGGTGCGGCCCCTGGCCGCGAGGCGCCGGGCGAGACCCCGGGCATCATGCTCCGGTCGCTCGCTGGCGAGCGCCAGCCAGGGGAAGTTGCCCACCCGGGCCACCGCGACCGCTCTGCCCAGGCGGATGCCGATGTCGGGAACCGGATCGCCCAGCGGCTGCTGCCCCAGCGCGACGAAGAGGGCGGGGAGGTCTTCAAGCTTTCGGATATGGTGAAGGATGCGGTCGAGCTCCACCTGCGCGACTCCCTGGATTGGTGGCGTCCAGGGTAGGCCTCGCCCCAGCGAGGGAAGTCACCATCTTCACGCAGGCCGTATCCGTGCCTATCCTCCATCCCATGAACCGATACCTCTCGATGGCCCTTGCCCTCGTGGCGGGCCTCGCACCGAGCCGCCTGTACGCCCAGGCGGCAGCCGATAGCGGCATGTTCGTCATCCGGCACGCGGCCGACACCGTCGCCACCGAAAGCTTCTCCCGTACCGCAACCACGATCACCGGGACACTGGCCCTGCGTAACGCGACCTCGACATCGCAATGGTATACCGCCGTCCTTGCCCCCGACGGAACGGTGCCGATGATCGAGGTCACGGTCCGTGAGGACGCGGACAGCGGACGGGTCAAGGGGCGAGTCGTCTCACGGGCCCGCGTCATCTTCAAGGAGGACAGCGCGTCAGTGGATGAAGCGAACGGCGCCGGGCTCAAGACGTTCGTCTTCGGCACCCGCCGCGGAGCCATTCCCTATCTGAATCTCTCCTTTGCCCTGCTCGAGCAGGCCCTCCGGCAGGCACGGGCGTCCAGCTCCGCGTCGCAGGTGCCGCTCTTCAATCTCGGCGGGGGACAGACGGTGGACGGGAAGGTGGCCGCGCTCGGGGCCGATTCGGTGAGCATGGCCATCGGCACGGTCGAATATCATATCAAGCTGGATCCGGCGGGCCGGCTGCTCGGCGCCCGAATTCCGGCCCAGAATCTAGTGGTGGACCGGATCGGCGGCAGTTAGCGGCCGTAGACTCTTCCTCTCCACACCACCTTGCGGCCGCCGCGCCATGTGGAGCGGGCCACGATAAAAAGGGCCATCGCCGCGCCGAGCGGATAGCCGAGGCCATTGAACACCGGGATCCGCATTCCCAGCGAGATCAGCATCCAGAACACCGCGGAGAGCGCGGTCGCCACGGCCGCGGCCACGCCGAGTGCGCCTGACCCGCCGGTCACCGCAAGGGCCACCGGAGGAACCAGCCAGAAGCCGAAGGCGGAGACGAGCATCGCCGGGACCATCGCGCGCAGCAGCGGCTCGTTGGGAAAGGATTTCCGCCCGCCCAGGTAGACGTTCTTCGACCAGCCCTCGATCAGCTCGGCGAGGCTCCGGTACATCCGCGTGTCCATGAGCTGGTCGGCAAAGGCGAAAAACAGCTTTCGGCCCGCCACGAAATACCGCTGGGCGAGGGCGAGGTCTTCCACTACTTCACGGCTCACCGCCGCGTGGGTGCCCACCGACTCGTACGCCTCGCGCGTGGTCATGATGAACTGGCCGTTGGCGATCACGTCCCGCTCACGTCGCGCACGGTTGACGCTGCGGGGGTGATAGCGAAGGCCAAGCAGCAGCCAGACCTGGGGCATGACGAGTCGCTCCCAGAAGGTCACGCACTGCTGATGCGGCGCCACCGTCACCAGGTCGGCGCGCTCCTGGCGCAGTGCACCGGTCGCCCTGCCGAGCAGCTCCGGCGCGTGTCGAGTATCGGCATCGGTGAAGAGGAGAATGTCGTGCCGCGCGGCGCGATAGCCCTGAACGCAGGCCCAGGGCTTCCCATACCATCCCTCCGGCAGGGGCGCGCCGCGCACCAGCGTCACTCGGGGGTCTTCGGCGGTCAGGCGTTCGACGATCGCGGCGGTCTCGTCGGTCGATCGGTCGTCCACCACCAGCAGCTCGAAGGCGTCGTGTGCCGACGACAGGATGGATCGGACGACGGTTTCGATGTTGGCGGCTTCGTTGCGGGCCGGGATGATGATGGAGACCGGATGCCCGGGTGCGGGCTCGAAATCGGAGAGGCTGGGCCGCTGTCGGGCGAGACGGGCAAGGGCGAGGAACGGGACGAGCCACGGCAGCGCCGGAAGGAGCCCGGAAAGCGTCATCCGGATCGCGCCGGACTTAGTGCTGGCGCCGCTTGACGATGGACTCGAATTTCTTCTCGAGCGCGTCGAGCTGGCGCTCTACGTCGCCGGCGTCGTACTCCGTGCCCGCGACGGGGACGCCGTTCTGTGCAAAGAGCGTGGCGATGAGGGCGTCGGTGTAGCCCACCACGGATACGGTTACGCCCCGGTCGATGACGCGGTTGAGCCGCAGCATGATGGCCATGCTTTGCCGGGCGCGCATGATGGTGAGGACGGGCGCGAGATGACGAATGAGCAGCTCGCGGAGAAACTGCATCTCCTCGACCACCTCGCCGGCGGCGAGCCCGCGCGTGGACGCGGTACGCCCGTAGTGCTCGCAGACGTCCAGCCAGATCCCATTCGCCTCACGCCTCAGCGGCCCCACCATCTCGCTGATGACGTCGAGGAGCAGGCGAAACTCCCGCTCGACGAGTCGGCGCGATATCGTGGGTGCCGCATCAATCCTGTCGCCGAGCCAGTTGACCCACTGGGACACCATGGCGTCCCGGGACTCGACGATTACACGTCCGGCAGCAAGTAACAAGGTGGGCTGCGAAGCGCGCACAACCGCCCTCCGCTCTTTGAGGTGCGGAGAATCTAACCGGGGAGCGTCGATGGGGTCAAAACTCTGCGTACGTCCTCCTCGGCTCCGACGCGGGAGTCGCGTCTCGCTGATCGCTCCGGCTGGTCCGCTACTTGGACCCGACGATATAACCAGGGCCGTGGGGCTCTGCCGTGCGCTGGATTACGAACCGGTGGTCGCCCCCCATGCGGCAGGCCGGTACGGGTATCTCGCCGGCACCGATTCCGACCGGCTTGCCGATCTCAACGACGCCTTTCGTGATGAGAGCATCGACGCGGTCTGGTGCCTGCGTGGCGGGTATGGCCTGACTCGCATACTCGGCGGGGTGGATTTCGAATCGCTCGCGCGTCGCCCGCGCGCCGTGATCGGCTTTTCGGACATCACGGCTCTGCTTGCCGGCGTCAATCGAATCGCGGGAATCGTCGCGTACCACGCTCCGGTCGCCCGCAAGCCGATGCCTCCGTTCAGCAGACGCCAGTTCGAGCGAGTGCTGACGCGCGCCGAGCCCGCGGGCGCGCTCGAGCGCGTGCCTGACGAGCCGGTGGTCCCCATGCGCGAGGGGATTGCCGAGGGCCCCCTGGCCGGCGGCAATCTCTCGCTGCTCCAATGCCTCATCGGGACGCGATGGTTTCCCGATCTCGTCGGCGCGATTCTCGTGCTGGAAGAAGTGAACGAAGATCTGTACCGGGTGGACCGCATGCTCGCCCATCTTCGCGCGGTCGGCGCGCTTGATCGGCTGGCCGGCGTGGCTGTGGGGCGATTCACCGATCTGAGGCACGATCCGGTCGAGGGCTCGTTCGGACTCGAGGAGCTTCTCGCCCAGTACCTCCTTCCCCTCGGAATTCCGGTCGCCTGTGGTTTTCCCTTTGGCCATATCGACGACCAGTGGACGCTCCCGCTCGGCGTCCGGGCAAGGCTCGACGCCGGACGGGGCACGCTCGAGGTCATCGAGCCTGCCGTAACCTGAGGGGGTAGTTTTCCCGGATGGCCACGCCCACCCATACCCGCCACCTGGTTCCCGGTGTCCTCGGCGACATCAGCGTCGAAGTGCGCGCGGGAGGGCGAGGCTCTCCCCGCCCGGCGGTGGTCACGGTGCACGGCTTCAAGGGGTTCAAGGAATGGGGTATGTGGCCCTCGCTCGGAGAGCGGCTGGCCCGGGCCGGCTTCACGGCCGTCTCGCTCAACTTGAGCGGCAGCGGCGTGGACGATCGCGGCGAATTTGTCTACCCGGAGCGCTTCGGCCATAACACCTTCTCGGCGGAGCTCGAGGACCTCGGGCGAGTGCTCGCCGCGCTGTACCGCGGGGCCTTCGATGTGGCCGCGCCGTCGAGCCTCGGATTGCTGGGTCACTCTCGTGGCGGAGGGATCGTCATTCTTCACGCCGCCCGCGATCCGCGGGTGCGGGCGCTCGTCACCTGGGCGGCCATCTCGACCGTCGAGCGCTGGCAGCCCGTGGAGATGCGACGGTGGCGGGCGGAGGGAGTCCACGAAGTCAAGAACTCGCGAACCGGCCAGGTGTTACCGCTGTACCCCGACGTGCTCGACGACATCGAGCGCAACGCCCGCGCACTCGACATCGAGGCCGCGGCGAGGAGCCTCGACATTCCCTGGCTCCTCATTCACGGCACCGCCGACGAGGCGGTGAGCATCGCGGAGGCGGAAGCGCTCTCGACGGTCGCCAACCAGAAACACATCGATTTTCTCTCCATCGAAGATGCCGGACACACCTTCGGTGCCACGCAGCCGATGCCCGCCGAGCGTCCTCCGGCTCTCGATCGCGCCGTCGACGCGACACTCGCGTTCCTCGCCGCCAAGCTCGCGTAGCGCGTGCGCCACGAGCCCTCTCACGCCGATCTCACCGGGCGCATCTGCGTCGTGACCGGCGCGACGCGTGGCATCGGCCGCGCCGTCGCGCTGGGTCTCGCCAAGCTCGGCGCGCAACTGGTGCTCGTCTGTCGTCGCCCGGAGGACGGCGCGGAGGTGGCTGCGGCAATCGCGGCCGCGGGCGGACGTGACGCCGAGGTGGTGGTGGCCGATCTCGCCTCACAGGCATCGATTCGCAAGGCCGCCGGCGAAATCGTTTCCCGGCATGACCGACTGCATGTCCTCGTGAATAACGCCGGCGTCATCCTGCGGGAGAGGCAGGTGACGGTGGACGGGTTCGAGACGCAATTCGCGGTCAATCACCTCGCGTACTTCCTGCTGAGTCAGCTGCTCCTCGATGCGCTCAGGCAAGGCGCCCCTTCCCGGATCGTCAACGTCTCGTCCGGCGCGCACCAGGGCGGCCGCATCGATTTCGACGCGCTGCAGAGCGAGCGGCGCTACGACCCGATTCGCGTGTACAGCATGACCAAGCTTGCCAATCTGCTCTTCACCCATGAGCTCGCGCGGCGATTGGATGGCAGCGGCGTCACCGTGAACGCGGTCCATCCCGGGGTCGTCGCCACCAGATTGCTCGCGACCTATCTGGATGTGCCGGTCGTCGGCGGGACGATCGCGCGGGCGTTCGGCGCCAAGCCGGAAAAGGGCGCGGAGACGATCATCCATCTCGCCGCTGCGCCTGAGCTGGCAAGTGTCACTGGCGCCTATTTCGCTGGAGGCCAGCAGAGCCGCTCGTCACCGGCGTCGTACGACGAGGCGGTCGCTCGGCGGCTCTGGGATGTGAGCGCCGAGCTCACGGGTCTGGCCTGACGGCCGTCTGGCAAAGCTGCGTCGTCCGGGGTAATCTCCTCGCATGCCGATCTACACCTATCGCTGCGCCGCCTGCGACACACAGTTCGAACGCCTGGTCCGCGGCACCGATGCCGTCGCCTGCCCGGAGTGCAGCGGCCGGAAGCTCGAGCGACTCATGTCCCTTACCGCCAGGCCCACGACTGCCGGGAAGCCGGCCGATCTGAGCCGGCTCGGACCGCCTGCCAGTGGCGGGTGCTGCGGCGGCGGCTGCCACACCCACAACCACTAGGCTCCGACCTCACTGCGCGCACGCCTCGAGCGACTGCGACTGGCGCTCGCGGAGCACCGTCCCCACGTCGCCAAGCCCGATCCATTGCTCGTGTGGGCCGCGGTCGCGGTCATGCTCGTTCCCTCTCCGGATTCACTGCTCCTCATACGCCGAGCCCGCCGCGAGGGCGATCCCTGGTCCGGCCACATGGCGCTCCCCGGCGGTCGGTGCGACCCGCAGGACTCCGATCTTATCGCCACAGTCATCCGTGAGGTGGGGGAGGAGGTCGGAATCTCGCTCGAGCGCGGACAACTCATCACCGCACTGGACGATGTTGTCCCCCAGCACCCGACGCTCCCCCCTGTGGCCGTGCGACCCCATCTCTTTCTCCTTCCCGCTCGACCTTCCCTCACGCTGAATCTGGAAGTTTCGGAAGCGGTCTGGGTGCCCCTCGACCGATTGCTCAGTTCGCAGACATTCCAATCGGTCCAAATCGAAACGTCCACCGGGCCGCGGGACTTTCCGGCATACCGGCTCGGCAGCGGGGTGGTGTGGGGAATGACGGAGCGGATCCTGACCGCACTTCTCGATGAGATTCGGCGACAGGAATCTTGACTTTAGGAGCCTCTTAACACAGGTTTAGGCCAACCTAACTCAAGGCTTGGCCGGAATGAGCGCGACGATCACCTCCGATGCCCTCACGCGCTCGGTGGAAGACTATCTCAAAGCCATTTATCGACTCTCCCCCGAAGGTCGTACGGCGTCTACCAGTGAAATCGCGCACCTGCTCGAGCTCTCACCACCCTCCGTGAGCGGGATGGTCAAGCGATTGTCCGAGCTCGGGCTGCTGGAGCACCTGCCGTACAAGGGCGTGCAGCTCACCGCTGAGGGTCGCCGGGCGGCGCTTCGCATGGTTCGCCGCCACCGGCTCATCGAGGCCTATCTCGTCGAATTTCTCGGCTACTCCTGGGACATCGTGCACGCGGAGGCCGAGCGGCTGGAGCATGCCGTCTCCGACAATCTGGTCGAGCGGATGGCCGCGGCGCTCGGGCACCCGGCGGTCGATCCCCACGGCGATCCGATTCCCACCGCCGACGGCAGCATCGAAGAGCTGGCGTCGACTCCGCTGGCCGTCCTCCAGGTGGGCGACACCGCGGAGATCGTTCGCGTCGCCGAGGGTGACTCCGAGCGACTTCGGTACCTGGCCACCCTTGGCCTCCGTCCGGGCGCCGTGGTCACGCTGCTCGGCCGGCAGCCCTTTGGCGGCCCGCTGACCATCGAAACCCGGGGTGAAGTCCAGGTAGTCGGCCAGGCACTGGCCAACGTTCTCCTCTGCCGGGCCATGGCCACCCGATGAGCGCTGCGTCCACGCCCCCGGTAGACGCCCTCGGCGGCTGGCGGTATCCCCGTACCTCGCCGAGCCTTCCCGAGTCGCACCACTCGATCGCGGTGCCGCATGGTGTCTCGTTCTGGCGGAAGGCGCTCGCCTTTGCCGGACCGGGATACATGG
>JBDTTA010000052.1:0-13936 GCA_039930845.1 Gemmatimonadales bacterium
CTCTGGGTCAACTACGACTTCGTGCCCGGCGACAGAACGATCTTCTACACCGACTACTCCGAGGACGAGGTCGGCAATTTCCCCCAGCGACTCGAGTTTACGGAGGGGAACATGGAGGTGGCGGAGCTCAATGGGCAGCGGTACATCCGCGCCACCAGCCACAGTGCGTTCACCATTCCCCTGCCGGAAGTCCTGCCGGATCGCTTCACGATCGAGATGGAGATCATCAACCGCCCGGTGCTCGACGCAGCCGCTTTCGAGCTCCAGGGCGGACCGAAGCGGACCACCGACGGGAAGACATCCACGATCTCCTGGGGCAACGACGGGCTTGCGCTGCACGGTGGTGGTGGCGGCGAGGTCAGGCTGGAGAACAACGAAGTGAACCGCGTCCGTTATCGCGGCAAGCCTGCGCAGCTCCGGATCATGGGCGATGGGAAATACATCAAGGCATACCTCGACGAGAAGCGTCTGGTCAACGTTCCCAACGCGAATTTCGAGCGCTCGAAGGGCCTGAACCTCGTGCTCGACGCGCGCAGCACGGACAACCCGCTCTACGTCGGCCGCATCAGGGTGGCACAGAGCCGCAAGTCGATCTATGACGATCTCGCGGCCAGGGGGCGGGTGGCTACGCAGGGGGTTCTATTCGCCACCGGCAGCGATCGCCCGCGGCCGGAGTCGAGGCCGACGCTGAAGGAAATTGCCGCGATGCTCCACCAGCATCCCGAGCTCAAGCTGCGCATCGAGGGCCACACCGACAACGTGGGCGCGAAAGACGCGAATCTTGCGCTCAGCGACCGCCGGGCGGCCGCGGTGAAGCAGGCGCTCGTCACCGACTTCCAGATCGAGCCCACGCGGCTCGAGTCGAAGGGACTCGGGGACACCAAGCCGGCAGGAAGCAACGCCACGCCCGAGGGACGCCAGAATAACCGGCGCGTAGAGCTGGTTCGGCTGTAGCCATGCCCAGGGTTCGGAGGATTGTCGCGTCCGGCCGGTCGCTCGTCGTCGTGATGTTGATTGCCGTGATCGCCGTTGGCGTGGCCCTCGCGGGTGAGCCGACGGTACCGGCCAGGAGAATTCCGCCGGCTCGGGCCGATGAAATATCCTGCCCTCTATCGCTCGGCCAGCAGGAGCATTCAATCAGGGCCTTCGCGAAGATGATGCCCGTCTTCCGCCATCCCCGATGCTCCAACTGTCACGGTGGCGTAAACCCGTTCGAGGCGGACGCGACGAGCAGGCACGGCGGTGGGCAGATGGATCCGGACGTCAACGCAGAGCAGTGCCAGGCGTGCCACGACCAGCTCGCCGGGTGGGACACACCGGGCACGCCGATGTTCTTTGTCGGCAGGAGGGACGAGGATCTCTGCATCCAGATGAAGACGTTCGAGGAAACCGGCGCATCCTTCATCGAGCATATCCGGAATGACCATGGCGGCATCCAGTTCATCGCCGCGGGCTTCAAGGGAGAGCGGGGGCTCGGCACGGAGTCGCAGGACTCGACCGATGCAGGAGCGCCCTTCGCGGCGGACCCGCCCCCGGGCACCCAGGAGGAGCTCACGCAGAAGGCGCGCGCATGGGTGGCGGCGATGGGCGGTGAGTATGCCGGATCGAAGGAGTGCGGGTGTCGCCGGGGGAAGATCGAGCTCACCATGACGTCGAGCTGGAAGGGAACGGCCATGGGGAACTCGGCGAGCGCACAGGCGAGCGCGACCGTGCCCCTCCTCCCGGATAGCACCGGCCTCACGTTCACGGGGACGGCGCCGCTGGTCCACGGACAATACGGGGTGACGGCTCCATCGGGCTGCACGGTCGACATGCGGCCCGCCGGGGGCCAGCTGCGGGTCACCGAGGCGCAGTTCAGCGATCAGAAAGTGATGACCATCTCCCTCGACGTGCGGCCGACCGATAGCGGGGGCACGATGACTTTCCACTGTCCCAGAATGCCGAACATGTCGCTGCCGATCATGCCCTGGGCCGGCCAGTGGAGCTACCTGCACCAGCCTGACGTGGTCGGCGATCACTTCCATTTCGACACATTCGACGTGCTGCCCGTGACCGATTTCGGTTCCTCGAGGACCCTCATCGCGAGGAAGGAGGTCAAGCGCACCACCACACAGCAGGGGATGACCGTCAACTCGACCACCACGTTCGAGTTCTGGGGGCTCGGGCTGCGGCCCTGACGCGGCGCGCGGGGTTGGACGACGCGCAGCGCCCGCTTAAAATGGGTGCGGTGCACGCCTGATGAATCTTCGAACGCGAGAGGGAACCGTGAAGTTGCTGGTGCACGCGATGGTGCTGGCGGCCGTCATGCCCACCTGGGCTGCGGCACAGACGGCCGAGCACGGCGCGCTTATCGGGACCTGGAAGTTCGACCTGAGGCAGGATCGGAAGAAGGCGGGACCGCGGATCGTCGTGGTGCGCCCTGACAGCAGCGCGAGCTATGGCACGCAGACGGTCCGCTGGCGGATTGTCGGCGACAGTCTGGCGCTGGCGCTCGGCGGCGAGTGGGTGAACTACCGGCTCAAGCTCAAGCGCAAGCGCCTGACGTTGTCCGGCGGCGATCTCGAGGAGCCCGTCACGTTCGACCTTGTCGGCCCGCCCAGCCCTCGTCCGGATTCGGTGGCAGTGCCGCCCGATCCCGATGGGAGTCAGTCGTAGCGAAGCGATCTACAGCGCGAAGCCGTACTGCGCCCGTGTCGGCTGCACCAGCGCGATCGGTGGCAGGGGAACATCCTGCAGTGCCACGTGGAGTCCGCCGGAAAAGCCCGCCCGCCGCAGCACCGGTCCCACCGCCGCCAGCGCGTCTTCCGCGCTGTTGCACCGTTGGCTCAGGTGCGCCAGCACCACCGCGCTGAGCAGCGGATGATGCAGTTCGGCCAGCAGCTGTGCCGCCGCGCGGTTGGACAGATGCCCGCCTGATCCCGCGATGCGGCGCTGCACCACCGGCGGGTATCCGCTGGTGCGAAGCCGGACTTCATCGTGGTTGGCCTCGAGTACGACCGCCGTCAGATAGCGAAGCATATAGCGCACGGCGGCGGTGGGCCGGCCCAGATCGTAGGCCACCCCGACACTCATGCCGTCCGCGTTGCGCACGACGACCGCCAGCGGCTCTGCCGCATCGTGGCTCGTTGGGCACCCTTCCACCCTGAACGGCCCCAGCTCCGCCGGTACACCGAATCCGATCGGAACATGTGCGCAGTCCGGTTCCGCGCGCAGCGACGCCCAGGTACCGGGTGCGGTGACGACCGGCACGCCAAAGCGGCACGCCATCCGCGGCGCCCCCGACGCATGGTCGCCATGTTCGTGCGTGAGCACGATGCCGACCAGTCGCTCGAGCGCCAGACCGACCAGCTCCGCCCGCCGCTCGATTTCCTTCGCGCTGAACCCCGCATCGAGCAGCAGCACCGCTCCGTCGGATTCGATGGCGAAACAGTTTCCGCGCGACCCCGATCCGAGCGAGTAGAGCACGGTCATGCTGCCGTTCCTCTCGCGTGGGTCCGTTGGAGGGAGGTCCGGAGCTCCGGCGTGAGCGAAACGCTCCGTCGTTGCATCACGCGCTCAGCCACTCGCAGGAAATCGTCCTGCGACTGCCGCTCCTGCCCGCGACTGCCCCACGAGAATGGCGGCACGTATCTGGGCGTGGGCTCTCCGAAGACGCTGGCGCCGGCGGAGATGATCGTCCCTGTCGACAGCATCGTGCCGATGGCCGTCTTGGCATGATCTCCGAAGAGGGTGCCGAGATTGAGCCGACCCGTCTCGATGCGCACGTCGTCCGCCTGGAGGCGGACTGGCCCGTACGTGTTCTTGAGATTGGACGTGATGGTGCCGGCGCCGAGGTTGACCCACGGCCCGAGCACACTGTGGCCCACGAAGCCGTCATGGCTCTTGTTGTCGTAGCCGAGGAACACGGTGGTGGAGATCTCGCCGTGCACTCGGCACTCAGGACCGAACGCGCAGCCCCGGATGAATCCCCCCAGTATCCGGGTGCCCGCACCGGCGTACACCGGGCCCTCGAGCCGGGCGCCATGCCGTACCTCGACGCCCCGCTCCAGCACGATGACGCCATTCCGCACGTCGAAGACGACCCCCGGCTCGACCGTCGCGCCTCTGGTGATCACGCGCCCCGGATCGCCGAGCACCAGGCTCCCCTCGGGCACGCCCGACATCGAGGAGCCGACGAAGTCGGCGCAGTCGGCCGGCAGCAGCACCTCGAGCGCGGTGACGAGATCGTAGGCGCCGCGCAGTGGCAGTCCTTCGATGTCGACGGCGGGTCCGCGGTCGTGCGGCCCCTGCCATGAGTCGCCAGCCGGCACCACCCAGGCGACGGTGGTGCCCTGATGCGTAATGCGCCGTGCCGCGCCCGGATCGACCCGGGCTCCGCTCGGCGCGAATGCCGAGAGCGCGACGATGGCCGGCCCGTCGATGCGGCCGGCGCCGCGCACCGGCGCCGCTCCGGGCTCGCTGAATCCCTCGACGTGCGAGCCGATGACGGCGACGGTGTCGAGTGCGACGGCCGCCTCCCATCGTTCGCGAATCAGCCACGCGCCGGCACGAAGCTCGGCGAGCGGCCGCACGCCCGCGAAGGGAACCCACTCGGGTCCCGGGGCGTCCGGCTCGAGGAGGTACAGCGCGCTCACGGCTCGATGTCGCGGATCTCGGGTGGGAGCGCGTCCAGCAGGTGCTTCATCGCCGCCGCGCGCTCCGTCGGCATGACGAGGATGCGTCCGTTGGCCCGCACGACTACGAGATCCTGCACGCCACTGAGCACGATCGGATCGTCGTCGGACCACACGATGCAGTCCTGCGACTCGTGTACGAATGCGCGGCCGACGACGACATTGCCGTCGGGGTCCTTGGGCCGCACCCGCCCGAGCGCCTGCCACGTGCCCACGTCGTCCCATGCGAACGCACCGGTCACCACGGCAACCGCCCCGCTTCTTTCGAGTACACCGACGTCGATCGAGATGGGTGTCACCTGGTGGAAGAAGGCGGCCACATCGTTCGAGCGCAGCGCCGAGAGCGCGGGGGCGACCTCCGGCGTATGGCGCTCGACCTCCTCGAGGAGGCGCTTTGCCGTCCACGCGAAGAGGCCGCTATTCCAGAGCGCCCCGGCAGCCATCAGGTCGAGCGCGGTCGCGGCATCAGGCTTTTCGGAGAATCGGGCGACGGTGCGGGCAGACTCATCGAGCGGTGTCCCGGGGACGATGTATCCGTATCCCGTTTCCGGGCGCGAAGGGACGACGCCAACCGTCACCAGCCGGTCGTGGACCCGTGCCGTGGTAAGCGCCAGGTCGGCGGTGCGGCGAAAGGCCGCCGCGTCTCCCACGGCCCAGTCGGCATGCAGTGACACGACCTCGGCCTCGGGGTCGCGCCGCGCGGCTTCCCACGTCGCCCAGATGAGCGCGGGAGCGGTCGAGGCGGCGACGGGCTCCACGAGGATGTTCTCCGCGGGAATCCGAAGCAGGTCCTGCACTGGGCCGGCGAGTGCCTCGCCCGTCACCACGAGGACGTGGTCCCGCGCGATGAGGCCGGTGAGCCGCTCGACCGACTCTTCGGCGCTCGAGGCGGAGCCCGAGAGGGGAAGGAGTTGTTTCGGGCGGCGGGGCGTGCTGAGGGGCCAGAAGCGGGTGCCGGACCCACCGGCGAGAAGGACTGCCCACCTCATCTGGTGTTACCCGCCGTCACAACAGTGCCGCGAGAGCGGGGCCGTGCTGGCGCACGTCATGGAGGAGGGGACCGATGTCGGCGTCGGCGTGGGCGAGGATCGCGAGCCAGTTACTCGAGCCGAGGCGGCTGAGGAGGACGCTACCGGACTCGTATTCGATGACCATCACGGCCACCTCGCCGCGTCCGGCACCGGCGCCGAGCCGGGTAGCATGCTGTGCGAGTGTGGCGGAAAGTGCGGCCACCGTCTCCGGTTCGAACGAGGTAGAGGCGGCGTGATCGATCGGCAATCCCTCGGCGCTCGCCAGCAACACGGCCTCGACGCCGTCACGCGCCGCGAGCGCGCGGACTACGTCGGACAGACCAGTCATAAGTGTGGCGCTCCGGGCTTCCGAAAAAAGGTGTGCGCAACGTAGGCCGCGCAGAGGGCGAAGTCAAGAAACCGTGGGAGGTTGACCCCTCATCTCCCGGGCCTTAACGTTCCCGCTCAATGCACCCCACTCGCAGTGTATCCGTGCTCCTCGCGCTGGCCCTGGCGCTCACCGCCGCGTGCAGCGACAATAACGGCCTGTCTGATCCCATCAACGTCAATCTGGTCGACACGCTTAGCCTCGGTGCGCTCGAAGGCACTCCCATCCAGACGGCGAGCGCGTATTCGGTGTCGAGCGGTGAGGTGCGGACCGACCAGACCGCCGATTTCGAGTTTGCGTACAATGTGGAGCCGTCGGGCCGCCACGTCTTCCTGCCCCGAAAGGTCCTCGGCCTCTCGTCCACGTCCGGCGCGGACCCCGGCGTGCAGGCAACTTCCACCGCGTTCGATGATATCAAGGTGGCGCCGAGTAACGGCTACACCGTCGATTCAGCCGTCGCGGTCGAAGTCGGCCAGCGCTGGTTCGTCCGCTCACGGGTCTTCTGCTCCATCGGTGTACCCCAGTATGCCAAGCTGGAGATCCTCGACCTCGCTGACAGCACGGTAACGTTCAAGGTGCTCGCCGACAACAACTGCGGGTACAAGGGCCTCGAGCCCGGCCTCCCCGACCGCTGAACTTTCCGTGATCGACCTGAAGCGTCTGCGTCAGGATCCCGAGGGGAGCCGGGCCAGTCTGGCGCGCCGGCGCGATCCCGCGCTCAATGGGCTGCTCGACCTCGTGCTCGATCTCGACCGCCAGCGCCGCGAACTGCTGGTGCGAGCCGAGACGCTCAAGGCCGAGCGGAACGTCGCCACGGAAGAAGTCGCCCGGCGCAAACGCGCCAGGGAGCCCGCCGACGAGCTGATGGCCACCCTCAGGTCGTCGGGCGAAGAGGTCAAGGCGCTGGATGGAAGGTTGCGCGACGTCGAAGCGGCACTGCACTCGCACGCACTCGAGATTCCCAATTTTCCCGCCGCCGACATCCCCGATGGCGACGCGTCGGCCAACCGGATGCTGCGCACCTGGGGTGAGCCACCCCGGTTCGACTTCCAGCCGCGTCCCCACTGGGAGCTGGGGGCGGACCTGGGCATCCTCGACCTCGCGGCTGGCGCGAAGATCACCGGCTCGGGATTCCCGCTCTTCCGCGGGCCCGGCGCGCGGCTCGTGCGCGCCCTCCGCGAATTCATGCTCGACGTGCACACCCGTGACCATGGATACGAGGAGATCGCGCCGCCGTACCTGGTGAGCCGTGCGTCACTCGTAGGCACCGGACAGTTGCCCAAGTTCGAGGAAGAGCTCTACCGCACCACGCCCGACGATCTCTTTCTCATTCCCACCGCGGAAGTGCCGGTCACCAACATCCACCGCGACGAGATCCTCGAAGGCGCGGCGCTTCCGCTCGGCTACGCGGCATGGACTCCCTGCTTCCGGCGCGAGGCCGGGGCCCACGGCAAGGACACACGGGGGTTGATCCGGGTCCACCAGTTCGACAAGGTGGAGTTGGTGCGCTTCTGCCACCCCGAGCAGTCGGCGGAGGAGCACGCGCGCATCACCCGCCATGCGGAGGTGATTCTCGAGCGGCTGGAATTGCCGTATCGCGTGCTGGAGCTGGCCGCGGGCGATACGGGGTTCCACAGTGCGCGCACGCTCGACCTCGAGGTGTGGGCCGCCGGGATCGGCAACTGGCTCGAAGTCTCGAGCTCGAGCTGCTTCACCGATTTTCAGGCCCGGCGCGCCAACATCCGATTCCGCCCCGCGCCGGGGGCCAGACCGGAACTGGTCCACACGCTCAACGCGTCCGCGCTCGCATTCCCGCGGACGATCATTGCCCTCCTGGAGAACAACCAAGCGGCCGACGGGTCGGTGCGGGTACCGGCGGCGCTGGCGCCGTATCTCGGCTCCGACCGCCTGGCCCCACGTGCCTAGAGAACGGCTGCAGCGCCTCGCGCCCACCGCCGCGGTGGTGCTCGTGGCCCTGCTCGCCGGGCTGAGCCTGGGCAGCGGGTGGCTGGTGCTCCGCCACTTCCAGGCCGATGCCACCGCCACCAGCCGCCTCTATTCCGGGGTGTTCGGCGGACTCAACGATCCCAGGCCCGGCGCGGAGGCCGAGGCGTTGTTGCGGCTCGGCGAGCAGGTGCGCGGGCTCGGCCTGCCGCTGGTGGTCACCGACAAGGGGGGACGGGTGACGGCGGCGGCCAATCTGCCGTTCACCGCGCCGCTTGACGATCCCCGGGTCAAGGCGTACGCCCTGCGTCTCGATCGCCAGAATCCGCCGGTCGTGGACGAGACGATCGGCACGGTGCACTACGGACCGCTCCCCGCGCAGCGCAATCTCACCCTGCTCGCGCTGCTGCAGGGCCTCACGATCGCGGTGATGGTGGCGGTGGCGGTCTTCGCGTATCGGAACGCGATGGCGGCACAGCGCGACCGACTCTGGGTGGCGATGGCGAGAGAGGCCGCGCATCAGATGGGGACGCCCCTGACCAGCCTTCAGGGGTGGATCGAGCGCATCCGCTCCCGTCCCACCCCTCCCGCCGACCTGGCCGAGCATCTCGCCGCCGACGCCGAGCGGCTCGACCGCGTGGCGCAGCGTTTCGAGCGTATCGGCAACCCGGCCAAGCGGGAGCCGGTCGCGCTCGGCGCCCTCGCCGACCGGGTCGCCGGCTATTTTCGTCCGCGGCTTCCCAAGCGGGCCAATCCGATCGAGCTCAAGCTCGAAGCGCGCGGGATGGGACCGATGGTCGTGGGCGACGCGGTCCTGCTCGAGTGGGCGCTCGAGGCGCTCGTGAAGAACGCGATCGATGCGCTGCAGGGTCGAAGCGGCACGATTATTCTGCGAGTGGGAGCGGAGCAGGGCATGGGCGAGATCCGGGTGATGGATGACGGCCCGGGCGTGCCTCGCGAGATCCGCCGGACGCTGTTCGAGCCGGGAATCACGACCAAGCGCGGTGGCTGGGGCATTGGCCTCGCGCTCTCACGCCGCGTGGTGGCAGACGCCCATCGCGGCGTTCTGACGTTGGAGCAAACCGAGAAGGGAGCAAGCTTTCTGATTCGCGTTCCACTCGCCGCGCAGAATACATGACCGGCACGTCGGTGCCGGACCTCGAGCACGCCCTCAACCCCGCGCAACGTGAGGCGGTGGAGCATGTGCACGGCCCGGTGCTGGTCCTGGCCGGTGCGGGCTCCGGCAAGACGCGTGTGCTGACCACGCGCATTGCGGCGCTGATCGACCGGCACGGTGTGCCGCCCGAGCGGATTTTCGCCGTGACGTTCACCAACAAGGCCGCGGGCGAGATGAGGGAGCGGGTCGGGCGGCTGCTCCGGCGCGATCCGTCCGGACTCTGGATCGGCACGTTTCATTCGCTCTCCGCCCGGCTGCTTCGGCGGGAAGCGCCCCTGATCGGCTTCAGCCGGCAGTTCACCATCTACGACGAGGACGACCGGCTCAGCCTGATCCGCCGTCTCATGGACCAGCGAGGGCATTCCACCAAGCTCTTTCCTCCCCGCGCGGTGCAGTCGCTGATCTCGTCGGCCAAGAACCGGATGACGCCTCCGTCCGAGCTGGCCGCGGACTCGTCATTCGACCGGCTCGCGCAAGTGGCGGCCGACGTGTACGCGGCAATGGGGCCCGCGCTTCGCGCCGCCAACGCAATGGATTTCGACGATCTGCTGCTGCATCCACTCGAGTTGTTCCGGCTGCATCCCGACCGGCTACGGGCATATCAGGAACGCTTCACCTTCCTGCTGGTCGACGAGTTCCAGGATACCAACCGGGCGCAGTACAAACTCATCAAGCTGCTTGGCGCACACGGCAACCTCTGCGCGGTCGGCGATGATGACCAGTCGATTTACGGCTGGCGGGGTGCCGACGTGAAGAACATGCAGGACTTCCTGCGCGATTTTCCGGGCGCGACGCTGGTGCGGCTCGAAGAGAACTACCGCTCGACGCAGGTCGTGCTCGACGCGGCCAACGGGATCATCGCCGAGAACAGGGGCCGTATCGGGAAGACGCTCACGACCCGCCGGAAGGGGGGGGAGACGGTCACGGTGCTCGCCGCGGCCGACGAGCGTGACGAGGCGGAGTGGCTCGTGCGGGAGCTGCAGCGGCGGAGCGCCGCGGGAGACTGGCGCTTCGGCGAGATGGCGGTGCTCTATCGCACCAACGCACAATCGCGCGCGCTGGAGGAGGCGTTCCGCCGCGCGGGCGTTCCCTATCGCCTGGTCGGCGCGATCAGCTTCTACGAGCGACGGGAAGTGAAGGACCTGCTCGCGTACCTCCGGTTGGTGGCCAATCCCGCCGACGACGAGGCCTTCCTCCGCGCCATCGGCATCCCGCGCCGCGGCCTCGGCGAGACGAGCCTCGCCACGCTCGGGCGTTCCGCATCGGCGTGGGGCCACCCGCTGCTCGAGACCGCGCGCATCGCCGAGCGAGTGGCCGACCTCCGGCCCAACGTCCGGGAGGCCTTCCGCGCCTTTGCCGGCTTCATCGACGGGCTGGCAACGCGGACGGCGCGGCTGGCGCCGGCCCAGGTGCTCGAAGAGCTGGTGCGCGCCATCGATTACGAGACAGTGCTGCTCGCCGAAGGGCCGGAGGGGGCCGAGCGCTGGGAGAATGTCCGCGAGCTCATGGCAAGTGCCGCCAACTGGTCGGAGGAAGTGACCGACGAGGCGGAGGGGACGCCGCTCGAGCGATTCCTCGCGGAAGCGGCGCTGCTCGCATCTGCCGACACCGTGGTGGGCCGGGAGGACGGCGTCACGATGATGACGCTGCACACCGCCAAGGGACTCGAATGGCCTGTGGTGGCGCTCACCGGCATGGAGCAGGGACTCTTCCCGCTCGCGCGCGCGGAGGAACAGCTCGACGGGCTCGAGGAGGAGCGCCGCCTCTGTTATGTCGGACTCACCCGCGCCAAGGACAAGCTGTATCTGAGCTGGGCGCGCGCGCGCCGCCGCGGCGGTGAGCTGCGTCCCGGCATCCCCTCACGCTTTCTTCGCGACCTGCCGCCCGGCATCATCGACGAGCGTCGCACGACCGCGCTCTGGGCGCCGGACTGGGGCGCCGGACAAAGCGGGCGTCGCCCGGATGCCGGCGCCGGACGCTGGCCCAAGCCGCAAACGTCGGGATACTCGAATGTCCCGCCGGCGCGTGCGACGGACCCGCCGCCCCCCGAAGAGCTGTCGCAGGACGCACCGCGCTACGTGAAGGGAGAGCGGGTGCGGCATCGCCGTTTCGGCAGCGGCACTATCCTGGGGCTCGCCGGGACCGGGCGGGACCTCAAGGTGTCCGTCGCCTTCGACGACGCCGAGACCGGCGTGAAACAACTCCTCGTGGCCTACGCAGGTCTCGAGCGCGAAATGGAGAGTGCATGAGCATCGGTCGCGATGAGGTGCGCCACGTGGCGCGGCTCGCCGAGTTGGCGGTGAACGAGAACGAGCTCGATCGGCTGGTGGAGCAGCTCAGCCGCATCGTGGACTACGTCGCCCAGCTCGAGCAGGTGCCGGGCGACGCGGCATCCGATCCGTTCCTGCCGGGGCCGCACTCCGTAGCGCTTCGTGACGACGTCCCTGTGCCCATCCCGCTCCGGTATCCGCCCGCGGATATGGCGCCGGAGTTCGCCGAGGGCTTCTACCTGGTCCCGCGGCTCGGCGCCATGGGTGACGAGTGAGCGCGGCGACGGACATCGCCCGGGAAACCGGCCGGCGACTGACGGCCGCCGATACCGCCGGCCTCAATGCGGCGCTCGACTGGTCGCAGCGGCTGCTCGACACCGAGGCCGCTCGTGTCGACCGGCTCGGCGTGCGTGGCGCGCTCGATGCGGTGCCGATCGCGCTCAAGGACAACATCGTCACCACCGAGCAGCCGACGACCTGCGCGTCGCGGATTCTCGAAGGGTATACCTCGCCATTCAATGCCACGGTCGTCGACCGCCTGCGGTCGGCGGGCGCGATGATCGCGGCCAAGGCCAACATGGACGAATTCGCCATGGGCTCCTCGACGGAGCACTCGGCGTACGGACGCGTCCGGCATCCGCTGGATCACGATCGGGTTCCGGGCGGCTCGTCAGGCGGCTCCGCGGCGCTCGTCGCTGCCGACGTCGTGCCCGTGGCGCTGGGTTCGGAGACGGGCGGGTCGGTGCGTCAGCCGGCGAGCTTTTGTGGTGTAGTGGGGGTCAAGCCGAGCTACGGGCGGGTGAGCCGGTTCGGGCTCGTCGCGTTCGGGTCGTCGCTCGATTGCATCTCGGTCTTCGGCCGCACGGTGAATGACGCGGCGAAGGTGCTGAGCGCGATCAGCGGCGCCGATCCGCTCGACGCCACCACACTCGATCGCCCGGCGATGCCACTGCCGCGGCCGCGGGAGGACCTGCGCGGTCTGCGCGTCGGGTTGCCAAAGGAATACTTTCCCGCCGACCTCCATGCCGGCGTCGCCGCCGGTCTCCAGCGTACCCGGGAGGCGATTCTCGATCTCGGCGCCGAGGTGTGCGACGTGTCGCTGCCGCACACCGCCTTTGCGGTGCCGACGTATTACATCGTGGCGCCGGCGGAAGCAGCGGCCAACCTCGCCCGCTTCGATGGCGTGCGCTACGGGCCGCGGAAGGTGGGGCCTGGCGGCGACGTCCGCGCGCTCTATCAGGCGACGCGCGGTCAGGGATTCGGCGCCGAAGTGCGTCGCCGCATTCTCGTGGGCACGTACGTGCTGAGCGCCGGCTACTACGACGCGTACTACAAGCAGGCCCAGCGCGCCCGGGCGCTGATCGCTGAGGACTTCCGCCGCGCATTTGCCACCGGTGTCGATCTCCTGCTCACGCCGACGACCCCCACTCCTGCCTTCCGCGCGGGCGAGAAGACCGATGATCCGGTCGCGATGTACCTGGCCGACATCTTTGTCTGCGCCACCAGCCTGGCCGGGCTTCCCGCCCTCAGTCTGCCGGTCGGCCGCAGCGAGGGGTTGCCCGTGGGCGCGCAGCTCATCGCGCCGTTCTTCGAGGAGGAGCTGATGCTCTCCGCGGCGGCGGCGATCGAGCGCGTGGTGCCCGCCACGGCGGAGGTCCGCTGATGAGTTGGGAAACGGTGGTCGGCCTCGAGGTGCACGTGCAGCTCAGCACGCGCACGAAAATGTTCTGCGGTTGCCGCACCACGTTCGGCGACCGACCCAACACCAACGTCTGCCCGGTGTGCCTTGGGCTCCCCGGCGCGATCCCCGTGCCCAACGCCGAAGCGGTCCGCCTCGGCGCACGCGCGGCGATGGCGCTCGGCTGCGTGGTGCACGGACACAGCGTCTTCGCGCGAAAGAACTACTTCTATCCCGACCTGCCCAAGGGGTATCAGATCTCCCAGTTCGACCAGCCGCTCGCGACCGGCGGCCGCCTGGGCTTCGACTCTTCCGAGCGGGGACGCATCGAGGCGGGGATCACCCGGCTGCATCTCGAAGAGGATGCGGGCAAGCTGATCCACGACCGGTTTCCGGGAAAGACGGCGGTCGACCTCAACCGCGCCGGGACGCCTCTCGCCGAGATCGTGAGTGAGCCCGACCTCCGCTCGCCCGCGGAGGCGCGCGCGTACCTCACCGTGCTCCGGCAGATTCTCGTCTATGCGGGCGTGAGTGAGTGCAGCATGGAGCAGGGAAGCCTTCGGGTCGATGCGAACCTTTCCATCCGCCGCCCCGGGGAGGCGAAGCTCGGCACCAAGGCCGAGGTGAAGAACCTCAACTCGTTCGCGAATGTCGAGCGCGCGCTGGAGGCGGAGCGCGAGCGGCAGATCGGGCTGCTCGAGAGCGGCCAGCGGGTGCAGCAGGTGACGCTGCTGTTCAATGCCGGCACCGGCAAGGTCAAGCCACTGCGCTCGAAGGAGGAGAGCCACGACTATCG
>JBDTTA010000053.1:0-13712 GCA_039930845.1 Gemmatimonadales bacterium
CCACATATTCCTTTATCAGCGCCGGCGACTGCGGGTCGGCGGGGCGGGTCATCCGCGCGAGCGTCACTGCGGACCTGATGAGGCCGCGGGAGACGGGGATCCGCCGAACGAGCGCCTGCATGGCCAGCAGCAACTGGGCGTCGAGCACCGGCTGGATCCCGCCGCGCGCGGTGCCGGTGGTCTGCTCGACGATGGCCTCCTCCTCGGCGTGGCTGGGATACCCCACCCGGAGCTCGAGCATGAACCGATCGAGCTGCGCCTCGGGCAGGGGATAGGTTCCCTCCTGCTCGATGGGGTTCTGCGTCGCAAGCACGAAGAAGGGATCGGGCAGGTGATACGTGGTGCCGCCCGCCGTGACCTCGTGCTCCTGCATGGCCTGCAGCAGCGCCGCCTGCGTCTTGGGCGGAGTCCGGTTGATCTCGTCCGCGAGCACCACGTTGGCGAAGATCGGGCCCTGGACGAATCGGAAGGCGCGGCGCCCAGTGGTGAGGTCTTCCTCGATGATTTCGGTGCCGGTGATGTCGCTCGGCATCAGGTCGGGGGTGAACTGCACGCGATTGAATGAGAGATCGAGCGCCTCGGACACCGTCTGGACCATCAGCGTCTTGGCCAGGCCGGGCACCCCGATCAGCAGCGCGTGCCCGCCGGCCAGCACGGCGGTCACGATTCCTTCCACAACGTCCTCCTGCCCCACGATCTTCCGGGCGACCTGCTCCCGCAAGCCGCTGACAGCCGCGTGGAGGCGGCCGAGTTGTTCAACATCGTCGAGCGGAGCGGTATGCGCAGCGGTCATCTGAACCCGGATTTCAGGAGAATGGGGAAGATACGACGAGGCCTCACGGGAAGTTACTCCGATGCGATGTTACGAGCTTGCGAAATTTTTCACAAGCGGGTAGGTTAGCCGCGTGAAAACCCCCGATCCGGGAGCCGGCAAGGACCCGGGACCGATGCGTTACGCGGGGCTGGGCATTCAGTTGGCCGTCAGCATCGTGGTCTTCGTCTTCATCGGGCGCTGGGCCGATGAGAAGCTCGGAACGGGAGGCATCCTGACCGTGGCCTTCGCCTTCCTCGGCTTTGGAGGGACGCTGTACTCGTTGATCAGGAGCCTCAACCGCAAGGACCGCGGAGAAGGGTGACGGTCGGCGGGAGCTACCTGTCCGGGGTCGGAGTCGTCGCGGTCCTCGCGGCGGGGCTGACGCTGGTCGTACCGGCCGGGATTCGCGCCGAGGTCGGTTGGGGGTCCGCGGTGGGACTGTTGCTCCAGACTCCGCTCGGCTGGTGGGCGCTCCGAAGCATCGGCACCGAGCGCTTTCTGCCGGTGTGGGGCCTTGGAATGCTGGTTCGCTTGGCCGTGGTCGGCATCGCCGGGCTAGTGGTCCTCCCGGCGCTTGGCAACCGGGCCGGTCCGATGCTTGGATCGATGGTGGGGGTCCTGGTGGCCCTGCTCTTCGTAGAGGGGCTCACTGCGCTCCGGGAACATTCGCGGGAAGATCATCGATGATTCGATTCGGACGAACCCTGGTGCTGGTGGGGACGCTGCTCACCGGAGCGGGAGCCGCACTCGCGGCACAGGAGCCGGTGATTCGTCCCCGGGGCCACGAGATCGACATCGCGCACCACCTGGGCAACGCCCACGCGATCGAGCTTCCGTTTGTCGGTGAAGTCGCGCTGCCTCGTATCGCGCCGATCCACATCGGCGGGCTCACGATCGACCTCTCCCCCACCAAGCACCTCGTCTTCATGCTGCTGGCGGCCACGATCGTGGCGCTGGTCTTCCTGCTGAGCGCGCGGTCCATCGCAGCCGCTCAGGCCAAGGGACGGCCGGCAAAAGGCTTCGCGGGTGCGATGGAGGCGACGGCGCTCTGGGTCCGGCAGGAAGTGGTCCTGCCGAACGTGGGGCCGCACGGCGAGGGATACACCCCCTATCTGCTCACGCTCTTCTTCTTCATTCTCGCCATGAACCTCCTCGGCCTGCTGCCCTGGGGCGCCACGGCCACCGGCAACATTGCGGTGACCGCCGGGCTCGCCGTCATGGCGTTCGTTGTGGTCGAAGTGACGGGAATGATCACGCTGGGACCGAAGGGCTACCTGAGCACCATTTTCTACCTTCCGCACGGCCTCCCCGGCGGGATCGGCGGCGCGGGGCTCAAGGTGGTGCTGCTGGCAGTGCTGACGCCGATCGAGATCATCGGAAAACTGGCCAAGCCGTTCGCACTCGCGGTCCGATTGTTCGCCAATATGACCTCGGGCCATGTGCTGGTCCTGGCCCTCATCGGGCTCACCTTTCTCTTCCAGAGCTACTCGGTGGGGCTGGCGGCATCGGCCCTGGCCACCGGCGTGATGCTGCTGGAGCTGTTCGTGGCCTTCCTTCAGGCGTTCGTGTTCACGCTGCTCACGGCGGTGTTCATCGGATTGATGAGGGAAGCACACTAGCAGAAGTTCCCCGGCCCCTCGCGCTCGAGAGGAGTCCGGGTCGTAATCCGCCGAATGGCGGATGATGCCCGCTGTTCCCGGGCTCGAGGAACACCGGCGGGCCACCGCGGCGGGGCCGTTACGGAAGAAGCGGCCGGCGCACGGCGAGCGAACCGACATCCATCTTCCGCTCGACAACGGAGCACCACATGCTTTCCATGCTTGCCCTGCTTCAGGCCGCGGCTGCGGCCGGTCCGGACAAGGGATACGGTCTCATCGGCGCGGGTCTGGCCGCGGGGCTTGCGGTCGTCGGCGCCGGTATCGGCATCGGCCAGATTGGCGGACGCGCCACCGAAGGGATCGCCCGGCAGCCCGACGCCACGGCGCGGATTCAGACGGCGATGATCATCGCCGCCGCCCTGGTGGAAGGCGTGGCGTTGTTCGTGGCCGTCATCGCGTTCCTGATCCAGGGGAAAATCAATTTCTAGGTCAACGGAGCCTCCATGCTTCACCTGATCCTGCTGCAGGAGGAGCATGCGCCCTCCGGCCCGCTCACGGTCGACGGCGGGCTCATGCTGTGGACGATCGTCGTCTTCGTCCTTCTTCTCTTGATCCTCAAGCGGTTCGCCTGGCCGGCGATCCTCGGTGCGGTCGAGGCACGGGAAAAAGCGCTCGAGGAGCAGCTCTCCGAAGCCGAGCGAAATCGGGTCGAGGCGGCGGCGCTGCTGGCGGAGCACAAGAAGCTCGTCGCGGAGGCGAAGTCGCAGGCGCACACCGTGGTCGCCGAAGCGCGCACGCTGGCCGAAAAGGAACGGGCGCTGGCTTTGGAAAAGACGAAGCAGGAACAGGCCGAGCTGCTGGCGCGCGCGCGCCGCGAGATTGTGGCGGAGCGTGACCGTGCCGTCGCCGACCTCCGGCGCGAGGCGGTTGACCTGTCGCTCGCGGCGGCGTCGAAGCTGATCGGTGAGCGGCTGACCTCCGAGACCGATCGCAAGCTCGTGTCCGACTACCTCGCCACGCTGGACGCCGGCCATTGAGGTCGGTCACGATCGCCCGCAACTACGCCGAGGCGCTCTTCGAACTTGGTGAGCGCAGCGGGCAGATGGAGCGGTACGCCGAGCTGATCGACGCTGTGGCCGGCGCCATCGAGTCGACGCCCAGAGTGCAGGCGGTGCTCATGTCGCCGCGTGTGCCCAAGCGGACGAAGTCCGATCTGCTCGGCGCGGCACTGAAGGACGTGCCGAGGGAGTTCGTGCTCTTTCTGCAGGCGGTGGTCAAGCGGGGACGCCAGCAACTGCTCGGCGAGATCGCGACGGAGTATCTCGGGTTGCTCGACATACGCCTGAACCGGATCAGGGCGGGGATCACCCTTGCCCGGCCGGCCGACGCGGCGCTCAAGCGCAGTATTCAGGAAGCACTCAGCAGCAAGCTCGGCAAGGAGGTGCTCGCGTCGTTCTCGGAAGATCCGGAGATTCTCGGTGGAGCAATCGTCCGGCTGGGCGAGCGGATTCACGACGGCTCGCTCCGGCGGCAGATGACGCGGCTGCGGAGAATCCTCCTCTCCACCTGATTCCCTACACCTCCGCCTCGCGTCTCCGCACACCACCTTCGATCGCACGCTGCTCTCCAGCCGCCGCATGTCGGGAAGACGAGAGCTGAATCCAGAGCACCGAGCCCAGGATCAGCGCCATCGCCGCCAGCGTGCGAGCGGTGACCACCTCGTGCAGGATGAGCCAGCCCAGCAGCACCGCGACCACCGGATTCACGTAGGCAAAAGTGCCGACGACGGTGGCGGAGGCGTGACGCAGCGCGTAGCCGAAGGCGGTGTACCCCACGATCGAGCCGAAGACGATCAGGTAGGCGAGGGCGCCGAGCCCGGTCGGAGTGAGGTGCCAGGCTTGCGTCTCGCCAAGCGCCAATCCGATGGGAATCAACAACGCGCCGGCGACCGTCATCTGCACCGCTGCCGCCGCGTATGGCGACGTATTCGTGGGATGCCGCTTGGAATACACCGAGCCCATCGCCCACGACGCGCTTGCGAGCGTCAGGGCGATCGGGCCGTGCATCTGTTCGGACAGGAGTTGTCCCGGCGTTACGCCGGCCAGCAGGAGGATGCCGAGGAAGCCGCCCAGCAGCCCGAGGCCCATTTTCCAGGTGAGCCTGGTTTTGCCTCCCGGAACGATCGAATCGAAGAAGGCGGTCCAGAGCGGACCCGCTGCCACGTAGACGCTCGCGAGCCCCGAGGCCACCGTCTGCTCCGCCCAGACCACGATGGCGTTCCCGCCGATGAGCAGAAAGATGCCGACGACGGCGAGCGTCTTCCAATCCCGAGCGGTGCGTGGCAGCTCGCCGCCCGTGGCCAGGACCGCTGCGCCCAGCAGCAGTCCGGCGATCACGAATCGCGTGCCGGCGAAGAGGAACGGCGGGAGGTGCTCCACGCCGATCCGGATGCCCAGGTAGGTGGACCCCCAGACGACGCAGACGATCAGGTACGCGACGAGGGCGCGTCCGCGGAGGCCAGCCATGCTACGCCCCCTCTCCGGCGGGCGCGAGGCTGGCCTTCTCGAAGACCGATGACAGGACGATGGTGGTGCGCGTCATGATCTGGTGGCCCGATCCGCGAAGCTGCCGGATGACGCGCTCGAGCTCTTCGAGCGATGGCGCGGCCACCTTGAGGACGTAGCAATCTTCTCCGGCCACGTGGTGGCACTCGAGCACGCTCGGATTGTCGCTGAGCGCAGCAACCTCCGGCTCGGTGCCGACGAATTCGGTGGGCGGATACCGGACGGCGATGAAGGCGGTGACCGGATAGCCGATCCGGGCGCGATCGAGCCTGGCGGAGTAGCCGAGGATGACGCCGGTTTCCTCAAGCCGTTTGACGCGCTCCATGACGGCCGGGCGGGAGAGCCCGACCTCGTCGGCGATGGCCTGGTAGCTGGCTCGGCCGTCGGCGACGAGGACCTGGAGGATGCGAGTGGAAATCGGGTCGAGCGGGGTGTTGCTCACCATGACTCCATGACATGTCGTAGCCACCGTATATAAAAGACGGACGATTAGTCAATATACATGACGATTCTCCGACTAATGGCTGGAGTAGGGACTTGACGCACACGATTCGTCTGTTAAAGTTGAATGAATCGGACATTGGTCCGCTCGCAATATGGGGCCAATGGGTTCTCCGGACGAGTCGCTGGACTTGTGCGGTAGAAAGAGGCAAAAAGCGGTAGTGATCGGTAGAAAGTCAGGTTCTCCCGGGCGTAGGCACTTGTAAGTGTATTGAAAAACTATTGACGGATGCATGGCGTATAGACTACATATGCATCACGGCATCCCGAAATCGGTATCTGTGGGGCGGAGTGATGCTGTATCCGACCGAGTAGGACTGCACGCGACGGGATTCGAACCCGCAATGCCGCTAGGCGCTGGCTTCCAAGGCCAGTGTGTATACCAGTTCCACCACGCGTGCGACCAGCAGGACCGGGGTTCCAAGGCCCCGGGAAGTAAAGGGCCCGCCTGCTGCGGCTTTGGAGTTCCGCAACAGACGGGAGTGCAGCAACCGAAGAGGCTTGGAGGTCTCTCGGGTTCGGCCAAGGCGTTAGCGCGCCTTGGCCGTTTCATTGTCTACACGATTGCACCCACTGTAATAATTGTCAACTTTGTTGTGACTATTTGACATACGGATACTAACGAGGCGGTCGAACGCTGCATATTGTCATCAATGTCAATAAGGCCGGGGCTATCTGCCGCCCCGGCCTTTCTTGTTCGGTGGTTTCGGCCAGCCGCCCTTGGGCGGTGGTTTCCGGAGGGCGTTCCCGACGTTCTCCTCCCACTTCCCGGGCAGAACTAACGTATCGGGTTTTGGCCCTCGCTTGCGCGGCGGATTGTTTTTGGCGCGTGTACCCATAGGATCATTCTACTCAGTTACTCGCCGTTTTGCGTGGATTTGTTGGTTGCCGGTAGCGCAGCCGCTTGCCGTCGGCACCCTGAATTGCCGCGACTGTCCGCTCACCATCTTCCATCTTTCTCGTGTTGTGCTTGAACGCGACTTCCGCCACGTAGCGGTGCAGGTGCTTCGGACTTACCGCCTGGTGCGTCCCGTAAAGCTGGCGCTTGAGCCGGGAGAAGAAGCTTTCGGCGCCGTTGATGTGTGCCTCACCGCGCACATACTCGTACAGGCTGTGCTTCACCGATTCATGCGAGGCGAATGGCTTGCCGACCTTGTTGTAGATGTTACTGTCGTCCGTCATGAGGCGTGCCGACGGATCAATGTGGGCCAGCAGCACCGCCTGGACGTTGCTGGCATTCACGGTCGGGAGCACCATGGCCCGCACGTCACCACCCCGCTGAACGAGTGCCACGACCGGCACCTTGTCGTTGTGCTGCATCGGCATCCGCTTGTGGCCTTGTGCCCGAAGCGCCAGCCGCTCGGCGCGTGAGCGATTCGGGGTCCGGCCGCCGACGTAGGTCTCGTCCGCTTCCACAATGCCGGTGAGCTTCTGCGCGGGGCCATCCGGCGTCATGGCGAAGCGGATGCGGTGCATGAGGAATAGGGCCGACTTGTAGCTCAGGCCCGTCTGCCGCTGAATCTGGAGGGCCGACACGCCTTTCTTGCTGGCACACGCGGCCCAGAACGCGTAGCACCAATGCCGGAGCGGGATCGGGGAATCTTCCATGATCGTCCCGACGCGCACGGTGAATTGCTGCTTGCAGCCAGAGCATTTCCACAGGAACCGCTTGCTACGGCTGCCATCCTTAGCGAGCATCTGCCGGACGGCCAGATCGCCGCACCGGGGGCAGGCCGGAGAGTCGCCCCACCGCTGGCGCTCCATAAACTCGACGGCCAGCCGCTCATCACCGCACGCGACTGGAAGCTGCCGAATCACCTTCGACTTGTTCTCACAGACCGGCCCCTGGGGCGTCCGCTCTCTCTTTTGCATAGAAACATTATACTACACGCAGAGCTATAAGACAAGCACTTTTGGCCAGTGTTCGGGTTGCGGTTTCGGGGTTCATTCGGTATTTTTACATCTCCCACGGGGAGACGACCTATGGAACTCTCGAAATCAGTAGAACCCAAGGAAGCGGAACTCCTCCTGCTTCTGGCGCGAGCGTACAAAGCTGCAACCGGAAAGGGCATCCCGGCGAAGCGACTGGTCAAACTCCTGTATCTGATCGACCTGATTGCTCGCCAGTATTTGGGTCGTGCAGTCTCCTCCTTTCGGTACGTCTGGTGGGACTACGGACCGTACGATACGGCCATCAAAGCGGTCGCTAAGCAGCTCGTTGTCGCGGACGTCGCAGAACGTACGCCGGAGTGGGACAATGACAACCTTACCGTGCGCCTCATTGCCAAGCGGGACGAGCCGCTGTTCACGTTCGCTCCAACCGAAGATGAAATCATTCGCTACGTGGTCCAGAACTATTTGACCATGGGCATGGAGGAGTTGATCAACGAAGTGGTCTACCTCACGGAGCCGTGGAAAACCAAGGTAGGTCGTAAAGGCGACCTCCTGCCCATGGGGGTTGTGGACAATGCGGGGCGGGACGCCGTCGGGTTTGATCTAGAAGAAGTCCTGAGGGCGGAAAAGGAGATTGAGGCGGGTAGGGGTGCAGCGACACTCTAGCCCATGCCTCGATCCCTGTGGTTCTCCGAAACGGCCATCAAGCAGATAAACGAGGAGTATTTGCGGGGAATTGACGACGGCATTGTGGCGGTGGCCGCGAAGGAAGAATTGATCAGGGAACTCGCGAAACTTGCGGCCGACCCACCCACCCAGGGTCATGCTGGTGGCCCGTTTGAGACTCGGCCCACACATGCTTTCACGCTCAAATGCGCAGGGCGTCGTCGTGCCATGGTGTCTTACCGCATTGATGACACTAAGAATCAACTACAGGTGCTTCTCTTCACCTCTCTTCCTACGTGAGTCGAATCGAATTGCCGCCCATAGAGCGGTGCAACCTCCCTCGCGGCAAAGCCACCTAGCTGGACGGAAAGCGGATTGACTACCCGCAGACGGCAGGGGTCAATCGAACCTACAAGCAGGCCCCCAAGGTCAAAAAGGTGGCCGAACCCGCCAAAGGACTGTTCGACAAAGAGGAATCCGACAACTAGCCCCTGTGCGCCAAGTACATACTCCTGACTAATGGCAGGTATAAGTGGTTGTCCCTGTCATCATTTGAGATGTGACCGATGACCGCAACACATATCCACTTGTCCACTCGTTCCGCCGACTGCACAAGCACCCCGTCGATTCGCGGTCACTCTTTACTCGCCGCGCGACGCTAGCTAACCTGCAGGCCAGGCAGTCATCCAGTCCCCCTGAGTTGGTGAGGAACGCATGGCCGAGGAGTCGGAAAAGGCCCAGGCACCGCGACAGTTCGGAATCTTCTACCCGAGAGGGTACGTGGTCATTGCCTTTGAGAAGCAGGCAGAAGCGGACCAGATGCGCCGGCTGCTCATCGACGGTGGCTATGATGAGAACGACATCAAGTCGCTGAGCAGCGAGCAGGTGCTGCAGGGTGCGAGTGACGATCTGAGGGAGCTGAGCCCATTGATCAAGGCGCTCGGGGACGAGGCTCTCATGGCCAAGAGTCATGTGGCTTCGGCCGCCAAGGGTCACACCTTTCTGGTGGCCTACGCCCCGTCGGATCTCGATACCGAGCGGCTCATGAACGTCGCGCGCCGCGTCGGCTACGCCAAGGCGCAGAAGTACGACCGCTTCACCGTCAGTGAGTTGTAGTCTCCGCTTCGGGCCTCGACATCATATCCCCCTCGCCTTCCGGGTGCTGTGGGAATGCCAGGGCCAGGTCGTCGCCGGCGTCGGTCATCACATGCACCATGTAGCGAGATTGGGAACGGAAGCGGCCGCCGAGTCTGGAGCACGCGTCCTCGGTGGTGGCGTGGGCGAGGCGGCGGGAAGATGACCGGTCGGCCGACACGCAGACGTTCATGTGCTGATGCCAGCGTGCCACGCCGAGTGGCACCATGGCGTCGAGATCTTCAATGGTTGCCAACGGCGGGGCGACGAACATGGCACCGGCGAGTTGCATGGTGCCGTCGGCTGCTCGACGGAAGAGCAGCGCCTGCGGCGTGGCAGGATCGAATTTCCCGCTGTCCCGGAGCCGTCCCGGTCTCCGTCCCGCGTGGAGCAGCTTGCCCTCCTTGACGCTCTCCGGACTTTTGCGGGCCACGTACCCCGCCGCGCGAGCGGCGTCCAGGGTTTGATATGGTGCCACTGCCTGGCGGAGCGCTTTGAGCAATGCGATGGCGCGAGTGGTATCGGCCGCTGTGCCGGCCCGCTCGGGTGTAAAGCTCATGTGCGCGTGTGCCATGGCCGGCATTTCGGACTGGCCGGCGACCGGCGCGGCGAGGGCGAAAGGCCACAGCAGGGACAACAGGGCGGCGCACCGCGAAGGGCGAGGCATCGGGTCTCCAGTGGCGTCGGGAACGGGAACGACTGGCTGGAAGGGTGACGACGAACCCCGGCACACGTTAAGCGCTGCCGGATCGCACCGCGGATATCTATGTTTCCGGCCGATCTTGCCTGATCAACCTCTCCTCCACCACCGAGTCGTCCGTGATCGTGCCGGCCCTCCTCGTCCTCCAGCAGGCCGTCGCCCCGAGTCCCCAGACACCCTATTGGCAGCAGGCAGTCTCGTATGAGATCGCGGCCCGGCTCGACGAATCGGCGGGGGTGTTGAGCGGGACCGAGCACATCAGGTATCTCAATCAATCACCCGACACGCTCACCTCGTTTTCACTGCACCTCTATCTCAATGCCTTCCGCCCCGGCTCGCGGTGGTCCGACGCCGACTCGACCGAAGGGCGACGGCGCTTTAACGATCTCCAGGATCCCGACTTCGCCTTCAACCACGTGCGAGACGTGCGGATCATGGGCGAGCCGGTCGAGGCCGTCTATCCCTTCGCGCCCGACAGTACCGTCGTGCGATTCGATCTCCCGCGACCGCTCGTGCCGGGCGACTCGATGACCGTCGAGATGCAGTGGGATGCCAGGCCCTCGACCGTCCCGCGCCGCCAGGGGCGCGAGGGACGCCGCTTCGACTTTGCGCAATGGTATCCCAAAGTCGTGGTTTACGACCGCTACGGCTGGGAGGAACACCCGCTCTATCCGGGTGGGGAGTTCTATGGTGAGTTCGCCACCTTTCTGGTGGACCTCGACCTGCCCGGGGACGAGGTCATGGGCGCGACGGGCGTGCCGGTGTGTGGGGACCCCGGCTGGGAACGCGCCAACCGCAATCCGAAACGGCCGGTCGAGTACCAGCGCGATTACTACGGGAGCCGCACGCCCTCGACCGATGCGTGTGAGGGAGCCGACTCGGGGCGAAAGAAGATCCGATGGTACGCGGAACAGGTGCACCACTTCGCCATGTCGCTGAATCCGGAATACCGCTACGAGGGAGGCAAATTCGGAGAGGTCGAGGTGCACGTGCTCTATCAGCCGGGGGATGAGAAGAGCTGGGGTGGAGGCATAGCGGTCGACCGCACCCAGACCGCGCTCGCCTGGCTCGACCAGCTCTATGGACCCTTCGGCTGGCCGCAGATCACCAACGTGCACCGCATCGAGGGCGGGGGTACCGAGTTCCCGATGATGATTCACGACGGCTCCGCCGATCAGGGACTCATCGTCCACGAGCTGGGGCACAACTACACGATGGGACTCCTCGCGAACAACGAGTGGCGGGAAGGGTGGCTCGACGAGGGCTTCACGAGCTTCCAGACGACCTGGTTCCAGGAGGCGATGGGGCGCCCCAGCGGCTATCCGGGCGACGAGGCGGAGATCCTCAACTTCGACCTCGACGACGTCTCGGAGCCGCCCAGCCTGGTGGGAGAGGCGTATCGCGATTTCGTCTCCTACAACATCGCGATCTACTCGCGAGGCGAGTTGTTCTTCCACCAGCTTCGCTACGTGGTCGGCGACGAGACCATGCACCAGATCCTGCGCACCTTCTACGAACGCTGGAAGTACCGGCATGTGGATGAGGCCGCCTTCCGTTCCGTCGCTGAGGAGGTCTCGAAGCGGGATCTCTCGACCCTCTTTGCCCAGTGGCTGCACAGCACCGTTCTGTACGACTACGCCGTGGGCCGGGTGAAGACGCGGCGCGCCCCGCCGGGCTCCGGAGGTACGGCGGGATGGGTGACGCGCGTCGAGGTGAAGCGGGAAGCGCCGGGGAGAATTCCGGTCGAGGTGGCCGTCATCGCGGAAGGAGATACGGCGCTCACGCGCACGGAGGGCCTCGCCGAGCGCGAGTGGGTCGAGATCGCGACCCGGACGCGGCCACGGGAGGTGCTGGTTGATCCACGGGTCCACGCGCATGACTGGAACATGCTCAACAACCGGAAGCGTCTCGGTTTTGCGCCATCGATGCTGATCGCCCCGGTTCCCGGCAGCGAGATCTACTTCCACCCGTACTTCAGCACACGCAGCCGCCGCGACCATCTGACCGTCGGCTTTCAGCCCACCATCTGGTACAACGACGCCGGCGGGGTGACGCTCGGCGTGCGGAGCCGCGATGACTATCTCGGCCGCTTCGAACAGAACGCGTCCTGGATGTCCCGCAGCACCGGCTGGGGCGCGGACGATGGTGTGCACGATCTGGATTTCCACTTCCGGGTGCGGAACCCGGTCTGGCTCCAGGCCCCGAACACCACGCAGACGCTCGACGTCTTCAACGTCGAGGGGCGCTACGGACTCACCGCCGCCGTCGAGCGCGTGCATCGGGCGCATCTGACTTTCGGCCCGACGTACACGGAGGGTATCACGCTGCAGTGGGTGCATCCCGACGACTTCCGGTATCTCGATCGAGGTTATTACGAGAATGCGGGCACGGTGGAGCTGGCCACGACGGGCGGCGTCTCGACACGCGCCGGGGCGTGGCAGCTCGCGGCCCTGAGCTCGATCGGCGGAGGGCTGGCGTACAATCGGAGCGGGCTCGCGGCGAGCGGGAGGGCTGATCTCGATCCGTTCTATTTCCGGAGTACCCTCGAAGCGAGCGCCCGGCGCCCACTCGGCGGCCAGCTCAGGTTCGCGGTGCGGGCGTTCGCGGGCGTGGCAACCGGAGATCACGCGGCGCCCAAACAACGACAGATCTATTTACAGGGCGCCGACCCGCTGGAGCAGCTGGACAATCCGTTCCTGCGGTCTCGCGGCGCGGTGCTGGTGGGGGATGACTTTCGCTATCAGATGCCGGGCGGAGCGGGTCTCCGGGGAATGGACTCCCGCGCCTCCGTTCCCGCGGTGATCGCGCTGAACGTGGAGCTCGAGCGCACCCTGGTGACGCGGAAGGACGCGCGGCTCTTCAACAGAGTAGCGGTGGCGGCGTTCACCGATCTCGCGCAGTCGTTCGGCAACTCACCGCAGCCGCTCACCGGGGAGCGCGCTCGCTTTCTCGGTGATGCGGGAGTGGGGCTCCGCATGGACCACCGAATCGGCGACACCAGGTTCGTCACACGGTTCGACCTGCCCCTGTTCGTGAGCAGGCCTTCGCTTGCCCAGGACCGGGCACCGGGTGACGAGAAGGTGGCGTTTCGCTGGGTCTTCAGCTTTCAGCCCGGGCTCTAGCGGGCCGCCGGGCGGTACGAAGAACGTGGACGGCGTGGGGCTTCCCGTCGTCCACGAGCGGGATGGTTTCTTCCGGCAGCGCGCGGCCGTCGAGCGTCACCTCCACCACGCCGCCCTCTCCGCCGTCCGGATTGGCGACGACGATCGAGTACAGGCTCTTTCCATATCGGTATTCGATTCGATACTCCCGCCAATCCGCCGGCACGCAGGGGTCTATGGTCAGCTCGTTGCCCCGCTTCTGAAAGCCGAGCAGCGATTCCAGGCCGATCCGGTACATCCAGCTCGCCGAGCCGGTGTACCATGTCCACCCTCCGCGCCCCAGTTGTCCTGACGCCGTATAGACGTCCGCCGCGACGACGTACGGCTCGACCTTGTAGATCTCGATCTGCGCGGGCGTCGCGGCGTGCGTGAGCGGGTTGACCATCTGGAACAGCTGGAAGGCGCGATCGCCGTGGTGCTGGAGTGAGGTGGCGAGCACCGCCCACAGCGCCGCGTGGGTGTATTGCGCCCCGTTCTCGCGCACCCCCGGCAGGTACCCCTTGATGTATCCGGGGTCGAGTGGCGTGGCATCGAAGGGGGGCGTGAGCAGCATCAGCAATCGCGCGTCCTCGCGCAGCAGATGGTCCTGCAGCGAGCGCATCGCGATGCGCTGTCGCTCGGGAGTCCCCGCACCCGAAATGACGCTCCAGCTCTGCGCGATCGAGTCGATGCGGCACTCCA
>JBDTTA010000054.1:0-13641 GCA_039930845.1 Gemmatimonadales bacterium
TCCCTGCCCGCATCCCTCCCTGCATCAGGCACTGCAGCGCCGGCGGGGACCGACCCCGGCCGCGACACGCTGTTGACCGGAAACCCGGCCACGCCGCTCACCAGTCGCGTTCGTTGCTCCGCGGGTCCTTGTTGCGACGGCCTTCGTGCGTCTGGAGCTGCTCGCGCTGCACGGCCTCCAGCAGCCGCCGAGCCTGCTCCACGTCAAGCTCCTCGGCCGACTCCCCCTCCGCGGATCCGTACCCGCCCCCGGCCATGGCCCCCACCGCGGCGTCGGGATTTCCCTCGTATCCCGACGAGTTCATGTTGCCACGACCGTAATCGGCCTGCCGGGTGCGTCCGGGCGACCCGCCCGACCTGCGATCGTCGCGCAGCCGGCGGACGGCGAGCTCGAGATTCCACTTCGCGTCGGCATCGGTCGGATCGAGCCGCAGTGCCTCCTCGTACGCCCGGATCGCGCCGTACAGGAGCTCGGGGCGCTCGGGCGCGTTCTCCGCCGCGCGCACAAGCGCGTTGCCCGTGTTGAATGAGCTCCGCTGCCGAAGGTCTGCCGGTCCCGCCGCCGCCAGGCGATACCGTTTCGCTGCGTCCTCGTAGTGACGCATTCGATAGAGGGCGTTCCCCGCCCTGAAGGCCAGGCGTGGCGTGCTGTCACCGGACAGCGCCTTCTCGAAGGCCGCCGATGAGGCGGCGAAGTCGCCGGCGGCATAGCGACGCTCCGCCCTCCATCCCTCCATCGCGCCGCAGCCGCTCAGTGCCGCCGCGCCGGCGACGGTGACCGCGGCCACCAGTCGTCGTCGCCGCACGGTCGCAAGCGCGAGATCGGCGAACAACGCGATGACCGCGAGCGCGAGCGGCCACTGAAACCGGTCGGCGCGCTCCGGCGACTTCTTCGTGGAGAGAAGGCCCGCCTCGAGCTTTCGCATCGCATCGGAAAGACGGGCGCGCTCCTCACGATTGTCCCACCGCGCGAACGTGCCCCCGGTGGCCTCCGCCGCGTGACGCATTTCCCCTTCTTCGAGCCGCGAGATCGCGATCCGCCCGATGTGGTCGCGATGGAACCTGTCCGGCAGCTCGGTCGAGTCGGCCGGGATCGGTCCGCCCTGCGCGGTGCCGATGCCGATCCCGAAGACCGGAATCTCCGCCTTGCGAAGCTCGGCGAGCGCGTCCTCCATGCCCCCTTCGGCGCTCTCCCCATCGGACACGACGAGGATCGCGCGATGTCCGCGCTCGCCCTCGTGTTCGAAGACGCGGGCGGCCGTGGCGATCGCGCCGCCCAGATCGGTGGCGGGATCGCCGAGATCGTCGGTGCTGGCCGCATCGAGGAAAAGACGGAACGCGGCATGATCCGAGGTGAGCGGCAACTGAAGGAATGCGCTCCCACCGAACACCTCGAGCCCCACCCGATCGCCCGGCGCAGCGGACACCGTTTCCCAGGCCGCGCGCTTGGCCACCGCGAGGCGCGAGGGAGAGAGATCGGTCACCGTCATCGATCGGGAGAGGTCGAGCAGCACGAGCACGTCGCGTCCCGACTGCATCATGTCGGCCCGGCGGTCCCCGAACTGGGGACGCGCCAACGCGACGATGCCCAGCGCGAGCGCGATCACCGGCAGCGCCGCCCGGAGCGGAGCGGAGCGCTCGTCGGGAAGCGTCGAGCTGCGGGCGAGAAGCGCGGGATCCCCGAAGCTCCGGAGCGATCGGCGGCGCGCGCGCACCCGTCGTGCCGCCAGCCACGCCGCGAGCGGCACCAGCAGCAGCAGGGCCAGGGCAAGCGGCTCTCCAAAGCTCATCGTTTCCTCACGGGAGCGACCGGAGGCGGGTGGCGGCGAGCAGCATCTCACCCAGCAGGAGCACCAGCCCGGGAACGAGGAGGTAGGGGTAGAGCTCGCGGTAGTCGCGCGTCTCGCTGATGCGCACGTCGCGCCGCTCAATCGGATCGATCTTGGTGAAGATCTTCCGGAGCGCCTCGGGGTCCGTCGCGCGGAAGTAGTCGCCGCCGCTCCGCTGCGCGATCCGCTTGAGCACCACTTCGTCGGAGTTGGTGAGCCGGTCGGGCGTGCGGCCCTCCCGCCAGATGAACTGCTTGTCCGGCGCCGTGGTATCGGCGGCGCTGACTCCGATCGTGTGAATGCGGATGCCGAGCGCACGCGCCGCCTCCGCGGCAACGAAGGGCGAAGGCTGGCCGGTATTGTTGGCACCGTCGGTGATGAGGACGATGACGCTCGCCCTGGGCGGCAGGTCCTTGAGCTGCGCGAGGCACATGGCCAGCGCGGTGCCGATGGCGGTGCCGTCGGGAAGCATCCCGATGTCGATTCGTCCGAGCATCCGGTGCAGCAGATCGGCATCGGGCGTGAGCGGCGCCTGGAGAAACGACCGCCCCGCAAAGATCACCAGGCCGAGGAGGTCGCCGCTGCGCTGGCTCACGAAGTCGGCGAGCACCTGCCGCGCCACCATCAGTCGGTTGCCCGGCTTGAAGTCACCCGCCTTCATGCTGCTCGAGATGTCGAGCGCGACCATGATGTTGCGGGCCTTGCTGTGGATCTGCCTGACCTCGTGCGGCACCTGCGGACGCGCCAGCGCTACGATGAGGAGCGTGAGCCCCACGAGCCGGGCCGCTTCCGGCAGCGCCTGCCACCGCGTGCGACGACCGGCGGGAGCGCCCGCGAGAAAGGCGAGGACGGGAAAGCCGATCCGTTCGGCGGGGACGCGGCGGCGCCGGAGCCAGAGCCACAACGCACGTGCCGCCGGCCCCAGCACCAGGATCAGGAACGCCGGATCAGCGAATCGCATCGGCCGTCTCGGCGCCGCTCGGTACACTCGTCCGCCACCGCTCGATCAGCCCGCGCGCATCGTCAAGAAAATCGGCGGCGGCCGCGGTTCCCGGCCTCCGTCTCGCGAACTTCACAAGGTCGGCCTCTTCGAACACCGCGGCGTAGTGCGCACGGAGCTCTCCCTCGAGCAGACGCGGCGGGAGCAACCAGAAAAGCTCGGAGGTGGTGCGCTCGCGGGCCGGGACGTCTTCCGCCGCTTCGAGATAGTCGCGCAGTACACCGGTGACCAGCTCGTAGTGGCGAGCGACCTCGCCGCGCGCGGACCACTTCGCCCGCTCGATCTCCCCGAGCCGGGCGACCGCGATGGCATACGGATCCGGCGGGGATGGGGAAGGAGCCGGGGTGGTGTCCACCCCGGACGCCGCCGCCGCGATGTCGCCTTTCCGCCGGCGGCGCAGCCCGAACATCACGAGCGCCAGGACGCCGGCGGTCAGAGCGGCGGTGAGGAGCCGGGGCATCGCGGAGGGAGCGAGCTCCCTGATGTCGCGGAGCGCCGGATTGCCGGCAGCGAGGGTCGGCACTACGTCGACGGACAGTGTGTCGCTCTCAATAGTGCCGCGGCTGATTCCCTTGACAGCGCGCATGAACGGCAGGCCGAAGACCGGTACCGGCTGCGGACCGGTACGATAGAAGGTCACGGTCGCGGTGCCCAGAAAATCGCGGTTGGGCTGTCGCCGCAGCTTCTCCACCGAGAGGATCTTGACACCATCGAGG
Organism: Gemmatimonadales bacterium; assembly: GCA_039930845.1. Lineage (GTDB taxonomy): Bacteria > Gemmatimonadota > Gemmatimonadetes > Gemmatimonadales > GWC2-71-9 > CAVVWJ01. The sequence goes on from JBDTTA010000054.1 coordinate 3,545, forward strand.
AAGGTATCGAGCGGCTGCGGCAGGGAGTCGAAGAGCAGGTCGCGCTCATCCAGCACGAGACGGAAGCGGATCGTCACCGGATCGCCCACCGTGACACCTCCGCTGTCGACATGCACCTCCCAGCGCTGCCAGCGCGCCGAGGTCTGCCCCTCCGCTGGTGACCACAGCCCGGCCGCCGCGAGCAGTGTCGCACCGATGGACCGCCATCTCACCGCCATAACGCTCGCTCTCGTCGGCGGAAAAACGTCAGCAGCGGCTGGGCATACGACCGACCCGTCTCCAGGCGAAGCAGGTCCACGCCACGCTCGCGCAGCCGGTGCTCGAGGTTGCGGTCGAACTCCTGCGCCCGGCGATGAAAGTGCTCGCGCACGATCACGTCTCCGGTATCCACGCGGCGCCACTCGCCGCTCTCGGGGTCCCAGAGCGTCACCACCCCGGCATCCGGCAGTGCACGCTCCCTCGGGTCGACGAGTTGAACCGCGACAATGTCGTGGCGCCGCGCGAGGCGTGCGAGGGTGGACTCGTAGTCGCTGGCGAGAAAGTCGGAGAGCACGAACACGACGGCTCGGCGGCGAAGGGTCGGCTCCAGCCCGGAGAGCGCGGCGGCGAGGTCAGTCCCCTTGCCCGCCGGCTCGAGAGAGAGCAGGTCGCTGATCACTCTGAGCGCATGGCGCCGGCCCTTGGCCGCCGCGACGTGCCGCTCGACCCGGTCGGTGAAGAGCAACGAGCCCACGCGGTCGTGGTTCCGCGCCGCGGCGAGCGCGAGGACCGCGAAGACCTCCGTCGCGAGGTCGCCCTTGGTCCGGCGGAGCGAGCCGAAGCCGCCCGACGCGCTCCGGTCCACCACGAACATCACCGTCAGCTCCCGCTCTTCGAGGTACCGCTTGACGTAGGTCGCACCGAGGCGGGCGGTCACGTTCCAGTCGATGGTGCGCACGTCGTCGCCCGGCTGATACTCCCTCACTTCGGCGAATTCGACGCCCCGCCCCCTGAACGCACTGGAGTACTCGCCGGCGACGATGTCCCGCACGAGGTGGCGCGTGGTGATTTCAATGCGCCGGACCTCGCGCGTGACTTCCTCGGGGCTCATGGCACCGGCACCGCCTCGAAGATCCGGCGGAGCAATGCGTCGGGGCCCATCCCCTCCGCGTCGGCGCGGTAGGTGAGGATGACGCGATGACGCAGAACGTCGAACCCGAGCGCCTTGATGTCGTCCGGGGTCACGTAGGAACGCCCGCGGATGAAGGCGTGCGCCTTGGCGGCGCGGAGCAGGAAGATCGCCGCGCGCGGCGAGGCGCCGAACTCGATCATCGGCGCCAGCTCGGCGAGCCCGGCGTCGGCCGGCTTCCGGGTCGCGCCCACCAGGTCGAGGACGTACTCCTTGATCCGTTCGTCGACGTAGATCGTCCGGGTCAGCCGCCGTGCCGCGAGAATCCGTTCGGGATCCATCACCCGGCGTGCCTCCGGCTCGGTGGCCGACGTCATGCGGTCCAGCACTTCGCGCTCCTCGACGCGATCGGGATAGGTCACCACGAGCTTGAAGAGAAAGCGGTCGACCTGCGCCTCGGGGAGCGGATAGGTCCCCTCGTGCTCGATCGGGTTCTGCGTGGCGAGCACCAGGAAGAGCTCGGGCAACGGGTACGTCTGTCCGCCGATCGTCACCTGCTTTTCCTGCATCGCCTCGAGCAACGCGCTCTGCACCTTGGCCGGAGCCCGGTTGATCTCGTCGGCGAGGAGGAGGTTGGTGAAGATCGGCCCCTTCTGGACCGTGAAATCGCCGCTCCGCTGGTTGTAGATCATCGTACCGAGAAGATCGGCGGGCAGCAGATCGGGCGTGAACTGGATGCGGTGGAACGCGGCGTGGATGGTGGACGCGAGCGTCCGGACCGAGAGCGTCTTGGCCAGTCCCGGCACACCTTCGAGCAGCACATGACCGTCGGCGAGGAGGCCGATGATCAGCCGCTCGAGCATTGCCCGCTGGCCGACGATCACCTGGCCGAGCTCATCCATCAGCTCGCCGACGATCCGGCTTTCGTGTTCGATGAGCGTGGCGGAGGGCACGCCGGAGCCGGCGCGGAGGTCGGCCGCGAATTGTTCAGGCAACGATGTCATGGAATGGTAATTTACACGGATCGAACGCTCTTGAGCGTCGAGCCCGGCGGCGGACTGTGGAGCCTACGGCCAGTCGGTCAGCGGTGCGGGCGGGGGCGAGAGGAGAGTCCCATCCTCGATTTGCGACAGACCGAGGAACAGCTCCGACCGGTGGCGCCGCTCCACCGCCGCGCTCCAGACGTACGAGCCGGACTGGAATTTCGCACCCGAATACCAGAAGGTCACCGCATCGGTGAGCGGATCGTACGCGAACGACGTGCGGTAGACGATGTCCTGGAACTCGGGGATCCTGCCTTTCACGATCACCGGCCGCTCGGTCATCTGCCAGGTGATTCCATCGGCGCTCGTCGCGATGAAGACGGCGGGCGTGGTGCAGCCCTTGTCGGTCTTGGCGTTGTAGACGGCCCAGAACTCGTTCCGACCGGGAATCCACTCCACGTCGATGTGCCACGGCCACAGCTCCCCCGCGGAGAGGTCGGTGGGCTCGGGGTCGGACCAGAGGACCCCGTCGGCGGATCGACGCAGTTCGACGGTCGTGCTCGATGCGCCGCATCCCGACGTGCCGGACCTGACCGACCACATCCACCAATCTCCGGCAGCGCGGCGCACCACCGACGGACTCACCAGGTCGTGATTCGGCGCACGGGCCACCTCGACCGGCACGCCCCAGTGAGTTCCATCCGCTGAACGGAGCAGCAGGACGACGTTGTCGCCCGCGACCTGCCGGTAGTACAACCAGAGCTCTTTCGAGTCGGGCTCGTAGACCAGGTCGGGATCGGAGAGATACCCAGCCTGCGCGCGAATGACCGGGTTCGGTGCACCCGCCCCGAGCGCCCAGAGATCGAGCCGCGCCTCGGAGAAGAAGACCGAGGGGTTCTCGAATTTCGCATCGCCCCCGGGGTATGGCGTGATCACGAGATGATTCGTGGTGGCAAACGCGCCTTGGGGCGTGGCGGCGTAGTCGGGGTGGACCAACTGCCCGGAGCCGTCGTACGTCGGAATGTCGAGCACCGCCGGCAGATCGAACGGCAGGGCGTCGGGCGACTCCGCGATGGCGGTAATCACCGCCGGCTCAGCCCCGGACAGCGACACGGTGGCCGTGCGCACCCCCTCCATTGAGCCCAGGATCCACCGGGCGCGCGACATCCCATTCTCGTCGGTGATGGTGTTGAATGGCGCAATGAGCCCACCGTCATTGGTGCGCCATTGCACCCGCTCGCCACGGAGCGGCTGGCCGGCTTCATCGACCACGGTGACCGCCACAGGGTCGGGCAACAACGTTCCGATCCGCGCCACTTGCCCGTCCCCTTCGGTGACGCGGACCTGCCGCGTGCTCGGGCCGCCCTGGTCGGTACAGGCGACCAATGATGCGGACAGCAACGCTGCGAGCGCGAGTCGCATGGTTCTCAGTAGACCTCGTCGGCGTGCTGGGCGTGACAGGGAGCGAGCGTCGACCGGACGCCATGGCTCTCAGACGGCCGGTTGGTGGCAATCGTTGCGCTGTATTTCGACGACGGGTACGGAGGGTGGCGGGTTTCGGGCGGGAGGGGGGTATGGCGGTATGGCGGTATGGCGGTATGGCGGTAAGGAAGGAGGGGGTCGAGCCGCCCGACCCCCCGTCCGCCTTGCCGCCTAGACTGGCCCGTTGAAGGCCGGATCGCTGGCGCGGGTCCGCAGCTCCGTTTCACCGCCCCGGTACCAGCCGCCCCGGAACTCAAAGTGCTGCTCGTCCAGGATCCGCGTGCTGAGCGCGTCCGTCCCCTGCTGCTGGACCTGCCAGAGCAGGATCTTGGCCCCCATCTCCGCCGCCGTCTCCCAGATGCCGGGAACGAGGGGGGGATAGAGATCGGCAAACTCCAGCTTGAGCCGGGCTTCCCGAGCCGTGAACTCCATGCCCACCTCTGGGTAAACGTGACGCGAAGGGTATGAGCGGATTCGAAGCCGGTGGAATCTGCAGGCTTCCCTCCGTTCGCACCAGAGGCCCCCCTGGGGCGGGCTGCCCCTCCCGGTCTCCCCCCGACGCAGCCAACTTTCCCGTCGCCTTGAGCCCAGAGCCGACATGCGCATTGCCGTGGTGTTCGACACGCCGTACGGCGGGTGGGAGCATCCCGACCACGAACGACAGATGACCACCGAGGTCGCGGCGTGGAAACACGACGAGCCGGAGATGGAGTACCAGCTCGCCGATGCGCTCCGGCGCCGCGGCCATGACGTGTACCTGCTCGGGGTCCGCGACGATCTGGACTACCTGACGGCCTCCCTCGGCGAGCTTCAGCCCGACCTGGTCTTCAACGCCGTCGAGGCCTTCAACGGGAACCCCGCCCTCGAATATCTGGTTCCGGGAATGCTGGAGGCAGAGGGGTACCGCTACACCGGCTCGCCCCCGATCTCGCTGCTGGTCTCCCGGAACAAGGCGATGAGCAAGAAGGTGCTGGCCTACCATGGGGTTCGCATCCCCGGTTTCGTGACGTATCGGCCGGGGGAGAAGGCGACCCGGGCGCCCGACCTCCGGTTTCCGCTCATCGTCAAGCCGCTCCAGTCCGACGCGTCGGAGGGGATCGCGCAGGCGTCGGTGGTGGAGGATGCGGTGGCGCTCGATGACCGGGTCGCGATGATGCATGACCGCTTCGGCCAGCCCGCGATCGCCGAGGAGTTCGTGGAGGGCCGCGAGCTCTACGTGAGCGTCCTCGGCAATGCCGGCGCCCTCACGATTCTGCCGATCACCGAAATGGTCTTCGACAAGCGGAAGACCAGGCCGGAGGAGCGGATCGCGACCCAGTCGGCCAAGTGGGACGAGGGCTACCGCGAGCGGAAGGGGATCCGGAACGTCTTTGCCCGCCCGCTCGCCGTCAGGGTACGGAAGCGGATCGAGGAGGTGTGCCACCTCGCATTCCGGGCGCTCTGGCTTCGCGACTATGCCAGGCTCGACGTCCGGGTCGGCGCCGACGGCGAGGTGTGGTTTCTGGAGGCCAACGCCAATCCATTCATCAGTTACGGGCACGACGTGGCCAACGCGGCCCACAAGGCGGGCATGGACTACTACGAGTTCGTTCAGCGACTGGTGGACGAGACGATGAAGCGCTATGGCAAGGAGTAAGCGCCGGGAGCGGGCGCCCACTCCGGAGCTGCGCTGCGTCTGCGGCTACCAGTTGCACCGCTACTGGCCCCACTGCCCGAACTGCTCGCGCGCCCAGCAGTGGGGCGACACAGAGCATGTGACCGGCGCGGAGTGCTACAACTGCGGCTGGTTGGTATCCGACAGGTACTCGTATTGCCCCTGGTGCGGCGTGGATATCAAGGAGGAGGGTTACTCCTCGACGAAGCCGCTCAAGGCCCCGCGAGGGTTTCGGATGGACGCGCGCTGCGATTGGGGGTGCGGCGGCGGCGTCCAGTATCCGATGAGCCACTGCCCCTGGTGCGGCCGGCCGCAGTCCTGGAGCGACGAGGACGAATTCGAGGGCGACTGTCCCCACTGCAGTCGCGGCGTGGACGACTGGATGAACTATTGCCCCTGGTGCGGACAGGATGCCACCGGGCGCGATCTCATTCCCCGCGCGCTGACTCGCGTGCGACGGCTGCTGCTGGTCTCACGGGTCCGGGATTGGGGATATCGGGTCCTGCTCCGGCCGGGAATCTCGGGGGTCGACCCGCGCTGGCCCAAGATCGTGGAGATCGAGCAGCGCTACGTGGTCGGGAAGCGCAGCCGCGACGAGATCCCGTGGACGATGCTCGTCGGGCTCATCACCCATGAGCTGGGACACAGTTTTCTCTATCATCACTGGGAATGGACTCGCAGCCGTCGCTTCATTCACGCCTTCGGCGAGGTGGACAAGGCGTACCGCGGGATGGACAACAGCTGGGTCTACTTCCAGCGGCGGCGCGTGGCGATCGCTCCGCGGGATTTCGTGAGCGCGTACGCCGCGAAGCATCCGCAGGAAGACTTCGCGGAGACGTTCCGGTTCTACGTGACCCGGCGTGGGCGCCTGCGGGAGCTCTTCGCGGAGTTCGGACGGAAGCGGAAGGGTGTGATTCTCTACGAGAAGTTTCTGGTGGTGCACGACTTCGTCCGGGCGCTGCGCGGGTGGACGTGAATGGTCACCCGTTCCCCGTTCCCCCTTCCCCGTTCCCCGCATCCTTCAGCACCTCCATCGCCGCGTTGCGCCCGTTGATCGCGATCACGCTCCCGCCTGGATGCGTTCCGGCGCCGCAGAGATAGACCCCGGCCATCGGCGTCCGGGCCGACAGCCGCCGGTCCCACATGTGTTCCGGCAGGATCTCCCCCTGGAAGATGTGACCGCCGGTGAGGCCGACCCGCCGCTCGATGTCCGGTGGGCCCAGTACCTCCATCGCGATGATCGCCGCCGGCAGATTGCTGCAGAAGCGGGCGATCGAGTCCACCACCACCTGCCCCACCTCCAGCCGCCGGCTGTCCCAGTCTCCCTCCGTGAACCGATTGGGCACGTACTGCGCGAAGACGCTGAGGGTGTGCGTCCCCACCGGGGCCACGCTGGAATCGAACACCGTCTGGAGATAGAGCTCGTTCCATGTCTTCGCCGGCAGCACCCCCTCGTTCGCCTCACGATGGAACCGGCGCCACTCCTCCTTCGAGAGCGGTGTATTCGCCTGACCGGTGTGGTGCGGCTCCCTCGTTCCGGGACGGGCGGTAAAGTTGGGGAGCTCGGCGAGCGTCATGTTCACCTTGACCGTCACGCCCGTGATCGGCACTTCCCGCACCTGCCGGGCCCACGCCGGGTCGGCCGCCCCACCGAGGAGCGCGAGCGTCGCTCTCGGATCGGCGTTCGAGATCACGCGGCGCGACAGAATCTGCTCACCCGACTCCAGTTCCACCCCTTCGCCTGGAAGAATTCGCGCGACCGGCACCCCGGCCGCCACCACTGCCCCCGCCTCCCGGGCGATGTCGCAGAGAATGAACGACACCATGCCCATGCCGCCCAGCACATAGCCCCAGGTTCCCGCCATTCCATCCATCCGGCCCGAGGCATGGTGGTACCAAATGGATGCGGTGCCGCGGTCGTGCGGGCTGGCGTTGGTCCCGATCACTCCCTGCCCGAGGTAGGCGAGCTGCATCCGCTCATCCGACAGGTACCGCTCCACCATCTCCACCATCGACCACTCGAAGAGCAGCGATTCGGTATCCCTGTCTCCCTTGAGCCGTCGCACGATCGCCTCGCGCGTGGGCGAGGGGCCGATCCAGATGTCGGCGTCGCTGTCGGGCCGGAGGGTGTCCCGCAGCCGGCGCTTCACCGCCATCATCTCGCGCCAGCCCGCGAGATCGCCCGGGGCGAAGCGGCGGATTTCCGCCTCGCATCGCTCGTCGTCGTTCCAGAGCTGAATGCTGCTGCCGTCCTCGAAGGGGACGAACATTCCGCCCGCCGCCGGGGTCCACCGGAATCCGTGTCCCGGGAGATCCAGCTCGCGCATCACGAGCGGATGCAGGAGTCCGACGACGTACGCGCAGGGCGACATCCGCACGCCCGGCCAGGGTTCCTCGAGGGTGCAGGCGCCGCCGACCACCTCGCGCGACTCCAGTACGAGCACACGCTGCCCTCCGCGCGCGAGATAGGCCGCGCAGGCGAGGCCGTTGTGCCCCGCACCGATCACGATCGCATCCCATTTCCTGGCGGCGAGGGCGCGCACCGGCTCGGGGAGGCCGATGCGTCCGAGGACGGCAGCGGTCGCGCCCTGGTGTCGGGGTCTGGTCATGATCGCGTTCCGTGCTTAGTGTTGCCCTTGGCAGCCACAAGGGAAGGATCACCCCGTCAGGAGGGTCCCATGGCCGATCGCGTTCGCAAGGTCAGCTACTGCTATCCCGTCGTTCCGCACCGCGCCGGTCAGGCCGCTCGCATCCTCGCCGCGCTCAGAGAAGCGGAAGTGAATCTCCTCGTCATCCACGGCTTCCCGACACGCGGCGGCAAGGCGCAAATCGATCTCGTCACCGACGACCTGCCCGGACTCCGCAAAGTCGCGGCACGCAACGGATGGCGGCTGAGCGCACCCAAGAAGGCGTTTCTGATCCAGGGCTCCGACCAGCCGGGTGCGGTGCACAAGCAGTTGAAGAAGCTGGCCGATGCGGGAATCAGAATCACGGCGGCAACGGGCGTCGCTGCCGGAGGCGGGCGATACGGCATGGTCCTGTGGGTTCGCCAGGCCGACTACGCGAAGGCCTCGCGCGCATTGGGCGCACGCTGACGGCGTTCAGCCCAATCCGGCGCCGATCACGCCGATTCCGCAGGCGATCATGATGAGACCAGTGGCCCGGCCGAGCGTACGCCCGCCGGGCCCGATCTTTTCGGCGAGCACGAAGATGGCGATCGCCGCCACCCAGAGCAGATTCATCACCCCGGCAACAAAGAGCAGGGCCATGATCAGCGCACAGCAGCCGACACAGAAGCTGCCATGCCTGACGCCCATGACCAGCGCCCCCCATGCGCCTTCGCGCCACTCCGAGCTGAAAAAGCCCAGTGGCGAGCGGCACTGCGAGAGACAGGCGTCCTTGACCGGCAACCACTGGTAGACCCCCGCGGCGATCAGCAGCCCGCCACCGAGCCACGGGCTCGCGCTCACCATGGCGGGCGAAAGCAGCGCCGCCTCGTGCAACCCCCATTGCGCCATCGCCGCGATCGTTGCGTACAGCGTCCAGATCAGCAGATAGCCCAGCGTAAAGACCGCTGCCGACGCGGCGGGGGTGTCCCGTTCCCTGCGCCTCCGCGCGACGCTCGCGAAGAGCAGTATCGCGGGAGCGGCGGAAGGGAGCATCATCGCCACCATCATCACGATCCACATCGGGATGAGCCATGCGATCGCGGGGACTCCCGGGCCGCCCGACATCGGCATCGCCATGGACACCATGGCGTGCGGCGACATCATGCGCGCCATCCGCACGATGTACATCCACCCCAGGACCGTCACGAGCGCCAGGCCGGCGCCGACCACAAGGCGGTCGCGCCGGAGCGCTCCCTCGAGCAGGCCCGGCCGGGCCGTTGTGGCACCCATCAGATGAGGCCGGTGCTAGTGCTGGTTGGTCCAGGTGGGAGTGGAATAGCTCGCAAAGCCGCCGCCATGGCGGAACTTGACCGCGCCATAGCTGGCCTCCAGCACATTGGTGGTCGCGATGTCCCCGGTGTTCCAGAAGAATCCACCCTTCGGATACACGATCTGGACTTCCTTTTCCTTGCCCGAAACGGAGTCGAGGATCGGCGTCTGGCGCATCTCGAGCACTCCGGGAATCCGGAAGGCGGATCGAGTCCCCTTTACCGTCATCTCGATCGGCTTCCGCACCGGCCCGTCGAGCACGGCGATCGTCCCGGCGAGTGCCTCCCACGGCATCCCGCCGGCCTGCCCGGACAGGATCGTGGCGATCGCGTCGGCCTGCGGCTGAGTGGCCTTCTCGTCGATGAACACGGCGACCTTGCCGTTGCCCTCGTGGATAGCCTTCGGGTACATGGCAGCGACGATATACCGGACGCCCTTGAGCGAGACGTCGCCGTACTCTCCGTCCGACACTTCCCCCCCGATCAGCATCTCGCAGCCTCCCTTGTCGGGAAGGCCTCCGAACTGGCAATTACAGCCGGTGGTACAATTGCAGCCCTCGATATTATGGACTGTGATGCGATACGGAACCTGTGCCATGGCCGCCTCCTGGGATCGGGATAATATGGTGTCCCGGTGTGAACCCCGAAAGATCTCGGACGATTCGTCGTCGTTCGCCAGGAATGGATGCGGGAGGGACGGTCAGGACGGCGTTGGCCGGGGTGGGCGGACGCGGCGGCGGAAATCCCCGCCTGGCGTTACTCGTCAGTCTTCGTGCTCGTGCCACCCATGTGGGTCTCGAGCGCATCACCCAGCTCCACCCCCTCCGCGCCAAGCAGTCGGAAGAGCTCCCACTCCGCCGCGCGGGCCGCGTGAATCCGCCGGCCGTTGTACATCAGCGAGACCACCATCACGCCATCGGGGCGGCCGAGATA
>JBDTTA010000055.1:0-13533 GCA_039930845.1 Gemmatimonadales bacterium
TCCTGGGAAAAGCGCTTGGCCGCGGTCGCGAAGTCGGCACCGCGCCGGAGCTCGAGCAGGATCGAGTCGGCCTTTGCCCGTGCAGCCGTCCTCGCCGCCGGCGACGGCTTGGGCGTGATGACGATCTGCCTGAAGGAGACGGTGGCCGGACGGGATCCGAGCGCACCCTTCTGCTCATTGAAATACGCCCGCATTTCCGGCTCGGTGGGCGGCACCGGCTTGAGCTTGCCGTCGCTCCGCAGCTTGTCGATCAGGCGGTTCTGGAACGCCGACCGCCGCTGCTGGTCGGTGAGCCAGCGCCGGTACTCCTCGGGTGTTTCGAATCCCGCCTTCTTGAGCTCGGCGCGGTAGTCCAGCTCCGACGTGAAGTTGGTGCGGACCTTCTTGATCTGCTGGTCGACGCCGTCGGCGATCTCCTGATCGGTCACCTGAATACTGGTGTCGCGCTGAGCCTGCTGGACCAGCAGCTCCTCATCCACCACCGACTGCACCAGCTGTTTCCGGAGCGCGGCCAGCGCCGTGGAATCCTTGGGCAGATCCTGCCCCTGCTGCCGTGAGAACAGCTCCTCATCGATCTGCGATGCGAGCACCGGCCGGTTCCCCACCACGGCGAGCACCTTGTCGATCACCACCGTCCCGGTATCCGCGGTGGCCGTCGTGCTAGCGGCCGTGAGCGTCGTGCTATCGGCGGCCGTCGAGGAGCCGGCTTGCTGCGCCGCCAGCCGCGGCGCGAACAGCACCGTTGCCGCGAGCAACAGGACCGTGCCCGCGCCGTGAATGCTCACTGCTGCTTACCCGACGGCGTCGGTGTCGCGCCGGGCGGCGCCGTCGGCTGCGGCATCCCACCCGGAATTGGGGGGCCGCCGGGCGCGGGCTGCATTCCGCCCTTGGGGGCCGCGCTGTCGGCCTTTGCCTTGGTCTCGGTGGCGATCTCGATGGCCCTCGACACACCGGCCTCGTGCACCTTGTAGGGCAGCCGCTCGCGCAGCAGCGCCGCGAGCGCCGAGGGCAATGGCCTCAATCGCGTCTTGCCGGCAATGAGCTGGTCGAAGTACCGCTCCACCTTCAACTGGGCCACCTTCTCCCGATCCGCGAGTGCCACCGAAGAGTCACTCACGTCGGAACCGTTCAGGCTCATCTCGTTCCGAAGGGTGTCGAGCTGCGACATGTATCGCCGCTGGAGCGACGCCCACTCGAGAGGGGTGAGCGCGATTTTCGCCGAGTCCGCCTCCCTGAGGAGGAGCAGGTTCTGCGTCAGGATCTTGGCGAACCGGATGAGCATGGTGTCGTTGGCGGTCTTGAGTTGCGAGGCGTACTGCGGAGGCAGCGCTCGCATCCAGCGCAGGTATTCCTGAATGGTGAGCGCGCCGCCCTTGAAGGTCACCAGCTCCTTCCTCGAGTGCCCCAGCTCGTCGGGGGCGTCGGCCGCGGTCCGCATGGTAGCCGGGGCCCCGGCCAGGACCTCCACCTTGTTCGAGGCCGCGAGGCTGTCCATGTAGAGCGAGTCGAGGTGCTGGCCGGCCCGCTCCGTGAGATAGTCGGAGAGGTGGCTGCGCGCTTCCTCGAGGGTGGGTCGCTTGATGATGTGATAGCCGAAAGGCGTTTCCACCAGGCCGCTCACCCGTCCGGGCGGGAGCGCCCACGCCACGCTGTCGAAGGCGGGCACGAAGCGTCCCTTTGCGCTCGGCGGCAGGAAGCCGCTGTCGGGCGCGCTGCCCGCGTCCTGTGACAGCGTGGCGGCGAGCTTGTTGAATGATTCGCCCTTCTTGATCTTCGCGAGCGCCGCTTCCGCCTGGCGCTTGGCCGAATCGCGGGTTGCCGCCGGGGCGTTGGCGCGCGCCGAGAAGAGAATGTGCTGGATGGTGCGCAGCTCGGTCGACCGGTAGAGGCTGTCCACCGATGAGTCCGAAAACGTTCCCCGGCGTGCCATGAGCGTGTCGTGCCACCGCATGCCCTTCATTTCGGAAATCTCGGGCCAGACCACCTCGGTGACGCTCGCGGAGTCGAGTGGCAGACGGTTCTGTGCCACGGCCTGGCCGAGCAGCGAGTAATCCACCCAGACGTTCGCCACGAACTCCGCGGTCTCGCGGTTGAGGTTCACGCCTTTGCCCGCGGCGCCCATGATCTCCGCGAGGCGTGCGGCCGGCAGTTCCTCTCCGCTGGCCTCGGCCGCCACATCCGCATGGGCGGAGAAGAGGTCGCGGAAGTTCGAGCACCCGGTCGAGCCCGCCGCGATGACGAGCGAGGGCACGAGCACGCCGGCCAGGATCACGATACGTCGCATGAAATCTCCAGAAGTTGTTTACGCCACGACCGCCCGCAGCGCGCGCACCAGCGCCGGCACGAGCGGCTCCCCGCCGAGTCGCGTGAGGCGCAGCGAGAGCGGAACGGTACGCCGCACATCGGCGGCGAGCTGCACGTTGTCGAGCGCGGTGGTCAAACCGGCGAGCCGCGGCGCCGTCCCGGCCCGAAACGTCAGCCGGGCCTCGTCGCCCCTCACGAGCACGTGCTGAAGGCCCAACGCGGCCCCGAGCACACGCAACCGGGCCATGTCGAGCAGCATGTCAGCCTCGGGTGGCAGCGGCCCGAAGCGTTCGCGCAATTCATCTCGCAGCCCATCAATGTCGCCAGACGACGTGGCCCGCGCCAGTCGCCGGTAGAGGTCCAGCTTGGCGTCATCGTCCGGTACGAAGCTGTCCGGCAGATGGGCCGGCCGGTCGAGCACCACGTCCGGCGGCGCCGGTTCCTCCACCGTGCCGTTGCCGCGGAGCGCGCGCACCGTTTCCTCGAGCCATCGCAGGTACAGATCGAAGCCCACCGCCTGCGCGTGTCCTGACTGCTCCCCGCCGAGCAGATTGCCCGCGCCCCGGATCTCGAGGTCCTTGAGCGCGATCCGGTACCCCGCGCCCAGCTCCGTATGATGCTCCAGCACCTTCAGCCGTTCCTCGGCGTCGGCGTCGATCGTGTCCGGCACCAGGAGGTAGCTGTAGGCGCGGCGGTGGCTCCTCCCCACCCTTCCCCGGAGCTGATAGAGCTGCGCCAGGCCGAAACGGTGCGCGTCGTGCACCACCATCGTGTTGGCATTGGGCACGTCGAGCCCCGATTCGACGATCATCGTGCTCACGAGAATGTCCACCTCACCGCCCACAAAGCGCTGCATCACCGTCTCGAGCTCGTCGGCCGCCATCTGCCCGTGCGCCACCCCCACCCGCGCCCGCGGGGCCAGCGATCGCACCTTCTCGGCGATGGTCTCGATCGTCTCGATCCGGTTGTGGACGAGGAACACCTGCCCGCCGCGATCGATCTCCCGCGCGAAGGCCTCCTCGAGCAGCCCATCGTCCCACGGCTCGACGAACGTGAGGATGGCCGAGCGGTCGCGCGGGGGCGTCTCGATGAGCGTCAGGTCGCGAAGGCCGGCGAGGGAGAGATGGAGTGTCCGGGGGATCGGCGTGGCGGTGAGCGTGAGCACGTCCACCGACAGGCGGAGCGCCTTGAGCCGTTCCTTGTGCTTCACGCCGAAGCGGTGCTCCTCGTCCACGATCAGCAGCCCGAGGTCCTTGAACAGCACGTCCTTCGAGAGCAGGCGATGCGTGCCGATCACGATGTCGGTCGTGCCGGCCGCCAGTTGCTCGAGCGCCGTCTTCTGCTCCCGGGCCGTCCTGAACCGCGAGAGCACTTCGACCTTCATCGGAAAATCGGCCAGGCGCTCCACGAAGGTGCGCCCGTGCTGCTCCGCGAGAATCGTCGTCGGCACCAGGAGCGCCACCTGCTTCCCGCCTTGCACCGCCTTGAACGCGGCCCGCACGGCGATCTCCGTCTTCCCGTAGCCCACATCGCCCACCAGCAGCCGGTCCATGGGGCGGGGTCGCTCCATGTCCGCCTTGACCTCCTCCGTCGCCTTGCGCTGGTCGGGCGTGTCCTCATACAGAAAGCTCGACTCCAGCTCGCGCTGCCACCGCGTGTCGGGCGGGAAGGCGTAGCCCCCGGTCACCTTGCGCCGCGCGTACAGGTCGAGCAGCTCGCCGGCCATCTGCCTGATGGCCACGCGGGTCTTCTCGCGCACCCGCTGCCAGCTCGATCCGCCGAGCCGGTGGAGCCGCGGTGGCGGGCGGTCTCCATCTTCTCCGCCGGCCCGGTAGCGCTCGACCTGATCGAGCCGGTACAGGGGAACGTTGAGCCGGTCACCGCCCTCGTACTCGACGATGGCTACTTCCAGCGTGGACTCGCCGGCGGTGATCGTGTCGATGCCCCGGTAGATGCCGATGCCGTGCTCGAGATGGACGACGTAATCGCCTTCAGTGAGCGTGCCCGTCGCCGCCGACGGGGCGGCCTGGCGGTACCGGCGGGAGCGCCGGAGCCGGCGCGCTCGGCGAAAGATCTCGTGATCGGTGAGCACCCGCAGCGTGGGCATGACAAACCCGCCGTCGAGCGCGCCGATGGCGAGGGTCGCCCTGTTCTGCACGCGGCCACCGTCCTCGAGCAGCTCGTCGAGCCGCTCCATCTGCCCCTCGTTGTCGCAGAGGATCAGCGTGGGCGGCTGACCCCACAGCAGCGGGCGAAGACGATTGAGGTCCCGGTCTACCTTTTCCGGCGGGAAAAACCCGACCTGGAGATCAGGCGTGTCGTCGCGGAGGAGCAGCCTGGGGAAGCCCTGAAGCCGGGCGGACCATTCCGCGGGCGTCACCAGGATCGCGTCGCGGCTCGGCACCGCTTCGCCCAGCCGGCGGGCAACTTCGAGATGATGCTCCGCCTCGTTCCACGCCCGCTTCACTTCGTCGGCGTCGGGACCGTCCGCTTCCTCGATCACCAGCGTATCCGACGGAAGGAGGTCGAGCAGCGACAGCCGCGATGACGGTCCTTTCTCCTCCGCCTCCGACTTGACGGCCTCCGTGCTGACCGGGAGCACGGTGATCTCGGCCAGCTCCTCCAGCGAGCGCTGCGTGGTCAGATCGAAGCCGCGCATGGAGGAGATCTCGTCTCCCCACCACTCGAGTCGCGCCGGCGTGGCCATGCCGAAGCCGTAGACGTCGACGATCCCGCCGCGCACACTGAACTCCGCCACCTCGGTGACCGTGGGCACGCGGTGGTAGCCCATCCGTTCGAGCGTCTTCGCGACGTCGCCCGGCGGCCGGCGATCGGCCGGCGCGAGCCGGAGCCGCAGTTGCTCGAGCGCCGCCGGCACGAGCGTGCGTTCCGCCGTGGCCCGGGCCGTGGTGACGAGCACCCGGAGCCGTCCCTGCAGCAACGCTTCGATCGTCTCCGCGCGCTCGCCGGCGATCTCGAAGTGCGGCTCCTCTTCCCCGAGCGCCTCGCGTTGTGGATAGAGCGCGACGGCCTCGTCGGTGAGATGCGCCAGATCGTTGAGCCACCGCTCCGCGTCGCCCGGCGTCGGCGCGACCACCGCCAGCAAACGCTGCGGAAAGCGCGCGGCGAGCCACGCCGCCAGGACGGCGCCGCTCGATCCCGGGAGTCCCGCAAGACGGAGCACGGTCCCACGCGCGGGAAGGCGCTCCGCCAGATCCTGTATCGCCGCTGTGCGCTCGAAGGCGTCGAGAACGGTGGGGAGACTCACGGAGACCGCCGCCGCACCGCGCTGGCGAGAACCATCTCGGTCAACCCGAGCGCCAGAGCGAGCCAGAGCAGCGGTCCGCGGAGATCGCCCCGCACACCGGCGGAAAAGGCCGCCGGCCCGGCCCGGTCCACCGGCATGATGCGCGCGCCTTTCCAGAGCTGCCGCACCTGCACGTCGGTCGCGCGGCCGAGCCGCGACTCGCGTGGATCGAGGTTGGCGGAGACCGCGCCGATGGTATCCTCACCCGCCACGAGGAAGTAGATGCCCACGTCGTGCGGGCGGAAAAGACCGCCGCCTTCGACCTTCCACTCGCGTTCTCCCTGCCGAACAGAGGTGACGAGGTCCGGCAACGCCACAGGATCTCCCGGCGTCCCCTCACTGATCGCAACCTCACCCCGGGCCAGGCGGTTGAGCAGCGCGTCCATGAACGGCATGAACCCGGCGGACACCGGGAGGTCGGTCCATTCCGGGTCGAGCCTGCTGCCGATCAGCAGGACGTTGCCGCTCCGTGCGAGCCATGGTGAGCCCCCCACCGTCGCCAGCACGCCGGTCCGGCCGCTGCCGCTCGACTCGAGGGCGTAGCGCCGACGTACTCGAAAACGCCCGGTGAGGGCCCCGCTGTCGGTGGCCGCCGGCGACGCCACCGGCGCGCCGAAGCTCCAGGTGACACCCCGAGCCGCGAGGGCGCGATTGAGCGCGCCGATTCCGGCGGGATCGGCCGGGGGCATCACGATCGAGCCACGAGGCGCGAGGCGCCCCACCGTGATCTCGTTGCCGCGGACGATGCGGTGGTTCGACTCGAGCACCTCGCAGGCGGCGGCCACGTAGCGGCTCGCCGAGTCCCAATTCACCCGGGCGACGGGCGCCACGCGCACGGCGCCGAGCCGACGGTCGTCGAGCCTGAACTCATCGGGGTCGAGCTCGGCGGTGGCGCTCCACCATCCGGCCGGCGCGGTAATGGGCGGAAAGACCGCCGTCCCGCCGGATGCGAGTGCCTGCCGTGCCGGACGCTCGCCGAGCCGGGCGCTCACGGGCGCGGCGCGCACCGAGTCGCCGACGAGCGAAACGGTGATTCGGCCCCCATCGGTGGACCAGGGCTGCGGCCCCGTCTCCAGCCGGCCGATGCCCACATTCGCGACGGTCGGGTCGTCCGGGCGTCCGACGATGAGCGGCACCGTCACGTCAGCGGGGGAGACCGCGCTCGCCTGAAGATCGCTCAACAGCACCACCTCTCCCGGCCGCGGGTCCGTGGACAGAGCGCCGATGGCCACGCCCAGCGCGGAGCCGAGGTCGAGCCGATAGGAGGACACCGGCAGGGCGTCGAGGCGACTCCGCAGCGCATCGGCGTCACCCCGCCGCGGAATGCCGTCGGCGGTGATGAGCCATACGGCATCGTCCGGAGTGGCGCGTGCGAGGACGGCGCGTGCGGCGTTCTGGAGGGACGCGAGCCGGGGGCTCCCGCCCAGGACGACACCGCTGCTCGGCGAGTTGTCCACGATGAGCGCGAGCGCACCAGGGGCGTGGTTCGGAAGCCCGCTCCGCGCCACCGTCGGTCCGGCCGCCGCGAGGATGATCGCGATGATGAGCAGCGTGCGTACCGCAAGCAGCAGCAGGTTCTGCAACTTGAGACGGTGAAGGTGTTCCTGTGTGGTCGCGATGAGATATCGAACCGCGGGGAACTCGACCGTGGGTGGTTCCCGACGGGCCAGGAGATGCAGCAGGACGGGGATAGCCGCGCACGTCAGCCCCGCGAGGGCCCACGGATGGAGGAATTCGATCATGCCGCCCGCGAAGCTGTCGAGAGTGCCCCGCGGAGCACCATCCCGTATGGGGTATCGGTCGTGATGTGATGGTAGGCGATCCCGTGCCGACGGCAGGCCAGCCGCCACTCGGCGACGACTGAGCGCACCGTCTCGCGATACGCGCCTGCCCAGTCACGCGGGCGCAGCACCACGGCGGCCCCGGTCTCCGGATCTTCAAAACGGGCCTCGGCGGGCCCGGCGAGCGCCGCCTCGGCGGGGTCCATGAGGTGGAGCACGATCACCTGGTGCCCGCGATGACGGAGAAATCGAAGCGCCTTGAGCGCGAGGGCCCGGTCGAGCAGCAGGTCGGAGACGAAGACGACGAGCCCGCGCCGCCGCAACTGCTGCACGACCCGCCGGAGCGCCGGCTCGGCGGCGGTTCCCTGCCCCGCCTCGAGCGAGCCGAGCGTCTCGAGCAACTGCCGCCAGTGGCTCAGACGCACGCGGGGCGGGAGCACCGTGCGGATGTCGTCGTCGAAAGTGATGAGTCCGGTGGCGTCGCGTTGACGGAGGAGAATGAGCGAGAGGGCGGCGATCAGGCGCTGGGCATAGGCCAGCTTCGGGAGCACCGTTCCGGGCGACCCCGTCCAGGCCATTGATCGGCTGGCATCGCAGACGACCATGGCGCGGAGATTGGTCTCTTCCTCGAACTGCTTCACGTAGAGTCGGTCGTTGCGGCCCAGAATCTTCCAATCCACATGCCGGACATCGTCGCCCGGCTGGTACATGCGGTGCTCGGCGAACTCGGCGGAGAACCCGCGGCGTGGAGAACGGTGGAGTCCCGCCAGAAAACCCTCGACAACGCCCTGTGTGGTCACCTCGATCCCGCCGAGCTTCGAGACCTCGACCGGGTCGAGAAGGTCGAGGCGCACACGGCCGGACGAGAGGGAAGACGCTGGCATGAACGGCGGAACGTACCGGCCCGGAAGAGGGAAATCAACGCGTCAAAGTGGACAACGCAGGGCCCCCGGCCAGGACCCGCCAAAACCCAACGTTTTACTCCGGCTTATCTTATGCCGATACCTGAGCCTGGCACACCGTCTGCTGGACAGGAGAGAAATCCGACTGAAAGGGTTGTAGACTCAATGCTCCTCACGCTGGGGTGGATGCTGCTCGCCGGCCTCCCGACTCCTCCGCCACATCACCCGTTGCCCCCTGCCGCCCGGCCCGCCAGCGCGGCCGGGAGGGTGACGCTCTGGACCGATCGCGACGACCCGTATCCGAGGGGGAGTGGCGCGCGCGTCTACCTGAGCGTTGACGAGCCCTCCTATATCTCCGTCTTCCGCGTCGATACCGACGGACGCATCCGCGTCCTCTTTCCCCGTGAGCCGTGGGGCGACAACTACGTGGAAGACCGGCAGACGCTCGAGGTGACCGGCGTACGCGACGGCAGCGCCTTCGTCGTGGACGACTATCCCGGCATTGGCTATCTCTTCGCCGTCGCCTCCCCCGAGCCGCTCGATTTCCGTCAGATCACCCGGGGCGACTACTGGGACTACCGGTCCATCGGGGGCGGACGCGTACAGGGCGACCCGTACGTCTCGCTCACCGAGATCGCGGCGCGCATGGCGCCCGACGAGGACTACGACTACGATGTCGTGCCGTATTACGTGGAACGGCACTATGACTACCCGCGGTTCGTCTGTTACGATTGCCACGCATACGCGAGTTATTCGGAGTGGGATCCGTACCGCACCTCGTGTACGCGATTCCGGGTGGTGGTGCGCGACGACCCTCGGTACTACCCGTACCGGTACGGCGGTGGCAGAAACGTGGTCCCCGATCGGTCGCTCCACCCCGGTCCACGTTATCTCTTCCGCGAGGCCGATCCCGCCTCCGCCTACGTGACGCGGGTGCCGGGCCGCGTGGAGCCGGGCCGGCGCCGAAACCTGGCGGACGATGACCGCGGGGCCACCAGCGACGATGTCGGGGGCCGGGGCACGATCCCGACACCCGGTCTCTCCTCGCTTCGACGGCCGGGCCGGACCGAGACGAGGCCGGAGCTGTCGCCCGCGCGTCCACTCATCGAGGAGCGCCGCCGCGCCGAGGAGCGTCGCCGCGATGCGGACAGCGCCGGCCGGACCGTCCCCGAAGGCCTGAAACCGGCCCCTGCCCCGACCAGCACCGGCGAGCCGGAGCTGCGCCGCCGGCGTCCCTGACTCCTGGACTCACCACACGAGGCTTCATACCGCATGCGCCGGCTTCCCCTGTTCGGCCTCCTCCTCGCTTCGAACACACTGACCGCCCAGACCTCCTCCCCGCTCGCGCACGCCGCCGCCAGCATCACTCCCGCCGACGTGGCGCGCCGGATCGGCATCATCGCCGATGACTCGATGATGGGCCGGGACACGCCGAGCCGCGGGCTCGAGCTCACCGCGCAGTACGTCGCCGATCAGTTCCGGAGCTTCGGGCTCAAGCCGGGTGGCGAGAACGGCACCTGGTTTCAGCGGTATCCGATCACACACCGCCGGCTCGACCTTGCAGCCTCTCACGTGATCTTCGAGGCCGCCGGCGTCAGTGACACCGCGACGTTCACCCGGGCCGCACGATCGGTCTCCAGCGCGATTGCCACCCGGCCCACGCCGGGGACGGCGGTCCTGGTGGGTGGCGCTCTCAGCGTCGCGGCGCTGAGTCATTTTGCGCTCGAGGACAGGCTGGTACTCTATCCGCTCGATTTCTCGAAGCCGATTTCCGACAACCGCACGAAGCTCATCCGGGCGATGCGCCTCGCAGGCGCCCGGGCCGTCGTGCTGCTCTCCAACCTCGACTCCGCGGCCTTCGCCGCGAAGCTTCCACGCCGCGCGCCCGAGCGGAGCGGCGCCGAGGTGGAGCGACCGGTTCCCCCCGTCGTGGAGGTGGCCGACTGGGCCGTGGCCCGGGCGCTTCGGGCGGCGCACGTCGATCTCGCCGCCGTGCGCGGCTCGTCCAGGCCGTTCTACCGCGCGGTGCCGTCCCTCACCGTCCGGGTGGCGATGGCCGACTCGGTGCTCTCGTCGTCCACCGCGCCAAACACGGTGGGAATCCTCGAGGGCAGCGATCCGAAGCTCAACGAGGAGTACGTGGTCTTTTCCGCGCACATGGATCACATCGGAATCACGCCGGGCCCGACCGACAGCATCAACAACGGCGCCGACGACGATGGGTCGGGCACGGCGGGCGTGATGGAGCTCGCCGAGGCGTTCAGCCGGCCCGGCGTGCGGCCGAGGCGGTCGATCATCTTTCTGACGGTGAGCGGCGAGGAAAAGGGGCTCTGGGGCAGCCGGTACTTCAGCGAGCATCCCGCGGTTCCGCTGCCTCAGATCGTCGCCGATCTGAACATCGACATGATCGGCCGCAACTGGCCAGACACCATCGTCGCGATCGGCAAGGACCAGTCCGATCTCGGCAGGACGCTCGAGCGGGTGAACGCCGCCCACAGGGAGCTGGGCATGACGGCGATCGACGACCGGTGGCCAGACGAGCGATTCTACTTTCGCTCCGATCACTACAATTTTGCCCGAAAGGGCGTCCCGATCCTCTTCTTCTTCAACGGCGTTCATCCCGACTACCATCAGGTGACGGACTCGCCCGACAAGATCAACAGCGAAAAGGAATCGCGAATCCTCAAGCTGCTCTTCTATCTCGGCCAGGACGTGGCGAATGCGCCGAAGCGACCGGCGTGGAATCCGGAGAGCTACAAGGAGATCGTGGAGGACGAAACTGGCCGCTGACGGCCTCGCACCAGCAGTACCCCGGCGATGATCAATACGGCCCCGACCGCCTGGAGCGGACGGGGCCGTTCGCCGAGCATCACCGCCGCGCCGGCCACGGCCACCAGCGGCGTGAGACACATGAAGATGACCGTCCGGCTGGCTCCCACCGTCTGCACGCTGCGATTCCAGAGCAGATACGCGAGCACGAGCGAAAAGAGCGTGGCATAGGCCAGTGCGCTCCACCCGATCAATCCCACCCGGCCCACATCCATGTGCAGAAACTCGGGGATCCCGACGAGGACGAGTCCTGGCGTGCCCGCGACGGTCGTGACCATGGTGACCTTGAGCGGGCTGATCTCCGGCGGAAGCACGCGCAGCCCGAGCGTATAGCCGGCCCAGCAGAACACGGCGGCCACGGTGAGGAGATCGCCGGTCAGGTCTCCGTGCGCAGCGCCGGTGCCCTGCGCGAGGACCACGAGCACGACGCCCACCGTCGCCACCAGAACTCCCCCCATCACCCGCCAGCGAAAGGCCTCGAATCCGAGCGCCACGGCAAACACCGCGACCAGCGACGGCATGGAGGCGATGATGAGCGAGCTGTTCGACGCGGTGGTCCGCGCCAGCCCCAGGATGAATCCGATCTGGTAGAGCGTGTTGCCCACGACGCCGAGGACGACGAGCCGCCGGACGGAGCCTTTCGGAAGCGGCTCCCGTCCCTCGATGCGCCGCACCAGCGGCACGAGCAGGATGCTGGCGAGCACGAAGCGGACGGCGGTGAAGGCGAGCGGCGGAAACTCGTCGAAGGCGACCTTGGTCACACTGAAGTTGAGTCCCCAGATGACGACCACGACGAGCATGGCCAGGTCCGCCGAACGGGCGGACCTGGCTCCCGGGGGAGCGGGCGCGGCTATCGCTGATGACTCGGACACGGCCAGAAGAGTAACACCTCTTATATTCCCCCCCATGCCTCAGTCGCGAATCCGCAATTTCTGCATCGTCGCACACATCGACCACGGAAAATCCACTCTCGCCGACCGCCTGATCGAGGCCACCGGCGCCGTGGAGAAGCGCCAGATGCGCGAGCAGCTCACCGACACGATGGACCTCGAGCGCGAGCGCGGGATCACGATCAAACTGAACGCCGTGCGCATGACCTACACCGACCGCACCGGCGAGGAGTACGAGCTCAATCTCATCGACACCCCCGGCCACGTGGACTTCACCTACGAGGTGTCGCGCTCGCTGGCGGCGTGCGAAGGGGCCATTCTCGTCGTGGACGCCTCGCAAGGCGTGCAGGCGCAGACGCTCAGCAATCTCTTCCTGGCCATGGACGCCGGCCTCGAGATCATTCCGGTGCTCAACAAGATCGATCTCCCCGGCGCCGAGCCGGAGAAACGGGCCCAGGAGATCATGGATCTGATCGGGGCCAAGCGGGAAGAGATTCTGGCCGTCTCCGCCAAGGAGGGCACCGGTGTGCCCGAGCTGCTCGAGGCGATCGTCACGCGCGTGCCGCCGCCACGGGGGAATGCGTCGGCGCCGCTCAGGGCGGTCATCTTCGATTCGTATTACGACCGGTATCGCGGCGCCATCCCGAGCATCCGGGTAGTGGATGGCGTGGTACGGGAGGGGATGGACATCATCTTCGGCGCGCACCCCGACGACGTGCACCACGTCGACGAAGTCGGCTACCTGCAGCTCGGCCAGCACCCCTCGAAGGAGCTGGCGGCCGGCGAGGTGGGCTATCTCGTCGCCAGCCTCCGCGACGTCCGCGACGCGCGGGTGGGCGACACGATTCTCGATGCCAACGATCGCGCCACCGAGTTGCTGCCGGGGTACCGCGAGGTCAAGTCGATGGTGTTCGCGGGGCTCTATCCCACCGAATCCGATCAGTATGAGGGCCTGCGCGACGCGCTCGAAAAGCTGCGGCTCAACGACGCCAGTCTCCAGTACGAGCCGGAGTCATCCACCGCGCTCGGGTTCGGCTTCCGCTGCGGGTTTCTCGGCCTGCTCCACATGGAAATCGTCCAGGAGCGACTCGAGCGCGAGTTCAACCTCGATCTCATCAGCACCGTACCCACGGTGGAGTATCACGTCTACCGCACCGACGGCGAGATGCTGCTGCTGGAGAACCCCAGCAACCTTCCCGACCCGGCCGAGATCTCGCGCATCGACGAGCCGTACGTCAAGGCTCGCATCATGGCCCCCGCCGAGTATATCGGCGGCATCATGCGGCTGGGCCAGGAGCGGCGGGGCGTCTACAACGGCATGCACTACATCGACACCGCGCGAGTCGAGTTCGATTTCGAGTTCCCGCTCGGCGAGATCGTGCTCGATTTCTATGACAAGCTCAAGTCGTTGAGCCGGGGATACGCCTCGCTCGACTACGAGATGTTCGGCTATCGCGAGTCCGACCTCGTCAAGCTCGACATGCTCATCAACGGCGATCCGATCGACGCCTTCAGCGTGA
>JBDTTA010000056.1:0-13508 GCA_039930845.1 Gemmatimonadales bacterium
CGACGAGGACGACCCGAACACGAATCGAGACACGCCGACGCGCCGTGCCGCTTCCAGGACCGCCGCGGTCCCGGTGACGTTGGCGCGGGCATAGCCGACCGGATCGGCGAGCGAGGGGCGCACGCCGGCCTTCGCCGCCAGATGGACGACGACGGTGTCGGCCGTGAGTCGCCGCTGGAGCGCATCCACGTCGAGCATGTCCTGTTCGTAGAACGCGAATTCGGAGGGATGACCGATCTCGGAAAGGTTGCGTTCCTTCATGGCTCGCGGATAGAAGGGATCGAAGTTGTCGATCCCGATCACCTCGTCGCCTCCGCGAATGAGCGCCTGCACCAGGTGGGAACCGATGAATCCGGCGGCCCCCGTGACCAGCACTCGTATCACTGGCCGCCCCGGCCGATGCCGTGATACTCGAAGCCCTGCTGGACCATGCGGTCCGGATCGTAGAGGTTGCGGCCGTCAATGAGGAGCGGACGCCGCAGGAGCTTCCGCACACGCTCGAAGTCGGGGTTGCGGTACACCAGCCACTCGGTCATCACCAGCAGGGCATCGGCGCCGTGCGCCGCGCTGTACGGATCGGCGGCGTACATCACCCGATCGCCGAAGATCTCGTGGGCCGACTCCTGCGCCTTGGGGTCGTGCGTCTGAACCCTGGCGCCCGCCGCCAGGAGTCCCTCGATGAGCGGGATCGTCGGACTCTCACGCATGTCGTCGGTTTCCGCCTTGAACGCCAGGCCCCACACGCCGACGATCTTCCCGTGGAGATCGTTCCCCAGAAATTTCAGCGTCTTCTTGAGGACGACGAGCTTCTGCTCCTCGTTGACCGCCTCGACCGATTTGAGCACGTCGAGCGACAGCCCGAGCGAATCCGCGGTGTGGATGATCGCCTTCACGTCTTTCGGAAAACAGGAGCCGCCGTAACCGGGCCCGGGGTAGAGAAAGGCGCGGCCGATCCGCTGGTCGCTCCCGATGCCGAGCCGCACGTTGTGCACGTCGGCGCCGACGAGCTCGCAGAAGCGCGCCATCTGGTTCATGAAGGAGATGCGGGTCGCCAGCATCGCGTTCGCCGCATACTTGGTCACCTCGGCCGACGCGATGTCCATGAAGAAGATCCGGTTGCCGCCCTGGCGGGTGAACGGCGAGTACAGCTCACCCATCACCTCCCTGGCCTCCTCGTCGTCGACCCCGATCACGACGCGGTCGGGCTTCATGAAGTCATCGATGGCCGCCCCCTCCTTCAGGAATTCGGGGTTGGAGCACACCGCGAACGGAAGCTGCGTCTCGGATCTGACCGCCGCGCGGACCTTCTCGGCGGTGCCCACCGGCACCGTGGACTTGGTGACGATCACCTTGTGCCCGTCCATCGCGCGGCCGATGTCCTTCGCCACGCCCAGCACGTGCTGGAGATCGGCGGAGCCATCTTCGCCCGGAGGCGTACCCACCGCGATGAAGATGACGCGAGCGCTCTTCACCGCGGCATTCAGGTCGGTGGTGAAGGTGAGGCGGCCCTCTTCCTGGTTACGGCGGACCATCGGCTCGAGTCCCGGCTCGTAGATCGGGATCTCGTTCCGCTGCAGCCGGTCGATCTTGCCCGCATCCTTGTCGACGCAGATCACGTCGTTGCCGGTTTCCGCCAGACAGGCGCCGGCCACCAGGCCGACGTAACCGCTTCCGATCACCGCTACGTGCATCTCAAGCCTCTTTCGGGATGGCGTTACGGGTGTCAACCACGAGCCGGGCCGTGCGCTTGATCATCCGGTAGTCGACCGCCGTGTGATCGGTCACCACCATCACGCAGTCCGCCGCGGCCACGAGTTCGGGCGTGAGCTTGACCGAGTGGAACTCGTGACTGTCCTCGCGGAAGACGGGCACGTGCGGGTCGAAATACGAGACCGTGGCCCCCTGCGCCTCGAGCAGCCGGATGATGTCGAGCGCCGGGCTCTCGCGGATGTCGTCGATATCGCGTTTGTACGCCACGCCCAGCACGAGCACGCTGGCGCCGCGCACCGCCATGCCCTTCCCGTTGAGCGCTTCCGCCACCTTGCGCACCCAGAAGAGCGGCATCTCGGTATTGAGCTCGCCGGCGAGATCGATGAATCGCGTCTTGTAGTTGAGCCCGCGCATCTTCCACGCGAGGTAGTGGGGGTCGATCGGAATGCAATGCCCGCCCAGCCCGGGGCCGGGGAGGAATTTCATGTAGCCGAACGGCTTGGTGGCGGCCGCCTCCATCACCTCCCACACATCGACGCCGAGCTTGTCGCAGACGATCGCCATCTCGTTCACCAGGCCGATATTCACGCTGCGGAAGGTATTCTCGAGCAGCTTGACCAGTTCCGCCGCCTCGGTCGTCGAGACCGGCACCAGCGTGTCGATGGCCGGCTGGTAGAGCGCCACCGTCACGCGGCAGCAATCGTCGGTGATCCCGCCGACCACCTTGGGCGTGTTGCGCGTCCCGTATTTCGGATTGCCCGGATCGACTCGCTCGGGGCTGAAGGCGAGGAAGAAGTCCTTCCCCACTTCGAGGCCGGTGCTCTCCAGGGCCGGCTGCATGATTTCCCTGGTGGTTCCCGGATACGTCGTGCTTTCGAGGATGATCGCCTGGCCGCGGCGCAGCGTACGCTTGATGGCGTCCGTCGCCGCGACGATGTAGCTGACGTCGGGATCCTTGAACTTGGAGAGCGGTGTCGGGACGCAGATGGAAATGGCATCGGGCTCGCCGAGCCGCGACATGTCGGTGGTGGCGCTGAAACGCCCCGACTTCACGACCGCCTGGAGCTGCGCGTCCGTCACGTCCTTGACATGTGAATGCCCGGCGTTGAGTCCGTCCACGACCTTCTGCTGCACGTCGAACCCCAGCACCCGATACCCGGCGTTGGCCAGCTCGACGGCGAGCGGGAGGCCGACGTACCCCAGCCCCACGATGCCGAAAAGCGCCTCGCGGCGCTCGGCCTTCCCGATGAGATCGCCGGCAAAATCGGTGGCACTCATCGGGCGCGCCCTCCCCTGCTCGGCAAATGGCTCATGCGTAGAATTCGAGCACCGCTTCGATGACCGCGTCCTGCTGGTGTGACGTCATTTCGGGGAACACCGGAAGCGAGATGACCGATTGGGTTGCCTCCTCGCTCACAGGCAAGCTGCCGCGCTGGTACCCGAGGTGGGCGAAACAGGGCTGAAGATGCAGCGCCAGCGGATAGTACACCGAATGGCCGATGCCGCGCCTCTTGAGGTGCGCCTGGAGCGCATCGCGACGCGGCACCCGGAGGGTATACTGATTGAAAATCGACTCGTTCGCCGGATCGATGCGTGGCGGGCAAATGGACGAGTTGCGCTGGAAGGCGTCGTTGTACCGCGTCGCGTGGCGCGCGCGAGTGGCGCTCCACCGCGCGAGGTGCGGCAGCTTGGCCAGGAGCACCGCCGCCTGGAGGGTGTCGAGACGGCTGTTGTAGCCGACCTCGTCGTGATGATAGGCGCGGGTGCCGCCGTGAAGGCGCAGGCGCGCCAGACGCGCCGCCAGCGCGTCGTCCTGGGTCAGCATCATCCCGCCGTCGCCAAAGCCGCCGAGATTCTTGCTCGGAAAAAACGACAGGGTGCCCACGGTGCCGAGCGACCCCGCGGGCCGCCACTGCCCGTCGATCTGACGCCGCGCGCCGATCGACTGCGCGGCGTCCTCGATCACCGCGATTCCGCGACGGGCGGCGATCGGCAGGATCTTTTCCATTTCGGCCATCTGGCCAAAGAGATGGACCACGACGATGGCACGGGTCCGCGGCGTGACCGCGGCCTCGATGGCGGCGGGTGAGATGTTGAACGTCCCCGCGTCGATGTCCACGAACACCGGCGTGCCGCCGGCGTTGTGGATCGCCCCGCCCGTCGCGAAGAAGGTGAACGGCGTGGTGATGACCTCGTCACCCGGCTTCAGATCGAGCGCGTGAATCGGCAGGAGCAACGCATCGGTCCCGCTGGCGCACGCGATGGCGTGCTTGGTCTGCGAAAGCCTCGCGACCGCGGCCTCCAGCTGGCCGACCTCGGCGCCCATGATGAACGCCTGACGCTCGATGACCGACATCAACGCCGGAAGTACCTCGTCCTTGATGTCGCGGTATTGGGCGACAAGGTCCAGCAACGGTACGTTCATCGGGTCAACCTGTGGGGGAATAAGCGCAAGATTCGACAGCCGTGGAAGTTAGCGATGTGGGCTGGGTGGGTCAATCTGAACGAGTCTTCCCCCCTCCTCCCGGTAAACCGCGCCGCAGGCCGCGCACGTTCCGGACCCTGCCGTCAGCTCGAGCCGTACCCCGCATTGGCACATCCAGCCGACCCGCCGGGCCGGCACGCCCACCATCAGTCCGAACGCCGGGACATCGCCCCGGACCACGGCTCCCGCCCCGATGAAGGAGTACTCGCCGAGCGTCGCTCCGCAGATGATCGTCGCGTTGGCGCCGATCGACGCGCCCCGCCGTACGAGGGTCTGCCTGTATTCGGACTTTCGCGGCACATGACTCCGCGGATTGGTCACGTTGGTGAAGACGCAACTCGGCCCGCAGAACACATCGTCCTCGAGAATGACGCCTTCGTAGACCGAGACGTTGTTCTGCACCTTCACGTTGTTGCCGAGCCGGGTACCGCCCATGACCACCACATTCTGCCCGAGATTGCAGCGCGCACCGATCACCGCGCCCGGGAGAACGTGGCTGAAGTGCCAGATCCTGGTACCGGCGCCGATGATCGCGCCGTCGTCGACGTAGCTCGATTCGTGAACGAAATAGTCCATACGCCCCTCACTCCTTGTTCAAATACTCCCCCGACCGCCCGATCAACTTCACCTCAGGCTCGAGCCGCAGGCCGAACTGATCCTGCACTGCGCGCTGTGCCAGATCGATGAGCGCCCGGACGTCCGCGGCGGTCGCCTCGCCGGTGTTGACGAAGTAGTTCGCGTGCATCGGCGAGATCTCCGCGCCGCCCTCGCGCCGTCCCTTGAGGCCGGCGGCCTCGATGAGCTGGCCCGCCGTGCGTGGTCCCCCTTCGGTCTTCCAGCTCGGCCCCGCCGGGTTCTTGAACACGCTGCCGCAACACGGCTGGTTGAACGGGGTTCCCTGTTGCCGCCACTCGAACATTTCCGCCATCGCTTCGTCGAGGCGGTTCGGCTCTTCCGCCCGCAGGCGCACGACCGTCTCCAGCACGATCCGCCCGTCGAGCCCGCTCCGCCGGTAGCTGAACGGGACCTCACTCCGGGCCAGGACGGAATCCTGTCCCGACTGGTCCACCACCGTGACCCGCTCGACGACTTCCGCCCACTCACCGCCGTGGCAGCCGGCGTTCATGTACACGCCGCCGCCGACGGTCCCTGGCACGCCGACAAAGATGTGCAGTCCGGCGTACCCCGCCGCGGCCGTCCGCCGCGCGGCGAGCGGTGCCGGCAGCCCCGCGCCGATGGTCCACGCGTCTCCCTCCCGGCGCAGCCCGTCGAGCTTCTTGCCTGGACGGATGACGAGCGCGTCGAGGCCTTCGTCGGGCAGCAGGATGTTCGAGCCGAGCCCGATCGCAAACCACGGGATACCCGCCTCGTGCGCCAGGCGCAGCGCCGTGCCCACATCCTCCGCCACCGCTGGCAGCACCACCGTGGCCGGTCCGCCGATACGGTAGGTGGAGTACCGCGCCAGCGGCTCGGCCTCCCGCACCTCACCCCGGATCGCCGCGCGGACCGCCTGGGCAAAGACCGGGTCCCGCGCGGTCAGCCGCTCCATTCGGGCGACATCTCCCTGGCGAGCGCGTGCCATTCCTGAAGCGATCGCACTTCACCCACCCGGCTCCGGAGCGCGATGATCGCGTCGCTCGCCGCGGACGCGCCGGAGAGCGTGGTGGTGTACGGCACTCGATGCTGCAGCGCCGCGCGACGGATGGCGTAGTCGTCCTGCTGGCTGAGCTTTCCGAGGGGGGTATTGATCAGTAGCTGGATCTGGCCCGAGACGAGGAGATCGATGGCGTTCGGACGGCCCTCGTGAACCTTGAGCACCCGCTCGGCCGGCACACCACGGGCGCGGAGATATCGAGCCGTGCCCTCGGTGGCAAGAACCCGGAAGCCGAGTCCGTGGAAGCGGCGGACGATCGGCACCAGGTTGCCCTTGTCGTGATCGTTGACCGTGACGAAGATCGTGCCCTCGAGCGGCAACGCGCCGTCGGCGGCAATCTGCGCCTTGGCGAACGCCATCCCGAATGAATCGGCGATGCCCATCACCTCACCGGTCGACCGCATCTCCGGTCCGAGGATCAGGTCTACTCCGCTCAACTTGCTGAAGGGAAAGACCGCTTCCTTGACCGCCACGTAGGGCTGGATCACGTCGTCATGCAGGCCGAGCTCATCGAGCGTGGCTCCCGCCATGATCGCCGCCGCGAGGCCGGCCAGCTGCACGCCTGTGGTCTTCGACACGAAAGGAACGGTGCGTGAGCCGCGCGGATTGACCTCGAGCACGTAGACCACGTCGTGCTTGATGGCGTACTGCACGTTGAGCAATCCGACGACCCCCAGTCGCTCGGCAAAGGCGCGCGTGTGCCGGCGCATCTCCTCTACCTGTGCCTCGGTGATGAGATAGGGCGGCAGGACGCATGCCGAGTCACCGGAGTGAATGCCCGCGTCTTCAATATGCTGCATGACGCCCCCGATGACACACCGGCTGCCGTCGGCGATGGCGTCGACGTCGGCCTCGAAGGCATCCTCGAGAAAGCTGTCGATCAGCACCGGATGCTCCGGCGAGACTCGCGCCGCGCGGGCAAAGTAGTTTCGGAGCGACGCGTCGTCATACACGATCTCCATGGCGCGGCCGCCGAGCACGTATGATGGCCGCACCAGGACCGGATATCGTACCCGCGCCGCGACCGCCACCGCTTCCTCCACCGAGTGGGCCATGCCGCTCGGTGGCTGGGCGACACCGAGCTCCCTCGTCAGCGCTTCGAAGCGGCCGCGGTCTTCGGCGAGGTCGATGGCCTCGGGTGAGGTGCCGAGGATCCTCACCCCTTCGCGCTCCAGTCCACGCGCGAGCCGGAGCGGCGTCTGCCCGCCGAACTGCACCACCACACCGATCGGCTGCTCCACCGCCACGATCTCGAGCACGTCCTCGAGCGTGAGTGGCTCGAAATAGAGTGCGTCGGAGATGTCGAAGTCGGTGGAGACGGTTTCCGGGTTGGAGTTCACCATCACCGTGCGGAGGCCGAGCTTGCGAAAGGCCATGGCCGCGCGAACGCAGCAATAGTCGAACTCCACCCCCTGGCCGATCCGGTTCGGCCCGCTGCCCAGAATGACCACGGTGCGGTCGCCCGAGGCATGCGCCTCGTTCTCCTCGTCGTACGAGGAGTAGAGATAGGGCGTGGATGACGGAAATTCACCGGCGCACGTATCGACCGTCTTGTACGCCGGACGGACGCCAAGCCGATGGCGCTCGCGCCGAATCGCGGCCTCCGGAACATTTCGAGCATCGCCGAGCTGGCGATCCGAGAACCCCATCCGCTTCATGCGCCGAATCGCCGACCGCTCGACACCATCGTCCGCCGTGGGGATGCGGGTGGCCCAGTCGCGCTCGGCGTCCAGCAGCTCCTGCATCTGGTGCAGGAACCATGGATCGATCCTGGTGCGCTCGGCGATGTCGTCGATGGTGGCGCCGAGCTGCAGCGCGCGCTTGACCTGGAAGATGCGTTCGGGCGTGGGAGTGCGGAGCGCGGCGAGCACGACCGCGAGGCTCTCGTCCTGGAGGCGATCGTCGGCCGCCGTGGGCGCGGCGACCCAGCCGGCGCGGTCGATCTCCAGCCCTCGAAGTCCCTTCTGGAACGCTTCCTTGAACGTCCGCCCGATCGCCATTGCCTCGCCGACCGATTTCATCTGCGTCGTCAGGGTGGGATCGGCCGCGGGGAACTTCTCGAAGGCGAAGCGCGGGATCTTGACCACGACGTAGTCGAGCACCGGCTCGAATGAGGCGGGGGTCGTGCGTGTGATATCGTTGGGCAGCTCGTCGAGCCGGTAGCCCACGGCCACCTTGGCGCCGATCCTGGCGATCGGAAATCCCGTGGCCTTCGACGCCAGCGCCGACGATCTGGAGACGCGCGGATTCATCTCGATGACCAGCTGCTCCCCGGTGGCCGGATTGACGGCGAACTGGATGTTGCAGCCGCCGGCGGCCACGCCGATCTCCCGGATGACGCGAATCGATGCATCCCGCATCACCTGGTACTCGCGATCGGTGAGCGTCATGACCGGTGCGACGGTGATCGAGTCGCCGGTGTGGACACCCATGGGGTCGAGATTCTCGATCGAGCAGACGATGACCACGTTGTCGGCCCCGTCCCGCATCACCTCGAGCTCGAACTCCTTCCAGCCGATGATGCTCCGCTCGATCAGCACCGAGTGCACCGGGGACAGCTCGAGCGCCCGCCCGACGAGCGTCTCGAACTCCTCGAGATTGTAGGCGATGCCCCCGCCGCTGCCACCGAGGGTGAAGGAGGGCCGGAGAATGGCGGGGTAGCCCGTCACCTCGACCGCCTCCATCGCCTCGTCGAAACTCCGCACCGTGCGACCCTCCGGCGTGGCCAGGCCGATCCGCCGCATTGCCTCGGCGAATTCCTGCCGGTCTTCGGCGAGGCGAATGGCCCGCTCGTTGGCGCCGATCAGCTCGACGCCGTACTTCGCGAGCGTCCCATCACGCTGCAGCGCCATCGCGACGTTGAGCGCCGTCTGGCCGCCCATGGTGGGCAGCAGTGCCTCGGGACGCTCACGCTCGATGACCTTGGCCACCCACTCCGGCGTGACGGGCTCGATGTAGGTCCGGTCGGCCAGTTCCGGATCGGTCATGATCGTCGCGGGGTTCGAGTTGACCAGGACGACGCGGTACCCCTCCTCCTTCAGCGCGCGCACGGCCTGCGTGCCGGAGTAATCGAACTCGGCCCCCTGTCCGATCACGATGGGGCCGGATCCGATGAGGAGAATCGTCTTGAGGTCAGTGCGCTTGGGCATTCACGAGCTCCCGCAGAGTCTGCTCCAGGCCGATCGCCGGCGCCCATGCCGTGGCGCGCCGAAGCTTCGTCGAATCACCGACCAGGTACGGTATGTCCACGTTCCGCACGAGGGACGGATCGGGACGGGGCGCCGCACCGGAGCCGATGATGCCGGCGAGCAGCCGGAACACCTCGGCCATGGTGACGCCGCTGCCCCGCGCAACGTTGTACGCCTCGCCCGGGACGCCGCGCGAGAGCAGCAGCCGGTACGCCTCGACGACATCGCGGACGTCGAGGAAGTCGCGCACCGGCTCGAGGTTGCCCGTGGGTACGGTGACCGCGCCGGAGGAGCGGGCGGCGCTGAGCCGCTCGGCAAAGGCCGGCACGGCGTAGTGGGGGGACTGCCCCGGCCCGGTGTGGGGAAACGGCCGCGCGATGATCACTCTCAGCCCGGTTCGGCGCCACGCTTCCAGTACAGCGACTTCGGCGCCGACCTTGCTGGCGGCATACGGGGACAGCGGCAGGAGTGGATCGCTCTCCACTCTCGGCGCCGGACTCGCCGCGCCGTACACCTCACCGGTCGAGACGAGCAGCACCAGCGGATCGCCCTGGCCCGCCTCCCGGCGAGCCGCGGCCGCGGCCGCCAGACGCGCGGTGCCCGCGGCGTTGGTGACCCACGCGGCGCCCGGATCCTGCCGGGCTTCGCGTGTCGAGGCGACGGCGGCGAGATGGACGACCGCATCAGGGCCCCAGGCAAGCGCCTGTTCCACGGACGCGGTCTCGGTGAGCTCGAGGGGCAGCATCCTCACCGCCGCGGCCGCGGGCACGCCGTCCGACCAGTCCACAGTGGGACCGCCCGGCCGGCATGCCGCGGCCACTTCCTCCCCCGACTGGAGGAGTCTGCGTACGAGGTGCCGGCCCACGAACCCATCGGCGCCGGTGACCAGCACCTTCATCGATGCGTGCTCAGACGGGCCAGGTCGGCATCCACCATCATCTCGATCAACTCCTTGAAGCCGACCCTGGGCGCCCAACCCAGCTCCCGGCGGGCCCTGGTCGCATCGGCCTGGAGAAGATCCACCTCGGCGGGACGGACGTATTTCTGGTCGGTCTTCACGAAGTCCCGATAGTCGAGACCGACGTGGCTGAACGCCAGCTCCACGAGCTCCTTCACGCTGTGGGTTTCGCCGGTGCCGATCACGTAGTCCTGCGGTGCGCGCTGTTGCAGCATCCGCCACATCGCCTCGACGTAGTCGCCGGCGAAGCCCCAGTCCCGGCGAGCCTCGAGGTTGCCGAGGCGAAGCTCCTTCGCCTTCCCGAGCTTGATGCGCGCGACGCCGTCCGTCACCTTGCGCGTCACGAACTCGATCCCGCGCCGCGGCGACTCGTGATTGAACAGGATGCCGCTCACGGCAAAGAGATCGTAGGACTCGCGATAGTTGACGGTGATCCAGTGGCCGTACACCTTGGCCACGCCGTACGGCGAGCGGGGGTAGAACGATGTCGACTCGCTCTGCGGCGTCTCCGTCACCTTGCCGAACATTTCCGAGGAGCTGGCCTGATAGAATCGGGCGCCGGGGTGCACCAGGCGGATGGCCTCGAGTATTCTGGTGGCGCCGAGCGCGGTGAACTCGCCGGTCAGGACCGGCTGGGTCCAGGAGGTGGGCACGTACGATTGCGCAGCGAGGTTGTAGACCTCGTCGGGACGCGTGTCCTGCATGACTACGGTAAGTGAATGCTGGTCGAGGAGATCGGCGGCCACCACCTCGATCCGGTCGAGGAGATGGTCGATCCGCTCGTAGCTGTCGTGACTCGTTCGCCGGACCATCCCCACGACATCGTACCCCTTGGAAAGCAGCAGCTCGGCGAGGTAGGAGCCGTCCTGGCCGGTGACCCCGGTGATGAGCGCCTTAGGCATGTGGGCCGCTGGAAAGAGGTTGTGTCATGGCTGGAGACGCATTAGGTTGGGGGGTTCCGGACGCTGCGTCATGCCGACTCTTCGAGGGATGGATCATATGGCACGGGTTTGCACCGTGTGCGCCAAGGGGCCGGTCACCGGCAACAACGTGAGTCACGCCAACAATCGGTCCAAGCGGCGCTGGTATCCCAATCTGCAAACGGTCCGTGTCCTGGTGGATGGCGCGCCCCGGCGAGTGCGGGTGTGCACGCAGTGTCTGAAGAGTAACCGGGTCACAAAGGCACCGCGCGCCAAGGCCGCCGTCTAGCACCCGGCGCATGGGCCGGGCCCGACCAACCGACCGAAAAAAGGGGACCCGAGGGTCCCCTTTCGTATTTCCACGAGCCGATGCGTCGGTCACTCGGAGAGCAACTCGATGCGGGCGACGTCGGCGCCATCGCCGTCGCGGTGACCGAGCTTGAGGATACGTGTGTACCCGCCCGGGCGCGCCGCGAACCGCGGCCCGATCTCGCTGAAGAGGCGCGACAGCGTTTCGCGGCTCTTGATGCGGCGCTCGACCAGCCGGCGCGCGTGAAGATCGCCGCGCCGGGCGAGCGTGATCAGCTTCTCGGCGAAGGGCCGGAGCTCCTTGGCCTTGGCCTCGGTGGTGACGATCCGGCCGTGCTCGAACAGGCTGGTGGCCATGTTGTTGAGCAGCGCACGCCGGTGGCTCGACGTGCGCGAGAGCTGGCGGCCCTTGGCGCGATGCCGCATTACTGCCCCTCCCCCGTTCCAGCAGCGGGCTGGGCCACGGGCGGCACACCGGGCTTCGTGATGTGGAGTTCGCCACCGTCGGCCTCGTCGAAGGCCATGCCGAAGTTGAGGCCTTCGGTCTGCAGCAGCACGGCGATTTCGCCAAGCGCCTTTTCCCCGACGTTCTTGACCTTGAGAAGATCGTCTTCGGAAAACTCGACGAGGTCCTTGAGGGTGCGGATGTTGGAATTCTTGAGCGAGTTTAGCGACCGCACGGAGAGGCCGAAGTCGTCGATGGGCCGGCCGAGACGCTGGCGAAGGTTGCCCCCCGCGCCGGGACCTGCCGGCGCCGCGGCGTCACGCATGGTAGGCACGCGTCCGAAGTCCACGAAGTACTGGAAGTGGACCTGGGCGAGGGCCGCCGCGTAGGCGATCGCGTCTTCCGGCGTGATGGTGCCGTTGGTTTCGACCGAGACGGTGAGCCGATCGTAGTCCGTGCGCTGTCCGACGCGGGTTTCCGCGACGGAGAAGTTGGCGCGGCGCACCGGATTGTAGATGGCATCGACCCGTACGAGGTCGACCGGCAGCGAGCGATCGGCGGGGTGCATTTCCGCCTCGACGTAGCCGCGGCCCTTGTTGACGTACAGCTCCATGCTCACGTCACGATCGTCCTGGAGCGTGAACAGCAGGTGGTCGGGATTCTTGACGGAAACCGACCCGTGCTCCTGGATGTCGCGCGCGTAGACCGCGCCGGCGCCTTCGCGGCGGATGTGGAGCACCGCCTCGTCGACGTCTTCGGCCATGACCAGCGTGAGTGCCTTGAGGCGCTGGACAATCTGGTGCACGTCCTCGAGCACGCCTTGCACCGTCTGGTGCTCGTGCACGACGCCGTCCAGCCGGAAGCCCCAGACTGCGCTTCCCCGGAGGGAGGAGAGAAGGAGCCGGCGGAGTGAGTTGCCGAGCGTGTAGCCGAACCCGCGCTCCAGCGGCTGGAGGCGAAACTCGGCGGCGTTGGGGTTGTCGTCCCGCTTCGTCATTTCGACGAGGTGGGGGCGGACCAACCCGGTCAGGTCAATGGTCATGGTCACTTCGAGTAGAGCTCGACAATGAGCTGTTCTTGTGCGTTGACGGGGATGCCTTCGCGAGTCGGGCGCTCGACGACCCGGCCGGCCGCCTTTTCGGCGTCCACCGAGATCCACGGCACCGGCTGCCCGCGTAATGCACCCTCCTGGGCGATCCTGATCGACACGTTGTCGCGGCTGGCCGGGGCGACCCGCACCTCTTCACCCGGGATGACCCGGTAGGCGGGGATGTCCACGCGGTGGCCGTTGATTTGAATGTGCCCGTGCACGATGAGCTGGCGGGCCGCCTTGCGGCTGCCGGCGAAGCCCATCCGGTAGACGATGTTGTCCAGCCGGCTCTCGAGGGCGATGAGCAGGTTGGTGCCCTTGACCCCCGGCTCGCGCGTGACACCGTCGAAGGTGTTGCGGAACTGGCGCTCGGTGAGGCCGTACATCCGCTTGACCTTCTGCTTTTCGCGCATCTGCTTGGCGTACTCCGACGCCTTGCGCTGCCGGCCGCCGCTCTGGCCGTGCTGACCAGGCGCGTAGGGGCGCCGCTCGACGGGGCACTTCTCGGTCAGGCACTTGGTAGCCTTGAGGAACAGCTTGACGCCCTCTCGGCGGCAAAGACGGCAGCTCGGGCCGACGTATCTCGACATGGCTCAGACCCGCCGCTTCTTGGGAGGACGGCAACCGTTGTGCGGGATCGGGGTGACGTCCCGGATGGAGACCACGCGGAGCCCCACCGACGCCAGCGCCTGGATGGCCGACTCGCGGCCACTGCCAGGACCCTGCACGCGCACGTGCACCCGGCGCAG
>JBDTTA010000057.1:0-13319 GCA_039930845.1 Gemmatimonadales bacterium
CCGTCGGCCGACATCGTCAGCTCGATGATGTCGGTGCCGGCCCCGAACCACCGGGCGCTCGGCTCCACGTCGGATGGGTAGACGAACGCGGGGAGGCTCGCGGCGGCGATGGCGGCCTGGGAACCGAGCCCCGACTCCGGCATCGTGCCGGCCCAGAGCGAAGCTCCACTTTCCACGCCCAATCCCACGATGCGACAGGCCTCCGTGAGGCCACCTACCCGGTGCACCTTGAGGTTCCACACCCGCGGCCCATCGAGGTCGATCAGCTGCCGGGCCCAGCGCGCATCGTGGAGCGTCTCGTCCACGCAAATGGGCGTGCGCAGCTCCGCACTGAGGCGCGCATGGCCCACAAGCTCATCGGGCGCGAGCGGCTGCTCGAAGTACAGCAGCTCGGTGGCGTCGATGGCACGAAGGACCGCCTCATCCCGCGGCCACTCGTACGCGCCATTGGCGTCGATCGTGAGCGGGAGTCCCTCACCGATGAGCACGTCGGTGGCGGCGGCGATGGGGACCACATCCCATCCGGGCATGACCTTGATCTTGATCCGGCGGTATCCCTTGCCCACCGCCTCTTCGACCCAGCCCCGGAGCGTATCGGCCGACCGGTCCGCGGGAATGCCCAGCGCCACACCGCACGGGATGAATGCCGCCGATTCGACGCCGAGCCGCTCGGCCATCAGCGAAGCCAGCCCGATTCCGCGTCGGCAGGCCTCGAGATCCCACACGGCGGTATCGAGCGCGGCGCGCGCGAAGGGATTGCCGCGAATGCCGGTGCGGAGCAGCGTGTCGGCGTCCTCCGGGGAGCTTACCTCGACGCCGAGCAGCCGCGGAATGAGCACCTTGGCCAGCAGGTGCCGCGCCCCGGAGAGCGTCTCGTCCGAGTAGAACGGCAGCTCGAACGGCGGAGACTCTCCCCAGCCGACGTGGCCTTCTCCATCGTGGATCGCCACCACCAGCGAGCGACGCGCGTGCATGACGCCGCCCGAGATCGCGAACGGCTCCAGCAGCGGCAGCGTGAGATCGAACAGCTCGATCTTCGTGAGCTTCATGTCGCCGCCGACTCGGCGTGCGCGGCGGGCACGTCGAGAAAGTGCAGCTCGCCGTTGCGCCGCTCCAGCCTGCCCGTCGACTCGAGCTCGCTCATGCACGCCACGAGCCCATCCGCCGGGTCGAAGAGCAACGCGTGCAGCGCGCGCTGGGTGCGCGAGCCGGCGGTAGCCGGATACTCGCGCAGGGGGAGCTGGAAGCAGGTGTGGAGCTGAACGCACTGGCAGCCGCGGCGGCCGTACTCGAGCACCATGCGGCCGGAGCAGATGTTGCCGGTGCCCGCCAACGCGGCGCAGGAGCGGGAATGGGCGGCGAGCACCCGGAGATTGCGGTCGCTGAGATCGTATCCGCCATAGGCGACCGCGGACGATGCATCCCACAATCGGTTGAAGCAGACGAGGGTATCGGCGCCGGCCGCGGCGGCGATCATTTCCGACTGAAAGGCGTCGTCGAAGCGCGCGTTCATCAGCTTGAGCGCCAGCTCCACCGGCACGGCGCCCGCAGCATCACGGATTCGTGGCGGCACTTCGCGCAGCCAGCGGAGAATGCGGCCGCGCTCGTCAGCGAGCGGATCGCCGGCGAGCGTCGGCGAGAAGTCCTTCTCGATCGGCAGCGGGCCGTCACCCCAGGCGCCGGCGATCCGGCCGATGGTGTGACGATATTCGTCGTCGCGGAACGGCTCGTCCAGGCTGGGGAGGTGGAGCTTGACCGATGGCACGACGAGCATCCCGTCCGCCTTGGTGAACCGGGCGGCGGCGCGCACCAGGTCGAGGTAGTCCTCGAAGGAGCGGTCCCATCCCCTTCCCTTCCACGTGACCGTCCATCCCTCCGTTCCGGCGGCGGAGGTCCGCCGCTCGACCTTCATCTTCGTCTCGTGCACCGCCCACGCGCCCATGCTGCGCTCGCCGGCGGCATTCTCGCCGATCACCGTCTTGAGCACCACGAACGCCAGCCCCGCGGCGCGATCGGTCTCGAGCTGCTCGACATTGAGGGAGAGCTGACCCGAGCCTTTGCCGATGGGATGGGGGATGGTCCTGCCCAGGTAGCGCGCAGTCAGATTGATGCCGTACGCCTCCCTGATGTACCCGGCGACGTCCGGCGGAAGGGTGCGCTTGAAGCGCTCGAAGTCATCGTGGAGACGAGCGGACATGCCCCACCATCCGATCGACGGCATGACGCTCGGCCAGTGGAAGGTCCGGGCCCCAGGGATCGTCACACGCGTGCGCGGGTAACGCGCCATCCGCCGCCGCGGCCCAGAGCATCCGGCGGATGTAGCCTCCCATCGGCTCGACGAAGGTCACCTGCGCGAAGGCATCGCAGAGGGCGGAGAGCCGCATGAACGCCTCCCAGTTCTCTTCCGCGCAGGTCTTCAGCAGCTCGGCCTGCAGATCGGGAAGCGCCGCGCCCATCCCCACGAGCGCCGCCCGGGCGCCGAGCATGAGCGAGTATCCGAGGAAGCGGTCCTCCCCGGTGATGAGGAGCTTGCCCGGATGGCTCCGCATGAGCGCGGCGATGCGCTGGAAGGTCATCACCGAGTCGAGCGTGGCCACCTTGATGCCGACGATCTCGGGGAGATCGAGAATCGCGTGAAGGGTTTCGTCGTCGTAGGCGACGCCGCCGGCCTCATCGTAGAGATAGAACGCGATGCCCGGCAGCTCACGGCTCAGCCGCCGGTGATGGGCGACGGGATCGTGTTTCTGGGGAAAGACGAGGAGCGCATCGGCGCGGGCACGGCGCGCCTCGATGGCCGTGGTGATGTCGTGCGCCCCGGCGACGATCACGGTGGCTGGCATCGCTTCGCGCCACGATTCGAGCACGACGTGCCGCTGGTCCGGCGTCAGATGCGGCCCGCGGCCCGAGTGGGACCACACCGCGATGCCGGCCACCGGCTGTCGCGACATCCAGCGGGCATATTCGGCCTGCGCCGCGACATCGATGGCGCTGCCGCGGAACGGCACCGGCACCGCGGGGACCAGTCCCCACTCCAGCCGTTCCAGAATCGTCTCCGTCATCTCACCACGCCGATCCGCGGTGGAACTCCCGCAGATACCGCTGCTCCTCGATGATGATCTTGAGCGGCACGCCCGCGTCGAGATGCACGGCGGCGTCGCGGCCTTCCACTCGCACCACGGTCCCGGCGACCTTCACGTCCGGCCCCCGGCGGAAGCGGATGATTCCCTCGACCGGCTCGCCCGCTTCCATCATCTCGTTCTCCGCCAGGCGAACGCGCATTCCCTGCTCCGACACATCCACCACGTCGCGCTCGTACTCACCGGAGATGAGGCGGGGCCGGACACTGGTCGGATAGAGAATCCGGTAGTGCTCTCTCGGATGGGGCCATTCCATCAGGACGCTCCTCCGTTGCGCAAGGACTCGGCATTGCCCGATTCGAGCGCCGCGCGATCCTCCGATGTGAGATCGAGGAGATCGAGCTTCGCCGCGGAGTTCTCCGGAATGCGAAGGGGCTGGCCCGTGCCGAGGAGGAAGCGATCGAGGCC
Source organism: Gemmatimonadales bacterium (assembly GCA_039930845.1). Taxonomy (GTDB): domain Bacteria; phylum Gemmatimonadota; class Gemmatimonadetes; order Gemmatimonadales; family GWC2-71-9; genus CAVVWJ01. The sequence continues at coordinate 3,546 of JBDTTA010000057.1, forward strand.
GACGGTGCGGAGCAGTGTGGCCAGGTGGTCTTCGGGCGGACCCCAGATCCAGCAGATGTCCCACCAGATCCGCGCGGCCTCTTCGCCGGTGGACCCGAAATGCACCTCCTCGATGAAGGGACGATCGGCGTGGGTGACGAGCAGCCGGAGGCGGGGGTCGCTCCGGATGAGCGCGCGTACGGCGGCGGCCGGCAGCTCCGGCGCCCGATCGTTCGGGTGGCGCTGGCGCGCATCTTCGAGCCGGACGGAAAGCACGAGCGGCACGCCCGCGGCCGCGCAGGCCACCGCGAGCGCCTGCATCAGCCTGCCGGAGGGGTCGATGCCGTAGCAGGTGGGATCGGCGCGGACCGCCGGTGCGCCGGCCAGGCGTGCCGATTCGAGGCTGTCCCTCCAGCCGGCGACCCCGGGATGCAGCGCCGGCACCGGGCGGAGCCGCGGCTGTCGTGACGCGGTGTCGAGCAGCCAGGCGTTGCCCGCGGCCGGATCTCGCCAGAAGACGCCGGGGAGGTGCGTTACCCACGCCTCGTCGATGCCCATCCGATCCATCGCGGCGATGACCGCCTCCGGCGACGTGCCGGGGACGCGGCGGAAGGGGTATGCGCCGATAAAGGCGTTGACGTCGATGCGCATCAGTCGGTGCGAAACGCGCCGGAGGGGAAGATGCGCACGGCGTTGCCCCAGCGTACCAGCTCCAGCTCAGCGGGCGAAAGGAGGTGTTCGAGGCGTCGAAGCTTGGCCCAACCGGTGTCGATGGTGAGGTCGCACCCCCAGAGCAGCCGCGGGATGCCCACCGATTCGATGCATGCCTCGAGCATCCCGCCGTCGACCCCGCTTCCGGAGAGATCGACGAGAATGTTGGAGCCGCCCCGGATGGCGGGGAGGCTCTGCAGCCAGTCCCCTCCCCCACCGATGTGCGCGAGGATGAAGGCGACGCCGGGGTGGCGCGAGGCCAGTTCGCCCAGCTCCCAGGCGTCGGAGGCTTCCTGCCCGGCGTACTCACCGCGACGGCTCTGCCATACGTGATGAAGGACAGGCACGCCGCGCTCGGCGGCCAGGCGGCAGATCGGATCGAGCAGCGGATCGTTGGCGCGGCGGCTCGCGGCGAGCTTGATGCCGATCATCCCCGCGTCGAGGCACCGCCGGATTTCCGCGAGCGACTCGGCGGGATAGTTGGGATTGACGGCGACGTAGCCGCGGACCTTGTCGAAATGCTGGCGCTGGAGCGCGATCATCGCGTCGTTACCGTAGCGGAGATCGGCGAGCGAGGGGAAGTAGGTGGGTGACGTGTGTCCCCAGCTTCCGAGGATGGATGCGATGTGGGTCGTGATGCCGACACGGTCGCCGGCGTGGAGGCGGCTCGCGTTACGCTCGCGCCAGTCGGCCCGGGGCGTGCGATCGTGCAGGAAGTGCGCGTGGACGTCGATCAGCACCCGTGGCTACTCCGCGCTTGCCAGCGCCGAAAGGACTTCATCGAGAATGCCGAGGCTCCGGTCCACGATCGCATCATCGTGCGCCAATGACACGAAGTTATAAGCGGATCGCTTGAAGAGCAGCCCGCGCCGCGCCGCTTCCTGGGCAAATCGGCGGGAGAGCGTCTCGTTCCTGAGCTCGAGGAAGCACATTTCCGGAATCCCGCTGACGCCGGAAACGACACCCTCGTGTCTCCCGGCGAGCCGGCCGAGCCCCTCGTGAAGACGCCCGCCCACGCGAGAGATGTGGGCGGGCACCTTCTCCGTCACAACCACCCGCAGCGTGGCCAGCGAGGCGGCGAGCGACACCCACTCGGTCGCCAGGGTGGAGGAGATCCAGGTGCGGCCGATGCCGCCCATTGCCTCTTCGCTGCCGCACACCGCGGCGAGGGGGAAGCCGCTGGCGATCGCCTTTGCCATGACGAGGAGATCGGGTTCGAGGCCGTAGCGCTCGGTGGCGCCTCCCACGGCCAGACGGCACACGGTCTTGATCTCGTCGATCACCAGCAGCGCGCCCACCCGTCTCGTCTCCTCGCGAAGCACAGTGAGCCACTCGCGGTCGGGCTCCTGGAGGATGACCGGCTCGAACACCACGGCGGCGAGGGAATCCCCCGCCGACCGGATCAGCTCGCGTGCCCGGCCCGGATCGTTGAAGGGGATGTCGGCGTACAGGGCGAGCGTGGCCGAGGGGACGCCCGAGGCCTCCGTGCGTTGGCACCAGTCGAGCCAGCCGTGGTAACCGCAGCCGAGAACGCGGTCGCGACCGGTGGCCACGCGCGCCAGCCGGACGGCCGCGCCCATCGCCTCCGCGCCGGTCTTGAGAAAACGCACCCGGTGCGCCGCGGGGATCAGCCGGGCTATCTCGGCCGCCAGCTCTTCCTCGGCTGCGGGCGGCAGCGGTCCGACGACTCCGTCGTGTACCGCACGAATCGCCGCCTCGGTGACGGCCTGGTGTCCGTACCCGAGCGCTACCGCGCCGAGCCCGCTGATGAAGTCCAGATATTCGCGGCCGCGGTCGTCCCAGACCCGGCAACCCGACGAGCGGGTCATGCGCGCGGGAAGACCGTCGAGCTGCTCACCGAAGAGCGCCTCCGGCCGCTTGCTGCCCGTCGAGGTGAACCCGGCGACGCGCGTCATCGGAGCTCCAGCACGCCCATCGGCTCGATCCGGTGGCGATCGCCCCGGAGATAGACCCACCCGCCGCCGCCGCTCCAGACGAGCTGCCCCGCGCGGCGCGTGCGGTCCGGATGCATCTCGTTGACGATCAGATCGAAGCCGATCTCGTCGCCCGAACGCACCGCCCAACCCGGAAGCGTAACGCTCATCGCGATGGAGTAGCCGGTCTCCGTCCGGCGCCACGCGCCGGAGATCATCTCCGGTGCGCCGGCGTTGCCCTCGGTGGCTCGAACGCGGATGCCGCCATGCTCATCGGCGGGCACCACCAGGAAACCAAACGTCGGCCCCTCAGGGTCGGGCCGGAGATAGAGCTGCAGCCCATCGCTGTGGATGTCGTCGGGCTCATTGTCGAGGCGGAGGGGAGACGCGTCGCGCTCACGGAACACCGCTTCCGCCTTGACGACATCCACCGCGAGAAAGAGCGTGTCCACGTCCCAGTTGGCGACCGCCGTCGCCGAAAATTCCTCGGGGCCTCCGTACGCCTCCTCGCTCCGCCGGTATTGGTCCTCGTAGTCGAGGGCGATCGGCTCGCTCGCATCAAACTCGTCGAGCCCGCCGTCGAGCGCGGGCGGAGCCGGGGCGTGCAATGCCAGCGCGTGCGGCGGCGGCACCCGGTTCACGTCAATCAGGGGTCGGGCCGCGGACTTCCGCCGGCGCCCGCCGCCGAGCAGCACCTTGCCCGCCGCCCCGCTCACTTCCCAACCCTCGGTCGTCGCGAGGTGCCGGTCGGTGCCGGCCTCGGTCTCGATCAGGATCGCCGGTCCGTCGGACCGGACGCCTCGCACCCTGGGGACGCGGTCGGTCGGCTCCAGAATGGCGATGAGCCTCGGATTGCGTCCGCCGGCGCGAGCCAGGTAGAACACCGATGTCGGCGGGCCGCCCGGCCGTCCCGGGCCGGTCGCGCGCAGCAGATCACCGTCGAAGAGGAGGTGGAGCGTGAGCGCCGACGAGCCGTGCGTCGCGCGCAACACCACCGTTCCGTCCTTCCGGCCGGTGAGGCGCTGGGCGCCTTCCACGAAATCGTCCTCGACCGATCCGGGCGCCCACGCACCCGCGGATACCAGCTCCACCTCGCCCGCGAGATGCCAGGGGAGCTCGAGCACATGGTCCACCGGCGCCGATAGCTCGACGAGGTCCACGAAGTATCGCGGACCCGCCACCAGCGTCCGGCCGAGCTCACCGAACTCTCCCCGGGCCCACGACCACTCTCCCTCGACCTCGAACGCACTGCACCACGCGTCGCCCGCCGGCTGCGAGACGCCGTCGAGGCGAGGCGCGTTGTGCGCGAGCGTCGAGCGGTACCAGAAGAGATCGCGGCTCACGTAGGAGCCGGTGCCGGCGTCGGCGAGCCAGGGCACGCCTCCCGCATGAAGCGTCAGGTGGAGCCGGTCCGCATGGCCATGCCCGCCGCCCGACGGACCGCACTCGAGACTCGCGTACCGCCCCCCCTCGCGCAGAATCGCGAGCCCCTGCGATTCGAGGAGAAGCGGGCCGGGGTTCCACCCGCTCCCCCGTTCCGGTAGCGATCGCGCCATTTCCAGGAGCGACCACCAGGAGAGATCGGCCCGGGAACGCGGCATGGCGGGCGCGCCACCGCCCGCCTCATGGAGATAGGAGTCGAAGGTCGCCGCTTCGGGAGCGGGGGAGGCGTAGAGCGCACGGAGCCAATCGCCGAGATCGGCCGCTTCAGCGCCCAGCCGACTGAGCCCGACCTCCCACAACTCCAGATACATCGGCTGCGCGAGGGACACGCCGAAGCGCGAGTCCTTGCGCGCCGGAAAGGTGAAATCGGGAAGCGCCGTGAGCGCGGGCGCACGCAGCGCCGAAAGGAGACGACCAGAGACGACGGGATCGGTGAGCAGATCGGCGCCGGCATCGTGTGCCCAACCCATGGCGAGCAGCTGCCCGCGCAGGGCGAAGAGGTGATAGTTCTCCCCTTCGTACCAGGTGCCGTCCTCGCCGAACCCGCGGGCCAGTTGCGCGACGATCCCGCTCTGTCCCTCCACCGCGCGCGTGGCAAGCTCCTCGTCCTCGAACCAGAGCGCGATGGCGGCGAGCGCCGCGTTGTTCCAGGTCTGACGGTTCGAGAAGCCCTCGTCGAAGTCTCCGATGAGGTTCGCGGCCTCGTCGGCCACCGTATTCACTCCTTCGACGCCCGATTCACCGAGCAGCGCCGACTCCCGGAGCAGCGTGGCGGCCGCCAGGTAGTTCGTGAGCCAGATGGACTCCAGATAGGTGGAGAAGAACAGGCGGCTCGGCCCCAGCACGTTGTCGCGATTGGGAAAGTCGAAGTACGCGCCGGCATACTCGCTCAGGATGGAAGCGGCCTGCTCGGCCGCGCCGCGTTGCCCGGTCAGCGTGCCGAGCGCCGCGAGCGTCACCGCGCGCTCGGAGAGCCAGAGATGCTGGAAGCGGGCCCATGCGCGGTCGTGCCGTTCGCCGGCGAAGCGCCGCTCGCAGCGGGGACAGCGATGCTCCGCCGGGCTCCAGGGATCGAATGCGAGCACCATTCCATCATCGGGACAGAAACCGCCGTCCACCGAGAGCAGCGCCTTCATTTTCGGAACCGGCGGCCGTTGCGCGATGACCGGGGCCTCCCGCTCGGCGAGCCGGCGGGCGAGTGCGGCCAGGTCGGCCGACTCCGCGATGAGCTGGCGGCGCGCTTCGATGTCACCGGCGATCAGCACGGTCCGACTCCCTGCGCCACCCATCGCACCGGAAGGATCCGCATGCCGAGCGTGCACGCCGCGGCAACCGCGGGTCGGGGGTCATCAGGGCCGAGGAAAAACATGCATCCGCCGGCGCCCGAGCCGGACGCCTTGCCGCCGAGCGCGCCGGAGGAGCGCATTGCCGACTCGAGGCGGGTCATCGCGGGTGTGCACATCGCGGGGTCGAGCTCCTGCTGCCGCCGCCAGTTTTCGCTGAGCAGTGCGCCGACTCGGACGAGGTCCCCCGCGACGAGCGCCTCCGCCATCCGCTCCGCCACGTCCCGGATCGCGTGGAGCGCTCCCGTCACCGCGCGATCACCCTGCTCGTAGGCCCGCATGACCCGGGTAATGGTGTCGCCGGAAAAGCGCGAGGCGCCGGTGTAGCAGAGGATCATCCGCCGCTCGAGCTCGGCCATGAAGCCGGGATCGAGCTCAAGCGACGCCACGTCGGCTTGGGGGTCGCGAAATCGGAGATGACGAAAGCCGCCGAACGCGGCGGCGAACTGATCCTGACGGCCTCCGGCAATGCCCGCTTCCTTCGACTCGAGCCGGCAGGCCAGGTCGGCGATCTCTCGCGCGCCGCGGGGCTCGGATCGCGCCATCGAGAGGGCAGCCACCAGCGCCACGTCGAGCGCTCCGGAGCTGCCGAGTCCGGAGCCCGAGGGTGCGTCGGAATCGGTTTGCACGGTGCACGACTCGACCGGAAGAAGGCGCACACCCGCCGCCAGCAGGGCGAGCGGGCCGGCCCGCTCGAACTCCGTGTGGTCCGCGCCCTCCGCCGTGAGGGCGAGGTCGCGGGCGATCAGCCGGATGCCGGCGGCATCGGGAACGACGGTGGCGCGGGCATAGAGACCGATGGCGGCAGCGACGACCGACCCGCCCTCGCGCGCGGAGAAGGGCGGCACGTCGGTCCACCCACCGGCGAAGTCGAGCCGCACCGGCGCCGCCGCGCTGGCCGCCAGCGTCACGGCGCCACGCGCCAGTCGTGCACGGTGGGCAGCTCCCCGCGAAGATCCATCGTCACCCCGGCTACCCTGCGGTTCATTCCCTGGAGTCCCTTTGCGTGATAGAGAAAGGCCACCGGCAGTGAATCGGCGAACAACCGCTGCGCGGCGGCTGGATCGGATGCCGGCGTGAGACCGGCGAGCGAGGCCAACGGCCCGAGGTAGCCGAGGCCAGGGTCGCCGGTGATGCCGAGCACCGCCACATCGAAATCGTGACTCGGGCCGTACACCCGCGCGAGAAATGCCGAGAGCTCGAGCTGCCGGATCACGACGTCGAACCCGGCGCGCCGGAGCTGCGACTGCACCAGCTGCTCGAGTGCCGCCTCGCCGCTTCCGACCGTGAGCAGCTCGAAACGCACCCGCGACGCGCTCGCCCCCCGCGGAACACGTGCGGTGTCCGCAGCCATCGGAAGATAGCCAGGGACATCGGGAGGCACGGGACCGGTGGCCGCCGTGCCGAAGCCGTAGAGATATCCGTCCACGATCTCCTTCCGGTCGAGCCCGCGGTTGACGGCCCGGCGAGTGGCGAGGTCATCGAACGGCGGCCGTCGGGTGTTGAACACGATGCCGTACGACAGGAGCAGCGGATACGTCACGATGGCGAGGCGGGGGTCGTGCTCGATGAAGCTCGCGTGCGCCGGCTGGATGCCCGCCATATCGAGCTCTCCCGCGGTGAGCGCGGCGAGCTTGGTGGCCGGCTCGTCCACCACCACAACGATGAATCGAGCGAGCGAGGGAGGCCCGCCGAGCGCGGCGGGAAAGTTCGGGTTGGCGGCGAAGACCCAGCGACGATTTGCCTCGTGGGTCACGAATCTGAAGGGGCCATTGCCCACCGGAGCCGAGTTCCATGCCGCCATGCGGAGATGGCCGAGCGGAACGGTGTCCAGCAGATGCGCCGGGAGAATCGCGAGATCGGTGAGGACATCGGGAAAGCCGCGCGGCGCCGGAGAAAAACGGAGCGTCAGCGTGGAGTCGTCGAGGATGGAGACGGAATCGAGCGCGGCGAGGTCGGCGGCACGGGGATAGCCGGTTGCCGGCGCACGAGCGGCGTCGAGGGTCCACTTCACGTCACGCGCCGTGGTGGGAACTCCATCGTGCCAGGCGACGGACGATTCGAGATGAAGGGTCAGCTCTCGCCGGCCGTCCGACCATTCCCAGCGACGCGCGAGATATGGCCGGGGGACGAGCGCGCCGTCGTAGCGCGCCAGCGTCGTGAGCAGCACGTAGCGCTGGACCTGGCGCGCCAGCGGATGCAGCGTCAGCAGCGGGTTGATGCTCTGGAGATCGGCGCCGGAGGCGAAGAGCACCGTGGCCCCGCGGCGACCCGCCGATGGCTGGCAGGCCGCCGCGAGGAGCAGCGTCGGGAGGAGTGCGCGGACGATCCGGAGCGGCGGGCGCGAAAACACCGCGTAAGGTATCGGGCCGCGGGCGCCCGCGGCCAGTGCTCACTGGCGTGACCGCCGCGATGCCGGAAGATTGCACCCATGCCACTGCTCGTTCGGCGCGCGCTCAGCGGACTCGGCGTCGTGTTCGGCGTCGTCACGTTGATGTTCTTCCTGCTCCGCCTGGCCCCGGGCGATCCCGCGCTCCTTCTGGTCGGCCCCGCCGCAACCACCGAGCAGCTCGCAGCCCAGCGGCACGCGATGGGGCTCGACCGCCCGCTGCCCGCCCAGTACGCCTCGTGGCTTGAACGCTTCGCACGCGGCGAGTGGGGCACCAGCATCGCCACCGGCCGGCCGGTGCGCGGCATGCTCGCGGAGGCGTGGCCCGCGACGGTGCGGCTCGTCGGGATCTCGCTGGTGCTCAGCTACCTGGCCGGCATCGCGATCGGCGTCGTCCAGGCCGTGCGCGGTGGAGCGCTCGATACGGTGCTCTCGGTGGTGAGCGTGACGCTCTTTGCCCTGCCGGGGTACTGGCTCGGGCTCATGCTCGTCATGCTCTTCACCTACAAGCTCAGGATGCTCCCGGCGTTCGGGTCGTCGGGGTTCGATGCGGATTTCCTGACCGGATGGCAGCGGGCCGCCGACTGGCTCCGGCATCTGGCGCTCCCCCTCGCGACGCTGACGATCGTCGGCGTCGGGGGCACCGCGCGGTTCGTGCGCGGTGCGATGCTCGACGTGGCGGGGGAGCCGTACGTGGCCATCGCCCGCGCCAAGGGCATCACCGAGCTGCAGGTGGCGTTGCATCACATGCTCCGCAACGCGCTCATTCCCGTTCTCACCCTGCTCGGCCTCTCGCTGCCCGCGCTCTTTTCCGGCGCCGTGTTCATCGAGGCGATCTTCGCGTGGCCTGGCGTGGGGCGCATCCTCGTCGAGGCGGTGCAGGCGCGCGACTATCCCGTGGTCATGGCGGCGACGGCGGTGAGCGCCGTGCTCGTGGTGGCCGGCAATCTGCTCGCCGACCTCCTCACCACGCTGGCTGACCCGCGGGTGCGATGAGCGATCAGCGGCGGCTCCTCGACGATCCCCGTGCGAAGCTGGGCGCCACCGTACTGGCGCTGTGCGTGCTCGCCGCGGTCCTGGCGCCACTGCTCGCCGGAGACCCCTATCTCCAGCGGGACATCGTCGCCACCCGGTTTCTTCCTCCGCTCAGCATCGACAATCACGGAATATTTCATCTGGTCGGGACCGATCGCTTCGGCCGCGACGTCTGGGCGCGGCTGCTCGTGGGCGCGCGGGTGTCGCTCGGCGTCGGCGCGCTCGCGACGGTGATCTCGGTGGCACTGGGCATCGCGGTGGGAGCAGCAGCGGGGTTCTGGCGCGGGTGGATCGGGACGGCGCTCCTCGGCCTCACCGACTTTGCGCTGGCGCTGCCGCGCGTGGTGCTCCTCCTGCTGCTCGCGTCGCTCTGGCAGCCGAGCGCGGTGCTGGTGGTGCTGGTGCTGGGATTCACCGGGTGGATGCCGATCGCCCGGCTGGTTCATGGCGAAGTGCGCGCGCTCGCGGTGCGGCCGTTCGTGGAGGGCGCCGTGGGGCTCGGCGCGCCCGGCCTGCGCGTACTGGTGCGACACATCCTGCCGAATGCGATGACACCGGTGACGGTGGCCGCGGCACTCGGCCTGGGCAACGCGATCCTGCTTGAGGCGGGGCTCTCGTTCCTCGGCCTCGGCGTGCAGCCACCGGCGCCGTCCTGGGGGAATCTGATTGCGTCCGGGCGGGACACGCTGGTGAACGCACCGTGGGTCGCGGCCGCGCCCGGGGTGGCGCTGGTGCTCGTCGTGACCGCGGCGACGCTGCTGGGGGATGCGGTGCGGGACCGGATGGCGCCGGCGGGCCGGCGTCGCTGAACTGGGTGAGCGCCCGTGAGCAGGGCGAGCGTCCGGAAGCAGGGCGAGCGCCCGGAAGCAGGGCGAGCGCCCGTGAGCAGGGCGAGCGCCCGTGAGCAGGGCGACCTCCGCGAGCTGCAGTGCCTGATGAT